>JAAYGT010000068.1 GCA_012727555.1 Alcaligenaceae bacterium | reverse complement strand
TGGAAGAAACCGATGACACCATCGTGCTGCGCCATGTGTATATCGAACGGCGCATGACCCCGCTGAACATCTACCTGTCACGCGCCAGCGATGCCCTGCTCGAACAGGCGGTACGTCGCTACGGCGATGCCATCCGCGAACTGGCCGGCGCCAATATCTTCCCGGGCGACATGCTCTACAAAAACTTTGGTGTCACACGCCTGGGCAGGGTAGTGTTCTATGATTACGATGAGATCCAGCGGATGACCGAGATGAACTTCCGGCGCATTCCTCCGGCCCCCAACGAAGAAGCCGAACTCTCCGGCGAAACGTGGTATCCGGTGGCTGCCAACGATGTTTTCCCCGAGGAATTCCGTGTGTTCTTGCTTGGCGATACACGTGTGCGGGCGGCATTCCTCAAATACCACGCCGACCTGCTCAGCGCCGAGTGGTGGCAGGCATGCCGTGCCCGGGCGGCACAAGGTCGTATCGAAGACATCTTTCCCTACGAACCCAGCCGCCGTCTCAGCCACTCACGCGCACGCACCACGCCGGGAACTTCCAACCCCTTTGCACCCCTAGGAGCAATCAATGTCTGATCCCGTAGTCATCGTATCCATCGCGCGTACCCCCATGGGCGGCATGATGGGCAGCCTGTCCGGTCTGGCCGCCCACGAACTGGGCGCCATTGCCATCAAGGCGGCCGTTGAACGTGCCGGCATCCAACCCGATGCCATCGACGAAGTCATCATGGGCAACGTGCTGCAGGCCGGTCAAGGCCAGGCACCTGCACGCCAGGCCGCCCTGGGCGCCGGCCTGCCCCGCCATGCGGGTTGCACCACCATTCACAAAGTGTGCGGGTCAGGCCTGAAAGCCGCCATGTTCGGGCACGACCTGTTGCTGGCCGGTTCAGCCGATGTCGTGGTCGCCGGTGGTCAGGAAAGCATGAGCAACGCGCCCTACCTGCTGCTGCGCGGCCGTCAAGGCTATCGCTATGGCCACTCCACCGTCTACGACCACATGGCCCTTGACGGTCTGGAAGATGCCTACCAGCGTGGTACGGCCATGGGCGTCTTTGCCGAAGCCTGCGTCGACAAATACGGTTTCACCCGCGAAGAACAAGACAATTTCGCACTTGAATCCCTGCGTCGTGCACGCACGGCCACCGAAGACGGCAGCTTCAAGTGGGAAATTGCACCCGTCACCATCGCCGGTCGCAAGGGCGACACCGTCATCGACACCGATGAAGCCCCGCTCAAAGCCATGCCCGACAAAATCCCCACCTTGAAACCCGCCTTCAAAAAAGACGGCACGGTCACAGCCGCCAACGCATCGTCCATTTCCGATGGTGCTGCTGCCATGGTCATGATGCGCGAATCCACCGCCAAAAAACTGGGCATCCAGCCTTTGGCACGCGTCGTTGCGCATACTCAGCATGCACAAGAGCCCGAATGGTTCACCACCGCCCCGGTCGGAGCCATGCAGAAACTGCTCGCCAAAGCCGGCTGGACAGCCGACCAGGTCGATCTCTACGAAATCAACGAAGCCTTTGCCGTGGTCACCATGGCCGCCATGAAAGAACTGAATCTGCCACATGACAAAGTGAACGTTCATGGCGGTGCAACCGCACTGGGCCACCCCATCGGCGCCTCGGGCGCCCGCCTTATGGCCACCCTGGTTGGCGCTCTGCGCAAAACCGGTGGCAAACGTGGCGTGGCCTCGCTGTGCATCGGGGGTGGCGAAGCCGTGGCACTGGCGATCGAAATGCTCTGATTCCCTTTGAATCACTCCTTGAACAGCCCCCGCTTCATGCGGGGGTTTCACCACCCACTTCAGGAATTGCCATGCCCGTCCTCGAGTCACGCATCAATCCGCGATCGCAAGCCTTCATCGACAATGCCCAGGCCATGCAAGCCCAGGTCGATGACCTGCGCCAGAAACTGCTCGCCACAGCACAAGGCGGCAGTGAATCGGCACGCGCCAAGCATCTGGCCCGTGGCAAATTGTTGCCGCGTGACCGGGTTGAACGCCTGCTCGACCCGGGCACGCCGTTCCTGGAACTTTCACCTCTGGCCGCACTCGATGTATACAACAACGAAGCGCCAGGCGCGGGTCTGATCACCGGCATTGGCCGCGTGGCCGGCACCGAATGCATGATCGTCTGCAACGATGCCACCGTCAAAGGCGGCACGTACTACCCGCTCACGGTCAAGAAACACCTGCGCGCCCAGGAAATTGCCGAACAAAACCACCTGCCTTGCATCTATCTGGTCGATTCCGGCGGGGCCAACCTGCCCAACCAGGATGAAGTCTTTCCCGACCGCGACCACTTCGGACGCATCTTCTTCAACCAGGCCACGATGTCGGCCAAGGGTATTGCCCAAATTGCCGTTGTGATGGGATCCTGCACTGCAGGTGGCGCTTACGTGCCAGCCATGAGCGATGAATCCATCATCGTCAAGAACCAGGGCACGATCTTTCTGGGGGGGCCACCGCTGGTCAAGGCCGCCACCGGGGAAGAAGTCTCTGCAGAAGACCTGGGCGGGGGCGATGTACACACCCGTTTATCCGGCGTGGCCGACCATCTGGCCAACAACGATCTGCACGCCCTGTACCTGGCCCGTAACGCCATCGGGCGCCTGAACCACCACAAACCCGTACAACTGCAGCGCAAACACTACGCGGAACCCCTGTACGACCCGCAGGAACTGAACGGTATCATTCCGGCCGACACCCGCAAACCCTACGATGTCCGGGAAGTGATCGCCCGCATTGTCGATGGTTCGGAATTTGACGAATTCAAGGCCCGTTTCGGCACAACCCTGGTCACAGGGTTCGCTCATATTCACGGCATGCCCGTTGGCATCATCGCCAACAATGGCATCCTGTTTTCCGAAGCCGCCCAGAAGGGTACCCACTTCATCGAGCTGTGCTGCCAGCGCAAAATTCCGCTGGTGTTCCTTCAGAATATCACCGGCTTCATGGTCGGGCGCAAATACGAAAACGAGGGCATTGCGCGGCACGGTGCCAAAATGGTCACGGCCGTCTCCACCGCCGCGGTACCCAAATTCACCGTGCTCATCGGCGGCTCCTTCGGGGCGGGCAATTACGGTATGTGCGGGCGCGCTTTCAACCCGCGCCTGCTGTTCATGTGGCCCAACGCCCGCATTTCCGTCATGGGTGGCGAACAGGCCGCCAGCGTGCTGGCGACCGTGCGACGCGATGGCATCGAAAGCAAGGGCGGCACCTGGAGCGCCGACGAAGAAGAAGCCTTCAAGGCACCCATCCGCGAACAATACGAGCAGGAAGGCCATCCCTACTATGCCACGGCACGGTTGTGGGACGACGGCATCATCATGCCGGCCGACACACGCCGGGTTCTGGCCCTGAGCCTGTCCGCCGCCCTGAACGCCCCCATCGAAGATACACGTTTCGGCGTGTTCCGCATGTAAACCAAGGAGCCACTGTGTTCACTACCCTGCTGATCGCCAACCGTGGCGAAATTGCCTGCCGTGTGGCAGCCACCGCCAAACGCATGGGCCTGCGTACCGTTGCCGTGTATTCCGATGCCGATGCCCGCGCCCGCCACGTCGCCGCCTGCGACCAGGCCGTCCACATCGGCGGTTCCGAACCCCGTGCCAGTTACCTGCGAGCCGATGCCATCCTGCAGGCAGCCCTGCAAACCGGCGCCCAGGCCATTCACCCGGGCTACGGCTTTCTGTCTGAAAACGAAGGGTTTGCCCAGGCCTGCGCCGATGCCGGCATTGCCTTTGTGGGCCCGCCCGTCAGCGCCATTGCGGCCATGGGCAGCAAGTCCGCCGCCAAAAGCCTCATGGAAAAGGCGGGTGTGCCGCTGGTGCCCGGTTACCACGGCGACAACCAGGACCCCGACTTCCTGAAACAACAGGCCGACATCATCGGTTACCCCGTCCTCATCAAGGCCAGCGCCGGTGGCGGTGGCAAAGGCATGCGTATCGTTGAATCGGCTGCCCAGTTCACCGATGCCCTGGCATCGTGCAAACGTGAAGCCGCCAGCAGTTTCGGCGACGACAAAGTCCTGATCGAACGCTACCTGCAAAAACCGCGCCACATTGAAATCCAGGTGTTTGCCGACACCCACGGCAACTGTGTTTATGTGTTCGAACGCGATTGCTCCGTACAGCGCCGACACCAGAAAGTCATTGAAGAAGCGCCAGCACCCGGCATGACCGAAGAACGCCGTCGCGCCATGGGCGAAGCCGCCGTAGCCGCCGCCAAAGCCGTCAATTATGTCGGTGCCGGCACGGTGGAATTCATTGCCGAACCCGATGGCCGCTTCTACTTCATGGAAATGAACACCCGCCTGCAGGTAGAGCACCCGGTCACGGAAATGATCACGGGTCATGACCTGGTTGAATGGCAACTGCGCGTGGCGGCGGGCGAACCCCTGCCGGTCACCCAGAACGATCTCACTTTTTCCGGGCATGCCATTGAAGCACGCATTTATGCCGAAAACCCGGAAAAAGGCTTCCTGCCCTCCATCGGCACCTTGAACACGCTTGATTTCCCCGCACATGTCACCTTCACCAATGGCGACATCCGCATCGATGGCGGGGTACAGGCGGGCGACACCATTTCTCCGTTCTACGACCCCATGATCGCCAAACTGATCGTGCGAGGTGCCGACCGCGAACAGGCCCGGGCCCGCATGGTGCAGGCACTGGGACAAATACGCTGCGTAGGGCTGAACACCAATATCGCCTTCCTGCGCAGGCTCATGCTCGATGACGCCTTCGCCACAGCCGACCTCGACACCGGGCTGATCGAGCGGCGCAACGCCAGCCTCTTCCCGGCCGCCCAAGCCACGCCACCCGCCACACTGGCACTGGCATTGGCTGCCCTGCTGGCCGATCGCGGTCTCACCCATTCAAACCTCAAGCACAATCGTGTACAAACTGACCCTTGGGCGCAGGCCGATGGCTGGCGTTTGTCGGGCCGCTCCACCCAGTCGTTCGAACTGCTTGATCAAGGCGAACTGATACGTTTGGTCATGGAGCGCGATGGCTCAAACTGGACCTTCGTGCATGGCACGGAACACCGCCCCATGGAATGGGACGTTACACAGGGCAGCCAGGGGCGTCATACAGTACGGGTACGCCTTGACGGCACCGACACCACGGCCACCGTCATCGTGCGTCATCAAGACGTTCATGTCTTCCTTGATGGCAGCGTCACGATCCTGAACATGCACGATGCCGTCGAACATGCCCAGGACGAAGGCAGCGATCATGGCGGCAGCCTGACCGCCCCCATGCCCGGCAAAATCATTGCCTTGGCCGTCAAAGCCGGCGATACCGTGAAAAGCGGTGACACTTTGCTGGTGATGGAAGCCATGAAAATGGAGCACACCATCACGTCCCCCATTGACGGCACCGTAACCGAAGTCTTTTTCGGCACGGGTGATCAAGTGACCGACGGCGCCCAGTTGATCGCCATCGCCAAGGCCGACTGACTAACAGACACCCGGCCAGCAAAACCATGCCCCCCGCCAGTGCCAACGCGTTCGGGGGGCGTTTTAATGCCTGTTGCGTGCTTTTTCCGTATGGGACCGGCGTTCAACCGATCAACACCCTTGATTACGCTGGGCATAGTCTGCACGAAAGGCATCAAATGCCTCGATGGTCAGCGGACGACTGAAAAAATACCCCTGAATTTCGTCACAACCCTTCGAGCGCAGGAAATCGAGTTGTTGCTGCGTCTCGACCCCTTCCGCGATGGTGGTCAGGCCCAGACTGTGTGCCATTTGCACAATGGCCGATACAATGGCCTGGTCATCGACATCGTTGTCGAGATCTCGCACGAAAGATTGATCGATCTTGAGCTTGTCAACGGCAAAACGCTTCAGGTAGCTCATGGACGAATAGCCGGTTCCGAAATCGTCGATGGAAATCTTGAAACCCGCCTGACTGAGCTGGTCGATTTTTTCACCGGCCAGCTCCGGATTTTTCAGGGCCACCGCTTCCGTCAGTTCAATTTCAATGCAGTGCGGTGGAACATTCGCATTCTTGACAATCAGGCAGGCCTGCTCAACGAAATTGGTCTGGGCAAACTGCAGCGCGGAAACATTCACGGCCACGATCGACTCGCCCAGCCCCTGATTGATCCAGCACCGAACCTGCCTGCAGGCCTGGTGCAATACCCAGGCACCCAACTGCACAATGAAACCGTTCTGCTCGGCCAGGGGAATGAATTCACCCGGCGACACCATGCCCCACTGGGGACTGTTCCAGCGCAACAGCGCTTCGGCCCCCACAATACGACCCGATGCCAGATCAAGCTGCGGCTGATAGACCAAATGGAACTCATCGTGCAAGATCGCCTGCTTCAAGCTGCTGGACAATGCGAGCGCACGTTCGGTATTTTCCTGCATGTCGGGCGCATAGAAACGCAGGCCATTGCGCCCCTCCTGCTTCATGCGATACATGGCCACTTCCGCACACTTGGACAACAGCATGGATGAAGCAGCATCGCTGGGATACAGGGCAATGCCGATGGATGCACTGACCGACAGAATGTTGTCACCCAGCGCAACGGGCTCCTGAACGCGGTCAAGCACTTTTTTTGCCAGCAGGGCAAGCGCTCCCTGATCCGTGTTGTACACCAAAGCCACAAAGGCATCACCTGATTGACGACTGAGGCTCACCGCATCTCCCAAAGCCGCACGCAAACGGTTTGAAACCTCGACCAGCAGTTCGTCGCCCAGCGCATGGCCGAGGGAATCATTGATCGCCTTGAAATTGTCGAGATCAAGCCACAGAAGTGCCACGATATGGTGCCCTGCACGGGCACGTTCAAGTGCGTTGTCGACACGCTGATCGAAGGTGGCTTTGTTGAGCAAGCCGGTCAATTGATCGTAGTGTGACAACTGGCGAATGCGGTCTTCAGCTTCTTTGCGCTGGGTGATGTCTTCTTTGTGGGCCACATAGTTGGTCACACGGCCCTGACCATCGAGCACCGGGTAAATGAGCGCATGTTCGCTGTAAATGGTACCGTCTTTGCGCCGATTGGTGATTTCACCATACCAGGGCTCGCCCCGATTGAGCGTGGTCCAGAGGGTTTGATAGGTCTTGGGCTGGGTCAGGCCAGACTGCAAAATGCGGGGATTGCGACCGAGCACGTCGTGGGAATCGTAGCCACTGACCCGGGTGAAGGCGGCATTCACATATTCGATGCGCGCCTGAGGGTCGGTGATGATGACCGGGAAAGGGCTTTGATCGAGCGTTTTCAGCAGCCGGTGTATGGTGGCATCCTGGCGCCGACGCTTGATCAAGGCCCACACTGAAACGGCCAGAACCCGCAGCCGTTCAACGTCGGAAGCATCGTAGGGCTGTGGAGGATCGCCCACCACAAGCACCAGCCTGGCCTGCCCCGTCTCGAGCACAGGCAGTGACACCAGACGGTGCTGTGGCTGGCAGACACCCGAAAGCCCCTTGAGTGCACCGTCGGGGAAAGGCCCCTCGATGACCACCGGTTGCTGGCTACGGACCGTTTGCTCAAGAAACCCGCTGCCCGCCACACGGAAATGGGTCGGGGCATCCGGGGCGGCGCACGCCGTGTCACAGTGCCCCGAGCCCGCAAACGCTTCCACCATGGTTTGCTCTTCGTTGACCAGAAACAAGGCAGCACAGCCACTGTGACTGAACATCTGGACCATGTGCGCGCTACGCTGCAGAAAAACCGGCTCATCCGACTCTGCGGTGTCTTCCTGCAATGCCAGCAAAGCCAGATTCAGTTCAGCCTCGCGGGAAACACGCTGCTCTTGATTGACCACCTCGGTGACATCGCGCGAAAGCACAAGAAACGTGGTGGCACCTTCTTCCGAGGCATCGTTTTTGCGCGCTACCGAGAGCTCGAAATAGCGCTCGCCTTCGGGTACCTGCAGCTTGATGCGCAAACCACGCGAGGCACCGTTACGCTCGGCATCGTCAATGGCCTTGAAGCATAGCTCGGCCGCCTCGGTCGGCAGCACCGCGCGTATGTTCTTGCCGATCAGGTCGAGGGGCGGCGCTGCCAGCTTCCCGAGGTCAGTGGAGTGCACGGCCACGTAGTGACCACTTTTATCGACTTCGAACAACAGATCGGGCAAGGCATCGATGGTGGCGGCCAGACGCGCACGCGACGACTGCAGTTCCTGATAGGGCAACTGCACGGTTTCGACAAACAGGGCGCGGTACAGAAAGGCATAGGCAATGATTTTGTAGACATGGCCCAGCAGGTTGTAAACATCAGTTACATTGGCATAGAGCGTGAAGAAGAACTCGCCCATGGCCATGGTGGCGGCCGATGCGGCCAGATACGCCGGGCTGAACCCTGCCGCCTGGTGCATCTGCCGTAAAAAACCCAGCGCCGCAAGCAGGTAGGCACCGATCAGCAGGTATTCCAGCACCAGTTTGAAGGGCGTCAAGCCTGCATCGGGCAGAAACGTGCGGGGCACCGCCTGCGGAAAGCCCAGGAACGCCACATGAAGCAGCACCACCCCCAGCACAACGGCCAATAAGGCAGGTACGCCTGAGCGAGGTAGCCTCGGGGGATCCGAACCATAGAAACGCCAACCCGCATACAACATGCCTGCAACGGCCATGGCACGCGCTGCCAGCCAGAAATTGATGGCTTTTTCAGGATCGGCCGGTGTGACAAAATGCGGCATGCCCTGATAGGACAACATGTGGCTGGTGTCGAGCAAGGCAACACCCAGAAAAAAAATGCCCACCATAAGGGCGCGTGGATTGCTATGGAACTTTCGGGTAGCCCACGACACGCCGAAGATCATGGCGGCGACCGCAATGGCAAACACTTCCAGGGCCGTATGCAAGGGCACGTAGCCAGCCAGGCCACGACTGACCTCAGGTGCCGGCAAAAAGGCAGCCAGACCCATGATGCCCAGCAGCACCGCAAGCCAGACGAGCACGGATTGGAGCTCCGCACGGTGCCTGTGATGAATCATCTACCCGCCTTCATTGAAATTCACAAGAGTAGTCACAGCTTGGGAATATAGCAGGGTTGACCATCATCAGGAATGCTCGAAAGTTCCATCAGACGGCATGCAAGCAACCATAACCCTGCACCAATTCTTTAGAAACAGAAAATTTACAAGTAAACTTGTAAAAGTTTCGAATGCTTCTTAATGAAAGAATATTTTTGATATAAAATCGGCGAAATATAAATATATTGATACATTTTGTCGGATAAAATACATGAAAGGCGCGATTCTCGGTTTCGATGCAGCAACCAATAGCGGCACCATCTCCGGAGACGATGGCAACAGATACTCTTTTAACAAAGAGCAATGGAAATCCCCAGGGCAACCTGTTGCAGGAATGCGCATTGACTTTGTCGCGAGCAGCCAAGGAATAGCTACAGACATGTATCTGGATGCCACTGCATCCGCATCAACAGACAATTCCAAGAAAATCACGGCAGCATTGCTTGCACTCTTTCTGGGTTGCTTTGGCATTCACAAGTTTTACCTGGGCTATAAAACACAGGGCTTGATCATGCTGCTGGTATTCATCTTTGGTTTCATACTCTTGGGCCTTCCCTCGCTGGTGATTGGAATCATTGCATTCGTCGAGTTCATTTTGTACATCATGAAGTCAGATCAAGAGTTCACTCAAACCTATGTGATCGGTCACAGACCTTGGTTCTGATCAAACCTCACAGCACCCTGGACACTGAAAAGCAAACCTGCACACCACGCTTGTAGACATCCTGAAGGGTTGACTGTCGATAAACATAGAAGCAGTCACTTCTTTGCCTCTTCTTGGGCAAATCAATCTAACCAACCTGTACCCATCTTTAGCACCAGGAGCATGCATGCCAGGGGTTTTGCTTAAAAGCGACAAACTAAACAACTTCGAGGCGCGAGGCGAGCATGGACTACCGGTTTACAGGTCAGCAACACAACTTCGAAGCTTGATCACGCAAGATAAGCGAATCCTCAACCTGGACTCCAGAACTGGCATATCCTTACCCGCCAAAGACAAACCTGCTCCAAAAGAGCGCTACAACGATTTTTCTGACACCGCACTGGAGCAAAAAGAACCTCAGGAACTGAAAGAGTTGAACTCGCTCAGCCGCCACCTTGCCATCCCGCACATCAATGAAGTAGGTGACGTAATTGACTGGTATTCACCGATCAGGGGCTTTGTCATACCTTGGCGCTCGGCAACACCAGCTGAGCAGACAGAGGCAAAACTCCAGATTGAGGACTTCACTCAGGGCATTGCCAACCTGACTAAGGCACTAGCCACGAAAGATAACGTGGTGGGCGGTGTCAGAGTCTCGCAGTTACTGCCGCATGTTCCAGCACTGCCCGGTTATGAGCATATTTTCCTTGTCGGCCCTGACAAAATTCCTGTTCTCACCTTTTGGGGATTCAAAAATCCAGGTGAGCTTGATCGTGCACCACTGCACTTCTTATACCCTGATCAAGAAACCGACGCCAGAACAGAAGAACTCACCCCACCCGAACCATCAATACCTGCAGAAATGGTTAATACGCTGGTTCCGCCAAGCCTTGCAGAACCTGAGCCAAAACCGGAACCACTGCTGCACAATGAACAACCAGTACCACCTGCACCAACTCCGGAAGAGCCCGCCACGGATTGGAAACGCTGGCTTTGGGGGGCGCTTGCGCTTTTACTGCTCATAGGGTTACTGCTTTTCGTCTTGAGAGCATGCTCCATCCCGATTCCTTTTACAGGTGCTTCGGGCGGTAACATCACACTCCCCTCCGTAACAGGTACAACACCTGCTTTGCCAGTCACTGGAACACGGACGTTGCCATCGAATCAGATGCCTTCACTGCCGGCACCACACACAGCATTGAATCCAATCACGCCATCAAGCAGCGGCTTGACATCCGGTGCACCTGGAACAGCAAGCAACGCCTTGCCCGGCAACAACGCACCGGGCGCGCCGGAAGTCATGAGCAAAGCTGGCTCGGCCTCAGTTCCCGCCATCGCGCCAGAGCACACAACGCCCCCGGGGCTGCAGCCGCCATTGCTGCCTGCCGACTCGATGGTTCCCTCCGGAGCGAACACAGGTGTTCCTGCTGCAGGATCACCTGATCAGGGAGCACAGTCTACAGGCTCCAGCCTGGTTATCCCGCCCAACGCAACTGACAATCAGACACCTGACTTTCTGAACGGTAATTGGCAAGCAAGCTCAGGACTGCAGGACAGCCAGACCGGACTGCCCATACGCCTTAACTACCAGTTCCACAATGGTCAAGGCAAGGTCATGGTGAATCGCGGTAACGGGCAAGAATGTTCTGCTGCGGTCAGCGCCGCAATGCAGCAAGGCGTACTGGGGATCACGCCAGGCGGCCCGGCCAATTGCACGGATGGAACCACGTTCGTACTCCCTCCTGTACGTTGCTCGCCCAACGGCAATGCGGATGCGCGTTGTACAGGCCAGTATGGTGACTCACAAGTTCCGCTCGCCATGAAGTCCCTGACTCCCTGACTTACAAGAATTAGCTCCAGGTGAACCCGAATGCTCCCTGAAATACCCCCTTATGAAGAAGTGATCACACTGGTCTCCGACAGCGGGATCCAGTTTGTTGACTTTGCATTCCAGATGAATCCCGCCAAGGAACCGGCAGGACGATTTGCAATGGAAGTGTCTGATGTGCCAGTACGGCTTTTTCACAACAAGGAAAAAGACGAGTTCTTTTATGAAAAGGAACCCGGGGTGGTCGAACGCGTCAAGCGTTATGAAGAAGTCAGCATGAGCACAAGCGTGTCGTTTCTGGATCGCAAATGGCTGCCCCTGCCTATGTTCCGTTTCAGGGCACCCGCCGATTTTGATGAAGGCCCCTGCAACTGGGCACGGATGCGACTGGCGTTGCTGGACACGCCGGACCTCAATGGAAACACCCATCGTCTTACACTGGCTTTTGACACCCGACTGATGGATCGTGGGGAAAAAAGCCGTTATCTCGCCCCTTCCGAAGAAGACCTGGCGACCGGCGCACGTTTCAGATTGGCCTTTACATCCGCCGAAACCAACTGGTTCATGAGCCAGCACTGGCTGAATGACTGGCTTGAAGAACTCTACAGAGAACACTTTACCCAGAAAACGTCAGATGACCTGGCTGAAGACGTGGGCAACAAGCAGCATCTTGTCCACTACCTGAACGTGCTGAGCCTGCTGTGCAACAAGGTCATTTCGGGAGAATGCTCGGTTGAGCCGAAAGTGAATATCCCCGAATTCAAATTGGTCAGCAAGCGCCCATCCGTGGGTGCGCCACCCATTCCGGTCGACCTGATACTTGACATCGGAAACTCACGGACCTGTGGCATTCTGATCGAGGACCACGCACAGGCAGGTTCCGGGTTGAAGCAGCATTACGCGCTTCAAATGCGCAACCTGAATGAACCAGATCAGGTGTATGTGCTGCCATTCGAAAGCAATGTCGAATTTACACAGGTTTCCTTTGGCAAAGACCACCTTTCAGTCAAAAGTGGTCGACACAACGCATTCCAATGGCCATCTATGGCGCGTGTCGGCGTAGAAGCCAGCCAATTGGCCGCGCGACGCAAGGGCACAGAAGGCTCAACAGGTCTGTCCAGCCCCAAAAGGTATTTGTGGGACAACGCGCCCTATTCGCACGGCTGGATCTTCAATACGGCGTATATCCGTACTGATGCCAAAACCGATGCTGTAGCTGCCCCGTTTTCGAGCCTGTTGAACGATTACGGGAGCCCGCTGTACAAGAACGAACTCAGTCTGCCGGTGTTCTCACCACACTACACACGCAGTTCGCTGATGACGTTCATGCTGGCCGAGATCCTGACCCATGCACTCATTCAGATCAACAGTCCGGCACAAAGGCTGCGCAGGGGGCACTCGCACATTCCCCGCTATCTGCGCGCCATCATTCTGACCATTCCACCCGGCATGCCTAACATCGAACGGGCACTTTTTGAAACACGCATGGAAGAGGCGCGTGATCTGGTCTGGAAAGCCATGGGCTGGGATACAAGCGACGAAGCGCCTTCAGACAGCATACTGAAGGAAATGCCCACCATTACCGTCAAGTGGGACGAGGCATCGTGCGGCCAACTGGTTTACCTGTACACCGAGATCAGTGAAAACTTTGCGGGGCACCCTGAAGAGTTCTTCAGCACACTGGCGCGGCCTGAAAAAACAGACCGCAGCAAAATCACATTGGCGACCATTGATATCGGTGGCGGGACCACAGACCTGGTCATCACTGATTACAGCACCGAGGGGGCCAGCCTGGCTGGCAGCAATGTCAGAATCATTCCGGAACAGCGCTTTCGTGACAGTTTCAAGGTGGCCGGTGACGATATCGTGCTCGACGTGATACGGAAGTTCATACTACCCGCTTTTGAGCAATCCTTGTTCGCAGCCAACATCAAGGAACCCGATGTACTGATGGCTCAACTGTGCGGCAATGAAAGCATCAATGCCGTGGATGCCGTTTACCGGCAACAACTCACCCGGCAAATCTTCACCCCACTGGCACTGCAATTACTGAAAGCCTACGAAGGCTACGACCCTGAATATCCGGTAGCCGCCGAAGAACTGACCTGTGCGGAACGCCTTGGTGCAAATGCCATCAGCACCGCTGTTCAGAACTATGTGAACAGCGCAATCAGTCGCCATCAAGGTATGCATTCCACAGTTCTTGATCTTGGTGCGGTACCGTTGATATTCGACCTTCAAGCAGTACACAACTATTTTCTTGAAGGGCAATTGAATATCAATCGTACCTTCAACGCCCTGCTTGAAGTCGTGAACATGTACAAATGTGATGCCTTGCTGCTCACAGGCCGACCGTCAAACCTGCCGGGAGTGCAAGGGTATATCCGGCGACTGATGCCCCTGTCACCCAATCGCATTATCCCGATGCGCAATTATCGTACCGGCGGCTGGTATCCATTCCACACCAACGGACGCATAACAGACCCCAAGAGCACGGCTTCTGTCGGTGCGATGCTGTGCTGGCTC
>JAAYGT010000067.1 GCA_012727555.1 Alcaligenaceae bacterium | reverse complement strand
CGCACTTCCACCTGTCCGGCTTCTCCTTCAAAAATGACCAATTGCTGTGTGTCGTTCATTCGTGTTCCGATGTGCGATGTGTAGGTTCATTATCGTCCAGGGTGGTACATTTGCTATGATTTCAATCTATCTGGGTCAAGCATTTTTCACCATTTCGAATGGGGCCATATTTGGGGGCATGTGAACTCAGTGTATTAAGAACAGGGTTGATTTGTAAGGATAAAAATCAAAAATACATGTTTTGATCGACAACATGTAATCAAGTCCGAAGCAGTACGGTAATGCCCTGAAAACCCGCATGCCTATTAGGTTTGCGGGTTTTTTCGTTGGGTTGTGGTCCGTGGAAGTCCAATGTGATGTCGTGGAATACCTCAAATTTTGAGGTATGTTTGACGGTATTTTTGACAGTCATTGTCTTGAATACCTCATCAGTGAGGTATAGCGCATGAGACACCTCAATTGCCATCACCATGAGCTTGAGTCCGAGCGGCGAAGAGCTCTAATTTTTGGCTGGTAATGTCGTCACGATGAGGCGGGCATGTAGTGTGACAGAGGGGGTGGGCGTGATATCTTGATTTGGTGTAAGCAAACGATTACACTTGGCTCATGTACCTAGTCAAACAAATGCCTGCTTTTGAAGTCTGGTTGAGCAGCCTGAAAGATGGTATGACCCGCATTCGGTTGGGGAAACGCTTAGATAAAGCGCAGCGTGGCATTTTGGGTGATGTCGAGCCAGTCGGCGAAGGGGTCAGTGAGATGCGTGAGCACTTTGGCCCAGGCTGGTGCATGTACTACGTCCAGCGTGGTGAAATGCTCATTATCATGCTGGGCGGTGGCGACAAATCCACACAAAGTGCTGATATCCAGCGAGCGATTGCGTTGGCAAAAACGCTAGAGGATTAAGATCATGACCGAGACCACGAAAATTTCCGATTTGCCAGACTTCGATTTGGCAGAGCACCTGAAAACGGACGAAGATGTTGCCAACTACTTGACTCTCATTCTGGAAGAGAACGACCCAGCTGAGCTTGCACATGCCTTGGGCGTCATCGCTCGTGCTCGCGGTATGACCGAGGTCGCTCGTGCTAGCGGGTTGACACGCGAAGCTTTGTACAAAGCATTACGGCCCAGCGCTCAGCCCCGGTTCGATACCATTGCACGTGTCTGCGGGGCGCTGGGTGTGCAGTTGGTGGCCCGCCCGGTGCATGGATAATTTCCCCGGAATGGTGCCATATTTGGGGCCATGAGAAAGAGCACAGCTATGGGTAAATTTTTGAGCAGTATCATGCCCCCATCCGTTTCTGTCGCTGATCTGCCCCACCCGAATAAAACCTCCCCCTGGCAGGTCTTTCTTATCTTCCTGCGGCTTGGCCTGACATCCTTTGGCGGGCCGGTGGCGCACCTGGGTTATTTTCGCCAGGAATTTGTAAATCATCGGGCCTGGCTTTCCGACCGCAGCTACGCTGATCTGGTGGCGTTGTGCCAGTTTCTTCCCGGGCCAGCCAGCAGTCAGGTTGGCCTGGCGTTGGGCCTCTCGCGTGCAGGGTATGCCGGTGCCCTGGCAGCCTGGTGCGGCTTCACGCTGCCTTCGGCATTGGCCTTGATCCTGTTTGCTTTGGGATTGACCAATTACGGGGACGCTTTGCCACACGGCGTGTTACAAGGCCTGAAAGTGGTGGCCGTGGCCGTTGTGGCCCAGGCCGTGTGGGGCATGGCGCGTTCACTGTGCCCGGATGCCCCACGCCTTACGTTGATGGTGGCTGCGGCGTGCGTGGTGGTGCTGGTACCGGCCACCTGGATCCAGGTGGCCGTCATTCTGGTGGGGGGCACTCTGGGGCTGCTTGTGTTCAAGCCAGAGCGCACAGCGGCACATGATCCCTTGCCAATAACGGTCAGCCCGCGTGCCGGTACGTTATGGTTGGCGCTTTTCTTCGGGCTTTTGCTGGGTTTACCCGTGCTGGCCAGTCTTTTTCCCGGGCCTGTTCTAACATTGATCGACAGCTTTTACCGTGCCGGTTCCCTGGTATTCGGTGGCGGGCATGTGGTCTTGCCCTTGTTGCAGGCTGAAGTGGTGCCGGGCGGCCATGTCAACGAGGCTGCCTTTCTGGCCGGGTATGGTGCTGCCCAGGCCGTGCCCGGCCCCTTGTTCACCTTTGCCGCTTTTCTGGGGGCTTCCATGAATCAGGCCCCGTCTGGCTGGACGGGTGGCCTGCTGGCATTGCTGGCCATTTTCCTGCCGTCGTTTTTACTGGTGGCCGGCGCCTTGCCGTTCTGGGAAAAACTGCGCGGCATGGCGCGCACCCAGGCCGCCCTGATGGGCGTTAATGCGGCGGTGGTCGGCTTGCTGGTGGCGGCTCTGTACCAGCCCGTCTGGACCAGCGGCATTCTGACACCCTTCGATTTTGCCCTGGCCTTGCTGGCACTGGCTGCGCTCATGATCTGGAAACTGCCGCCCTGGCTGGTGGTACTGGCCTGCGGAGCGGCAGGTTGGTTGGGGGGCTGGATTGTTTGAGCCCGTGCCGGTCAGCCCGGTTCGATCCCCGCTTTTTTGATGACCGTGCCCCACTTTTCGGTTTCCTGGGCCTGGAAGCGGGCCAGTTCATCGGGGGTTGAGACGACGTGCTGGTTGCCGGTTTTTTCATAGAAATTCCGCGCAGCATCACGTTTTGAAGCATTGGTCAGAATATCGTGCAGGCGTGAAACGGTGGCTTTCGGGGTGTTGGCCGGCACATAGGCGCCGAACCAGTAGCCCATTTCGTAGCCAGGGACACCGGCCGATGCAATGGTTGGCACACTGGGTGCCAGCGGTGAGGGTGTGGCCATGGTGACACCCAGGGCTTTCAGTTTGCCACTGCTTACCTGGGGAAGACCGGTGGCCATGTCGGCCATCATCAGGTCGATCTGCCCCCCCAGCACATCGGTAATGACCAGCGGGTTGCTTTTGTAGGGCACATGCAGAATATCGGTGCCTGTCATTTGTTTGAAGAGTTCGCCTGCCACGCGGCTGCTGGAGCTTCCGCTGCCAAACGTCAATTTGCCCGGGTTGGCTTTGGCGTAGTCGATCAGTTCCTGTACCGTTTTGGCGGGAAAATCGGGGCGTACTACCAGTATTTGCCCGCCTTTGCCCAGCAAAGTGATCGGCTCGAAGTCTTTGACCGGATCGTAGCTCAGTGACTTGAATAAATGCTGATTGGCGGCGTGCGTAGTGTTCGTGGTGATCAGTACCCGGTAGCCATCCGGCGTGGCGCGTGCCACATCGGCAGCGCCGATCATGGCGCTGGCACCCGGTTTGTTTTCAATCACCACCGTTTGTCCGGTGATTTCCGTTACCCCTTGACCAATGGCGCGGGCCAGCTGGTCGGTGGCGCTACCGGGTCCGAAGGGTACGACAAAGGTAATGGGTTTATCAGGAAAGCTCTGGGCTGCAGCGCTCAGGGGCAGGCACAGTGCCAGGGCAGAAAGCAGGGTGGTGGCCTTCAGACGTTGTTTTAGTTTCATTGTCTCTCTCCAGGAGGATAGTTCAGGGGTTGAGCGGAAGGTCGGGCAAGGTGGTGGCCAGACCAGCAGGAACAGGGATCGGCATGTCAAGCAAATGAAATGACAAGGCTTTGCCATGGGTATCGAGGTTGAGCGCGTCATTGACGCCTCCATCGAGTACATCGTGCAGCACAAAGTTCAGGGCATGAATGCCGTCAAGTGTGTAGCGCTCCACCTTGCCGGGTTGCCGGTGGGCAAACCAGAGCGCTACCGCCGTTTCGGTCAGATGTTCGAGCAGATGGGGGTAACAGGCGGGTGACCAGGCGATCACACTGATATTCGAGATATTCCCTTTGTCACCGGTGCGACTATGCGCCAGGCGGTACAGCGGCACCTGAACGGTTCGGGCATCGTGCGCTGGGTGTATTAAGGATGCGCAGTGTGTTGTGGGCTCTGATGGTGTCAAGGATGCTGAGGGTGTTGCAGGCACTGAGGCTATTGATTGTGTTGAGTCGGTGCCCTTGTTGATGACAGGTTCGGTCGGCATGATTCAGTGCTCCAGAAAATGCCAGGCAGCCGGTGCCAGATCACGGTTGATGGTGGTTGAGACACTGTTCAGGCGCGGCCGCAGCGACGTACGCACGCCGCCGCCACCGGCAGGCCCGCAGGTGTACAGTGCCGTTACTTCGTGCAGCAGGCGTGCCGCAACGGTTTTGTCGGGGTGGCTGGCAGCGAGTCGTAAACGTACATCGCGGGCCTGCCCGCAGCGCTGGCTGTGCAACAAGCGGCCGGCATCGTCACCAAAAACGCTCAGTACGCCGATCAGGTCGATGCGAATGTTCAACACGCCTTGCAGCCTGGCAATGACGGTTTCTGCCGCCAGTCGTGCGCGCGCTTCTGCCTGAACACCGGCATAGGAAATTTCTG
>JAAYGT010000007.1 GCA_012727555.1 Alcaligenaceae bacterium | reverse complement strand
GTGTTGACACGATCACGCAGATCCGTCAGTCCAGTCAGGAGCTCTCGTCCATGTTCATGGACGCCTTGGCCAGCATCCAGTTCCAGGACGTCACCCGGCAGCAGCTTGAGCATGTTGTTTCAGCGCTCACTCGCCTTGATAATCACGCCAGCCTGCTGGGTGCACGTTTGACGTCTTTCGATACGCCTGGGTTCGCAGCAGAAGAATTGCGCCCCCTTGAAGACCACCTGAAGGAAATTTACAGCGGCTATGCCATGCAAACCCAGCGCGATGACCATCATAAGGCGGTGGCTGCCAGTCAAGTCTGGGCTCCCGCCGATAAACGTGCAGAAACGTCGGGGCCTGAAACCGTTACAGCCGTGCGGTCCAAGAAGAAAAGCAATGCCGCTGCTTCGGCCTTGGCCACTGGCGTCTCTGAACGCGATAAGGGTGCCCCTGCGGCTCACGCACCCGTCACAGTGCCCCAAGAACCGGCATCCACGGATACCGGGCCGCGTATCGAGCTTTTTTGAACGAGTGCTTTGTTACAGGATCCCGACATGACTGCAGAAACACCCACGTCAAAGCGCCTGGCATTCAACGGGCCAATGACCATTTACGATGCGGGCATGCTCAAGGCTGAACTGTCTGCCGCACTCGATCAGGCTGCAGGCACAGGCCTTGAGCTCGATGTGTCGCGCGTGACCGAGATCGATCTTACCGGCCTGCAATTGCTTGTGCTGGCTCGTTGCGAGTGTTCGCGCCTGCAGTCCCGCCTTAGCATTGTGGGGGCCACGGCAGCGGTTCGTGAAGCCATCGATTTCTGCAATCTGGGCAGCTTCTTCGGCGAAGTGCTCGTGTCCCCTGCTGCGCCTGCTTCCCGAAGTTCCACGTCTGACGTTTCTTGAGTACCTGAAACAGCAGCCGTTTCACACCCGCCACCGCAACATTACATACCGCTACACCAGGAGTCTTTCATGGAAGAAATTTTCAGCGTGTTCGTCCAGGAAGCCCGTGAGCAACTGACGGCCATGGAAGATGGTTTGTTGCGAATGGAACAGGGCGACAGTGACGCTGACGTACTGGGTGCAATATTTCGTGCTGCCCATACCATCAAAGGGGCTTCCGGTGTTGTGGAGTTGCATCACATCGAGCGGTTTACCCATATTCTGGAAAACCTGCTTGACCGCGTGCGTAACAACGAGGTCGTAGTCAGCAGCGACATGATCACCTTGCTGCTGCGAGGTTGTGACTACATGCGCGGCATGCTTGATGTCGTTGAGCAGGGGCGTGTCGATGAAGACCCCTCATTGGCCGGGGTCGGGCAGGAGCTTGCCGATGGCTTGCGTGCCTTTGGCAACGCGGGTGCCTCGGCTGCGTCTGTTGGTCAGGCCCCGACAGCAGCAGAAAATGCAGCGGTCATTCAGCCTTCTGCGAATGCAACCGCATCCGGATGCTGGCACATTTCCATACGTTTTGGCCGTGATGTCCTGAAAATGGGCATGGATCCGCTGAATTTCCTGCATTACTTGCAGCAGCTTGGCGAGATTGTGCACATTACAACACTTTTCGATACCATGCCTGTCTTGGCTGATTTCGACCCGGAGGTCTGTTATTTTGGCTTCGAGGTGCGTTTGCGCTCGGCGGCCACCCAGCAGGACATCGAGAACGTTTTCGCCTTTTGTCGTGATGATTGCGACCTGCATATTCTGGCGCCCGACAGCACACCGGCTGACGATCTGCCGTTGCCGCCCGCTCAGCTACCCGTACCGAGCGCTCCGGAAATCACGTCACAGGATCCGTTGGCGCTGCAGCACGAAGCAGCCCCCGCTGTTCAGCACCCCCCCACCGAGGGTAATGCCGCCCGCAAGAACGTTTCTCATGAAAAGCGCGGGGCCGATACACGGCTTATTCGTGTGCAGGCTGACAAGCTCGACCAGTTGATCGATCTGGTGGGCGAACTGGTGATTGCGGGTGCTTCGGCCAGTCTGCTGGCGCGTAAAAGCGGTCAACCCCACCTGATGGAAGCCAATTCAGTGCTTTCCCGTCTTGTGGAAGACATACGTGATTCAGCCTTGCAACTGCGCATGGTGCAAATCGGGGAAACCTTCAATCGTTTCAATCGTGTTGTGCGTGACACTTCGCGCGAGCTCGGCAAAGACATCGAACTGGTCATCACCGGTGCTGAAACCGAACTCGATAAATCGGTTGTGGAAAAAATCGGCGATCCCTTGATGCATCTGGTTCGTAATGCCATGGATCATGGCATTGAGCCTGCCGAGGTACGTCTTGCAGCCGGGAAGCCGGCGCGTGGCCGGCTCGAACTGAATGCCTTTCACGACTCGGGCAGTATCATCATCGAAGTGCTTGATGATGGCGGTGGCATCAATATTGAGCGGGTCGAGGCCAAGGCCATTGAACGCGGCCTGATCCCCGCAGGCCACAACCTTACCGACCAGGACATTGTCAATCTGGTATTTGAAGCCGGTTTTTCAACCGCCGAGTCCGTCAGCAATCTGTCGGGTCGTGGCGTGGGCATGGATGTCGTGCGGCGTAACATCCAGGCCTTGCGCGGCAGTGTCGAGGTTCATACCTGGCCCGGCCAGGGGTCCTGTTTCACGATTCGCCTGCCTCTGACCCTGGCTATCATCGATGGTTTCCTGACGGCAGTTGGTCCGGCTTCGTATGTCATTCCCCTTGATTCTGTTGTCGAGTGTCTGGAACTCAAGGCTGACGATACACGCGGCCATATGCTGAACCTGCGTGGGGAAGTCTTGCCGTTTATCCGGTTGCGTGATTTCTTTCAGATCAGCGGGTCGTCATCGGCGCGCGAGAACGTTGTGGTCATCACGGCGGGCGGGGCCAAAGCCGGTATTGTCGTCGATCAGTTGCTGGGCGAGTTCCAGACTGTCATCAAGCCATTGGGCCAGTTGTTCAGGCATTTGCGCGGTATTGGTGGATCCACCATTCTGGGTTCGGGGGAAGTGGCCCTGATCCTTGACGTGCAGGCACTGGCGCAGCTTGCAATTCAGCGCGAATCAAAAAGTTTCTCCACCGAGCAGCATTCATCGCATTCTCCTCAATAAGCAGTTTCCTTTGTGCAACTTTCTCATGTCTTGGAATAGGAAATCCCCATGAAGAATATCAAGATAGGCGTACGTCTGGGCATAGGTTTTGCTCTGGCACTGGTGCTGATGGTCGCCATTGCCGTCACCAGTTATGTTCGCCTGGCCGCCCTGGGCACCGAAGTGCAAGACATGGCGTATGACAAATTCCCCAAGGTGGGGCTGGCCAACGATGTTATTGAGGCCATCAATGTGGTTGCCATCCAGCTGCGCAATGCTTATATCATTCCCGATATGGCAGAAAAGCAGAAGTCCATCGATGAAATTGCGAACCAGCGCACGATTATCCTTGATGCGCTCAAGCAGCTGGACAGCACGGTCACAACACCTGAAGGCAAAGAGCTTCTCCGCGTTATTCAGGCGCGTCGCACTGACTACATTGCACAGCAAGACAAGGCGCTGGAACTGATCCGTCAGTATGCCTCTGCTGAACAGTTCGGCTCGTTGGTGACGAATGATTTGCGCACAACACAGGTTGCCTACCTTGGTGCTGTCAGCGCTCTGGTGCGTTACCAGACTGAACTCATGGATCAAGCGGGTAAAAGCGCCGGCCAGGTCGTTGACAGTTCGCGCACGCTCTTGCTCGCACTGACCCTTGCCGCTGTTGCGCTTGCCATACTGTTGGGTTGGTTCATTACACGCAGTATCACGCGTCCTGTTGGCGAAGCCATGAAAATTGCCGACAAGATCGCAGCAGGTGATTTCAACATGCGTATCGACACCTCGGCCCGTGATGAAGTCGGCCAGGTTCTGTCGTCCCTTGAAAAAGCGGTTACTGCAGTCAAGACAATGAGCACCGAGGCAGGTAGCCTGGCAACGGCTGCCGTCGAGGGCCGCCTGGCGACACGTGCCGATGCCACGAAGTATCAGGGTGAATACAGAAAGATCGTTGAAGGCGTGAATGCCACGCTCGATTCGGTCATTGGCCCGCTGAATGTGGCGGCCGACTACGTTGATCGCATTTCCAAAGGCGCCATCCCGCCGCGCATCACCGATTCCTACAACGGTGATTTCAACACCATCAAGAACAACCTGAATACGTGTATTGATGCCGTCAATGCGCTGGTGGCCGATGCGAGCACCTTGTCGCAGGCGGCGGTTGAAGGTCATCTGGCCACGCGTGCCGATGCCACACGTCACCAGGGCGACTTCCGCAAGATTGTTGAAGGCGTGAATGCCACGCTCGATTCCGTTATTGGTCCGCTGAACGTGGCGGCCGACTACGTTGATCGCATTTCCAAAGGTGCCATCCCGCCGCGCATCACCGATTCCTACAACGGTGATTTCAACACCATCAAGAACAACCTGAATACGTGTATTGATGCCGTCAATGTGCTGGTCGAAGATGCCAACATGTTGTCGCAGGCTGCTGTCGAGGGCCGTCTGGCCACGCGTGCCGATGCCACGCGTCACCAAGGTGATTTCCGCAAGATTGTTGAAGGCGTGAATGACACGCTCGACAATGTTGTGGGTCCGATCAACGATGTGCGGCGTGTCATGGCGGCCATGGAGCAGGGTGACATGACCCAGACCATTACCGCCAGCTACATGGGCGATTTCGATGCTCTCAAGCAAGCCATCAACAATACGATCACGAAACTGGCCGATACAGTAAGCCAGATCAATGTGGCCGCTGATGCGCTGAACAATGCAGCCGCCCAGGTTTCCGCCACGGCGCAGTCGCTCAGTCAGTCATCGTCCGAACAGGCCGCGTCGGTTGAAGAGACCACCGCGTCCATGGAGCAAATGACCGCCAGCATTGACCAGAACTCGGAAAATGCCAAAGTGACCGATGGCATGGCCACTTCGACCGCACGCCAGGCCGAAGAGGGCGGTAATGCGGTCAAAGAGACGGTCGAGGCCATGAAGCAGATTGCCGACAAAATCGGCATTATTGATGACATTGCCTACCAGACGAATCTGCTGGCCCTGAACGCAGCCATTGAAGCCGCCCGCGCCGGCGAGCATGGCAAGGGGTTTGCTGTTGTTGCTGCCGAGGTCCGCAAACTGGCCGAACGCAGCCAGGTCGCTGCCCAGGAAATCAGTCAGGTCGCGTCCAGTTCGGTGAACCTGGCCGAAAAAGCCGGACAACTGCTCAACGAAATTGTGCCGGCCATTCGCAAAACGTCCGACCTTGTGCAGGAAATTGCAGCATCCAGCCAGGAGCAGAGTCAGGGCGTGGGTCAGATCAATGGCGCGATGGGCCAGTTGAACACGGCGACCCAGCAAAACGCCTCGGCCTCCGAGGAACTGGCGGCTACTGCCGAGGAAATGGGTGGCCAGGCCGGGCAGTTGCAGGAATTGATGAGCTTCTTTTCGATTGAGTCCGGTGCGTCGGGCCATGCCGCTGCCGTGCCGCAGAAAGTGGCCAGTCGGGCTCCCAGAGCGCACGCCACACCCAGCGGGCAGGGTCGGGGCCAGCCCGCGTTGACCTTGGATGAACAAGATTTCGAGCGTTACTGACGCATTGAGAACCACCCGAGGATAACCCCTTATGCATCCGTCAAAACCGTTGTCACGTGGCGCGGGTGTTGCCAGCCAGGCGGCCAAGGCCAGTCAGGGAGGCGACACCCACCAGTACCTCACCTTCAATGTGGGCCGTGAAATGTTCGCGGTCGGCATTCTGAACGTCAAGGAGATCATCGAGTACGATAACCTGACCGCCATTCCGATGATGCCCAACTTCATTCGCGGGGTCATCAACCTGCGCGGTGCCGTGGTACCTGTCATTGATCTGGGTGCCCGGTTCAGTGGTAGTGTGTCTTCTGTGCAGCGCCGCACCTGCATTGTCATTGTTGAAATCACGCAAGATGATGAAAAGCATGACCTGGGCGTTATGGTCGATGCGGTTGTCGAGGTTCTGGAAATCCCGGCCGCCGATATCGAACCGGCGCCCTCGTTCGGGGCGCAGATCCGGGCTGATTTCATTGCCGGCATGGGCAAGGTCACAGGCAAGTTCGTGATTATTCTCGACATACAGCGTGTGCTGTCGGTCGAGGAAATGGCCCTGTTGACGCAGATTGGCCAAGGCACCCAGGACAGCACCTCCGCCGTATGAAAGAATCCGGTATCACCGACGCAGAGTTTGCGCGTTTTCAGCGACTGATCCATGAAATTGCAGGGATCAGTCTGGCAGACTCGAAGAAGGTACTGCTGGTAGGGCGTCTGGGCAAGCGCCTGCGTGCGTTGCAGCTCGGGTCGTTCGGGCAGTACCACGATCTGGTTGCCAACCCGGATAACGTGCAAGAACGCCAGACCATGGTGGACTTGCTCACCACCAACGAAACGTATTTTTTCCGCGAACAGGCACACTTTGATTACCTGCGTTCCACCATTGTGCCCGAGCACCCCAGGAAGCAGCCGCTGAATATCTGGAGCGCTGCGGCCTCGACCGGCGAGGAAATCTATACATTGGCGATGGTACTTGCCGATTGTCTGGGCGTTGAAGGCAATTGGAACATCATGGGTTCAGATATCAGCACCCAGGTGCTGGCGGTTGCCCGGCGCGGTCAGTATTGGGTAGAGCGTACACGGGGCTTGCCGGTTGAGTACCGCCACACGTACTGCCTGAAAGGTGTGCGCAGCCAGGAAGGCAGTTTTCTGATTGCCCCTGAATTGCGGCGCCATACACGGTTCATGCAGATCAATCTGAATGACACCTTGCCAGATATTGGCCTCTTTCACGTTGTTTTTTTGCGTAACGTGATGATTTATTTCGATAATGACACCAAGCGGGAAGTGGTGGGGCGGATTGTGCGCAAACTTCACCCGGGCGGTTATCTGATTGTGGGGCATTCCGAGAGCCTGAACGGTATTACAGAGGCCGTGAAACTGGTACGTCCCACGATTTATCGGCTGCCGCCAGCACCGGCCACGACAGGATCGTCACGCCCATGATCAAAGTGATTGTTGTGGATGATTCGGCTGTCGTGCGTCAGGTCAATCGTGAAACACTGGCGCGCGAAAGCGACATTGACGTGATCGCGGTGTGTCCGGATCCGGTGGTTGCCCTTGAAAAAATGCGGGTGCAATGGCCTGATGTCATTGTCACCGATATTGAAATGCCACGTATGGATGGCATCGCGTTCATCAAGCGCGTCATGGCTGAGCGGCCAACGCCTGTCGTGGTGTGCTCATCGCTCACGGAAGAAGGTGCGGCAACGACCATCGAGGCACTCGCTGCCGGCGCCCTGACCATCATTACCAAGCCCAGGTTGGGTGTGAAACAGTTTTTGCAGGATGCCGGGGATGACCTGGTTTCTGCGGTGCGAGCGGCCGCGCGTGCCAATATGGCGCGTGTCCGTACTGGCGTGGCCCGTCCTGCTGTGTTGCGCCCTGCGGCACCGGGTGGCCGGTCTGTGCCTGCTGCCCTGCGTACGGTGTCCTTGCCGGGCAGCAGTGCCGGGGCGCTGCACGATACAACCGATAAAGTGGTTGCCATCGGCACATCAACGGGTGGTACACAGGCGCTTGAAGCGGTGCTGACCCAACTGCCTCGTACCAGTACAGGTATCGTTGTTGTACAGCATATGCCGGAAAAGTTTACGGCCATGTTTTCCGAGCGCCTGAACGCCCTGTGTGCCATGGAGGTGCGCGAGGCCCGGGATGGTGACCGCGTTTTGCCGGGCCAGGTGCTGATTGCGCCGGGGGGGCGTCACATGCTCTTGCAGCGCAGTGGTGCACAGTACCGTGTGCAGGTCCGCGATGGCCCTGTCGTCAACCGGCATAAGCCCTCGGTTGATGTCTTGTTTCGCTCGGTGGCTCAGGTTGCGGGCAGTAATGCGCTTGGCATCATCATGACCGGCATGGGTGATGACGGTGCCCGTGGGCTCAAGGAAATGCGCGAGGCAAAGGCACAGACCATTGCCGAAGACGAATCGACCTGTGTGGTGTTCGGCATGCCCAAGGCCGCCATTGAAATGGGGGCGGTTGCCAAGGTCATGCCGCTTGATCGTATCGCCCAGGAAATCATCAGCTATGGCCGTTGAACTGTCCGGGCGGCAGCGGTCTGGTGCCGTCGTTACCGCCTCTCCCCCAATGTCCAATGCGGCTTCGGGGCGCTCACTGGAGCGTCTGTCGCGTGTGATCAATCCCGGAGGGTGGGCCGTTGACAATGAGCGTCCGATTGCCACGTTGCTGGGGTCGTGCGTTGCCGTGTGTCTTTACGATCCCAAGCTTCGTTTGGCGGGCATGAACCATTTTTTGCTGCCAAGCGGAACACGGCGCGATATCAACGATGAAGACGTTGTCCTGCATGGTGACTATGCCATGGATGTTCTGCGAAACGCCATGTTGGCGCGCGGTGCCTCCGGTTCGCGTCTGGTGGCCAAAGCATTTGGTGGTGGCAATGTGGTCAATGCCATCAAGATGGCCATAGGCACGCGCAACGCCGAGTTTGCGCGTGAGTGGCTGGAGCGCGAAGGCATTCCCTTACTGGCAGAAGATATGGGTGGATCCTGGTCACGCAAAGTGGTGCTTGATCCGAAGACCGGTGATGCGTTTTGTCGCCGCACCCCCATCAACCAGCCCGATGCCATTGCCATGGCGAATGCTGAAAGCGCGTATGAAAAAGCCTTGCTCAAACGAAACCAGCAGGCCGAGACCAAGGAAAAGAAAATCGAGCTTTTCTGATCGTGGAAACAGCCGTCATTGACGCGTACCCGGTGGGTGTCGTCATTGTTTCGGCCCTGTTGTGATACATTTTGTATTTCAATGGTGACTCAGCGTGTCTTATTGAAACTTTGCCTTCCAGGTCAAGCTGAAGGGTTAGGTGCAAGGCAAGCGATCAGTCCACTCACAACCGGGGTGCTTGCTCATGTTGAAACGAAATCGTGTCCAGGCAACGGAAGGTTTGCCCGTGATTCCTTTCCGGAAGTGCCCGGCCAAAACATTTCAGTCACCTGACGGTTCAGTTGTGCCAGGCAGAACCGTTGTCGAGCATTGCCAGATTGTGGGGCAGGTCGCCCGTGTGCTTATCGCGCGCTACCCCGAGGGGCTTCGGTCCCGGTTATTCCCTGCAGGTGCCGACTTGGCGGCTGCCGCGCATGATATTGGCAAAGTCAGCCCTTGTTTTTACGAAAAACTGCGTCTTGCGTGCCAGTTTTCTGGCGGGCAAACGCCGCTTGAGCCGCTGACCGGCATCAATCCGGCGCTTGAAAAAATGTGGGGCGGGCATGCAGGCGTCAGTCAGGTTGCGGCGCAGGCGCTGGGTGCGCCGCAGTGGGTACCTGAAATTCTTGGGCAGCACCACGGGTTTTCTCCGCAGGTGGCCGGCAAGCAGGCCGACGCAGAAATTTTTGGTGGTCCCGCCTGGCAGCGGGAGCGTCAGGCGCTTGTGGACGAACTGAAGCATCGTCTTGAAACGGACTGGCCTGTTATTGAAACAACAGCCCAGGCACGTTTGGTGGCGGGCTTGACCAGCGTGGCTGACTGGATCGGTTCGGGACAGCACTTCGAGGATCCGGCGCGCCCCTGGCAAGGATCCATTCAAACGGCACTTGATGAAGCCGGCTGGCGGGTTCCTCGATACCAGTCTGGATTGAGTTTTGAGGCAGTTTTCGGCTTTAAACCACGCCCTGTACAACAGCAGTTTCTTGATACCGTTTCTGGTCCGGGTGTGTATGTGCTTGAGGCACCCATGGGGCTTGGCAAAACCGAAGCCGCCCTGTACGCAGCGTACCAGGTGCTGCAAAGCGGACAGGCTTCCGGTATTTATTTTGCGTTGCCTACTCAACTCACATCTAACAAGATTTACGACCGTTTCAACGTCTTCCTGACACGTATCCTGGCCACGGATTCGTCCTCTCGCGCCTTGCTTTTGCACGGTAAAGCCTGGATGCAGGAAACCGAAATGGGGGAAGAGGGGCGTCCTGGCGGTGCCTGGTTCCATCAGGCCAAACGGGGTCTGCTGGCGCCGTTTGCGGTTGGCACGATCGACCAGGCGTTGATGGCTGCCATGAATGTCAAACACGGTTTTGTACGTGCCTTTGGCCTGGCCGGTAAAGTGGTTGTACTGGATGAGGTTCACACCTACGATGCCTACACGGGCACGTTGCTCGATGCTTTGGTGGCGTTGTTGCGCGAGCTGGGGTGTACAGTCATTATCCTGAGCGCCACCCTTAACCAGGAGCGTCGTTCAGGCTTGTTGCAAGCAACCCTGCACAAGGATGCTTACCCTCTGATAACAGCCATTCAACGGCACGCAAACCAGGACATTGTGCAAGAGCTGCCGGTGGCCGCTCCACCCGATGTCAACGTGAAAGTGCGCCTGTTGCCCGATGACATGCCTGCGGTTCAGGAAGCTCTGGACCGTGCCGCACAGGGCCAGCAGGTGTTATGGATCGAAAATACGGTTCAACAAGCCCAGGACCGCTACCTGGATCTTGCGGCCAGGGCGCGTGAGCTGGGGCTGGCGTGCGGCTTGCTGCACTCACGCTTCACGGCAGCCCACCGGCAACAGCAGGAAGATCAGTGGGTCGGTTTGTTTGGCCGGCAGGGATGGTCACAGCGTGGCATGCAGGGCCGTATTCTGGTGGGAACCCAGGTTCTTGAACAGTCGCTTGATATCGATGCCGATTTTCTTGTCAGCCGCTTTGCGCCGACAGATATGGTGTTGCAGCGTATGGGGCGTCTGTGGCGTCATGCCGATACACCACGTAACGAAACTGCCACATGCGAAGCGTGGTTGCTGGCCCCGGATACAGGCCAAGCGATTGAGTCACCCATAAACGCTTTTGGGGTCAGTGCTTTTGTGTATGCACCCTATGTGCTGTGCCGCAGCCTGCAGGTGTGGCACAGCGTTGATCACGTTGCTTTGCCCGGCGATATTCGAACCCTGATTGAGTCAACCTACGCCAGCCGCCCTGAAGAGGGGGCCATGGCCCGCTGGCTGCATGAACTGGAAAACGGCACAACCGGGCCTCGTGCACGTAAAGGGCGTCGCGCCTTGCAGCAGTTGGCACGTATTGGTTTGGCCGAAGATGGCAAAACCCTGCCCGAAGCACACGCCCAAACCCGCTACAGCGACAGTGACAATCATGAGGTGCTGCTCTTGCGCAGTATCACCCATGACAGTGAATCAAAAACGACACGCCTGGGTTTGCTTGACGGTCAGTCCGTTGAGTTGCCCGTCTCGCGTCATCATCTGGATAAACCGCAGTGGAAGGCGCTTGCCGTGACCTTGATGCAGCAGCTTGTCCCCGTACGTGCCAGTGCGGCACCCTTGCCGGTTTCGCGCGATCAGCTGAAAAAACTCGGTTTCGGGCACTGCTTTTACCTGGGTGATGATACCTGGCCAGACGATGTGACGTTGTTGCGTATAGGCGTTGTGGATGCGTGCGGTCAGTTGCATGGCCTGTATGACGCACCGGTTCATGAGCGTCACACATTGGAGTACCGCAGTGATCTGGGTTACCGGCTTGTGAAGAATTAAATGGAGAACGCAATGGAGGACAGATTCAATCTGGTTGACGAACCCTGGATACCTGTCGCAGATGCCGGGCGTGTCAGCCTGCGACAGGTATTCACCAACCCGGCCTATCGGGCATTGGGTGGTAATCCCGTGCAAAAAATTGCACTGATGAAATTGCTGCTGGCTATTGCCCAGGCAGCGTGTACCCCCAAGGACGAAGCCGAGTGGCGCAGTCTGGGTGCCGAGGGTTTGGCCCAAAAATGTATGGAGTACCTTGAGCAGCAACACGCCCGGTTTTTTCTTTATGGGGGAAACCCTTTTTTGCAGATGCCTGCTATTTCCAAAGCAGCCTTGCAAACCTATGGTGCGGTATTGCCGGAAGTTTCTACAGGGAATACAACGGTCCTGAGCCAGGTACAAATTGAGCGGGGCCTGTCTGATGCCGACAAGGCGTTGTTGCTTGTTGTTTTGATGGGTTTTGCGCTTGGCGGAAAAAAAACAGACAACAGTGTTGTTCTCACACCGAACTACCAAGGTAAAAGTAACGACAAAGGTAAACCCGCAACGGGTAAACCAGGCCCGGCTGTGGCGCACATGGGGCTTTTACACAATTTTCTGATGGGCGAAAACCTGTGGCACAGCCTGTGGCTTAACCTGATGACAGAACAGCAGATCACGCGTTCCAATAGGTATCCCGAGGGGTGTGGTACGGCTCCCTGGGAGTCTATGCCAAAAGGCGAAGCGTGCAGCGTAGCTCAAAGGCTGAAACAGTCCCTGATGGGGCGACTGGTGCCTTTGAGCCGTTTCTGTTTGCTGGCAGAAAATGGGTTGCATTATTCCCAGGGGCTTTCACACCCCGGTTACAAAGAAGGTGTTACAGACCCAAGCACGGCAATTGATTATTCAGGAAAAGAACCCAAGGCGCTGTGGGTCAACTCGGAAAAACGACCCTGGCGCGATTTGACCGCCTTGCTGAGCATTTTTCAAGAACAAAAAAGTCAAGGATTTCAGTGTCTTCAAGTGAGCTCCGGCTTGGCACGCGCCACGCTGGTTTGTCCGGTATTTGCCGTGTGGTCGGGCGGCTTGCGTGTCAGCAGCAATGCCGGAGAACAGTACGCATCGGGCAGTGACGATTACGTTGAGTCACAGGTCTGGCTCCAAAGCAGCATGCTGGGTGAGTTCTGGTTTGCCCAATTGCAAACAGAGATGACCGCCCTGGATGATCTTGCCAAGATGCTCTATGGCTGTGTAATGGCGTGGTTCAAAGAGCAGCTTGTGGACGGCAGCAAATTTGCGGCACAGGCAACACACACGTTCTGGCAACTCTGCGAACGTGATTTTCAGACACTGGTTGATCAGTGCGACCAAGGTGAAGCGCATAAAAAGCAGCGCTACAGCTTGCGTTTGCGTTTTGCCGGCTATGTGCATCAGGCGTACGACAGCCTTTGCCCTCGGGACACGGCCAGACAGCTTGATGCCTGGGCCAGGTGCCGACCCAATCTCAGCAAATACCTGAAACAGGAGAATTGATCCGTGGACAATCAAACGCCCTCACCATCCGCCAGCCGCGAAGCCGGTTTTGTCACGCAGGTCATTAACCGCATTCAGCAAGATAAAGGGTTGTCTGCCCGGTTACGTCGTGCCGACAACCCGGCCACCGAATACCAGAGCTGGGATTTTCTTGCCGGTTTTGGTATTGATCTTGAACAGGAGCATCAGCGTTTGCCCTTCGTGACTGTAGCCGCTGCCATTGCCAAGGCAAAACCTGAGCGCAACGGTCCCTTGCGGCTTGGGCAGGCAATTGCCGCCTGCTATGCCGATGGCCAGAGCAGTGATCAGGCCAAGGCCAAACTACGTCGTCTGCTGGCGTGTGACGACGTCTCCGAAGTCTGCCGTATTTTGCGCCCGATCCTGGCGCTGATCACCAGCCGGGGAAGTCAGCCGCTGGACTACACACGGTTATTGCAGCAACTACGCCGTTTTTTCTTTGATGCTCAAAAAATCAAGGCCCAGTGGGCGCAAGAGTTTTACGGACGAGCCATTGAGGATCGTGTTGAGGAGGCTGCATGAGACCTGAACTGACCGCAAGCGTTTTGCAGCTTGATCGTGCAGCCATCAAGGCATTACGAATTACAGATCCCTATGCATTGCATCGCGTTGTGTACAGCCTGTACAGCGATGTGCGCAGTCAGACGGAAAAAACAGCCAGCCAGAGCAGCGGCATTTTATATGCTGATTTGGGTGGCGACTTCCAGAGCCGTAATGTTCTGCTGCTGGCCAACAGACAGCCTGCTGATCGGCTTGAGGGGCAATATGGTCTGGTGCGCAGTCGCCCTGTTCCCGAGGGTTTTCTTGAGCATGAACACTACCAGTTCAAGGTTATTGTCAACCCAACGCGTCGCGACAGTGCCAGCCGCAAGTTGCTGCCTGTGAAGGGAAGAGAAGCCGTAGCGCAATGGTTTCTGGCGCGTGCGCCGCAAAGCTGGGGGTTTACGCCTTCAAGCACCCATTTGCAGGTTGACAAATTGCAGGTGCTTCAATTCAAGGATAAAGCCCAACGTACGGTAACGCTGGCACAAGCGCATGTGCAGGGGCAACTGACCGTGACCAATCGCGAACAGTTTTACCAAAGTTTTAGCCAAGGTATTGGTCGGGGGCGCAGCTTTGGCTGTGGCTTGCTGCAAATCGTACCTTTAACTGATCACCTTTTTGCCTGACTCCGGAGACTCGAATGACCAATGCCTATACCAATACCCGTATCGAATACCACATACTGCAGTCTTTTCCCGTTACCTGCCTGAATCGGGATGATGTGGGGGCACCTAAAACGGCCGTTGTCGGTGGTGTGACCAGGGCGCGTGTCAGTTCCCAGTGCTGGAAACGCCAGGTTCGCCTGGCCATGCCCGCTTTTGGGGTCAAACTGGCAACCCGTACCAAGCATGCGCAAGACATTTTCGCGCGCGCGTGTTTGGAGGCCGGTGCTTCAGAAACGGTTGCCCATGAATGCGGCAAGAAACTGGCCGACCTTATCATCGACGATACGCTGTTGTTCATCAGTGACACAGAAGCAGCAGCTTTTGCGGCCTACGCCAAAGACCATGACTTTGATGCCAGCAAATTCAAGGATAAAGAACTCGCAAAAATTGCCAAGAAAGTGCTTAATCCAGCCCTTGATGCCCTGGACATTGCACTGTTCGGCAGAATGGTTGCCAAAGCCGCCGATATGAACGTTGAAGCGGCGGCCTCTTTTGCGCACGCCATTTCCACGCATAAAGTCAGCAATGAAGTCGAGTTTTTCACGGCCCTTGACGATCTGCAGGAAGAACCCGGTTCTGCACATATGGGCAGTCTTGAGTTCAACTCGGCCACCTATTATCGGTATATCAGTCTTGATCTGGGCCAACTGGCCCACACGCTGGAGTCTGACGACCTGAAAAAGGCCATTGCAGCCTTCACCCAGGCACTGTTTGTTGCTGTGCCGAATGCCCGCCAGACCACACAGTCCGGTGCCTCACCCTGGGAGTTCGCACGCGTGCTTGTCCGGAAAGGTCAGCGTCTGCAAGTGCCGTTCGAGCAGCCGGTAAAGGCCAGAGGCGACGGCTTTTTGCAACCCAGTATCGACACCCTGAAAGGTTATCTTGATAAAAAGGAAAAACTAAGTGGTTCCCTGTTTGGCCGCCTGGGGGCTTATGACTGGGGCGAGAACGAGAGTTTCAGCATTGATGACCTGATTGCGGCTTTGCAAAGCCATGTTCAATGAGGGCTGAGATGGCTGACTCCTACCTTTTACTCTGGCTCGAAGGCCCGCTGCAGTCCTGGGGCCATGATTCCAGATTTGGACGTCGTGACAGCCTGGATTTTCCGACTAAATCGGGTGTGCTCGGCTTGCTGTGTTGCGCGCGCGGTGCCGGTGGTTTGGAAAAAGACTGGTTGGCCTGCTGGGCAGACCTGGATATGCAGGTTCTGGGTTACGTGCCTTGCAGTGCCAACGGCCAACTCATGCCACGTCAGCCCTTGCTGCGGGATTTCCAGATGGTTGGCAGTGGTTATGACGACCAGGACCTTTGGCAAACCTTGCTGATCCCGAAAAAAAGTGATGGTGGCAAGGCGGTTGGCGGGGGTACCAAAATGACCTACCGGTACTATCTGCAGGACATGACGTACGCGGTGGTGCTGCAGGCACCCGAAGGGCTTGCCCAAGAGGCTGTCAGTGCGTTGCAGGCGCCGGTCTGGGATATTTACCTTGGACGTAAAAACTGTGTGCCCACCGAGTTTGTGTATCAGGGCGTGTTTGAGCGTGCTGACGCTGCTTGGCAGGCTGCAGCCGTGCTTGCACAATCCAAAGGACGTAGTCCGGTTTTGCGTGTATTGCAGGGTGAGCACGATGGTGAGGTGTTGACCCTGAATGACGTACCACTGCAGTTGGGTAAACACAAAACTTACCGTGACCGGCGTGTGACTGTACAGCGCATCGATGCAGCTGAATCGACAGGGTAATTGCCATGGCTGACGGACAGCGTCTTTTCGTAAAAATTACCCGCGAGTCTTTGCCCCAGGTAAAAGACAAGTATCCGTTCATCTACCTTGAGCGTGGTCGTCTGGAGGTGGATGACAGCAGCGTCAAATGGATCGATTGCGAGAATCAGGTGGTGCCCTTGCCCGTTGCCACACTGAACGCCTTGTTGCTTGGGCCGGGTAGTACGGTGACTCACGAAGCGATTAAAACAGCCACGGCTGCGAATTGTGCCGTCTGTTGGGTAGGCGAGGATTCGCTGTTGTTCTATGCAGCCGGTTTTTTGCCGACAGCCGATACACGTAACCTGAAACAGCAGGTCAGTTTGTCAGCAGATCCGGTGAAGTCGCTTGAGGTGGCTCGTCGCATGTTTGCACGACGCTTTCCCGATGCGGACTTGAACGGTAAAAGCCTGCAGGAAATGATGGGTATGGAGGGGCATCGCGTGCGCAGCCTGTACCTGCAAAAAGCCGAACAGTATCAGGTGGGCTGGAAGGGGCGCAGCTTTACACCCGGCAAGTTCGAGGCCAGTGATCTGACCAACCAGATCATGACGGCCACCAATGCAGCGTTGTACGGTATTTTGTGTTCTGCACTGCATAGTATGGGGTATTCACCCCACATTGGTTTTATTCATTCGGGAAGCCCGTTGCCTTTTGTGTATGACCTGGCTGATTTGTACAAAGAAGAGTTATGCATTGATCTGGCGTTTGCACTGACAAGGGATCTGGCTGGTTTCTACGATAAGTATAAGGTCGCTTCCCGGTTTCGCGAGCGTGTCATTGAGATGGATTTGCTGGCCAAGGTTGGTGACGATGTGAATGCAATGCTTGGGAGCGGCCGTGCTAATCGTTATCGCAAATGACTTGCCCCCTGCAGTGCGAGGGCGGATGAAGCTCTGGTTTATCGAACCTCGCCCCAATGTCTTTGTTTCCGGGATCAAAGACTCGGTTGCAACAACCGTTGTTGAATACTTGTATAAACATTGTCCTGCTGATTCTGGTGTTTTGATTGTGCGAGAAATACGGCAGCAGCCAGGCTTTGAGATACGGACCATAGGCCCACCCCGAAAACCAACCGTTACGTTATCGGGTCTGCAGTTGATTGTAGAAACCCTTAAATCGACTTAAACACAATATGTAGTGTTTCTTAGGCGCGTCGGGTACTATAGGTTGCTGTCTTCCCCACATACGTGGGGGTGTTTCTATGCAAACATCGGCCCCACAAGACAGGGCGGCGTCTTCCCCACATACGTGGGGGTGTTTCTCTTGGGGTGCGACGCAAGCTTATTTCCCAAGAGTCTTCCCCACATACGTGGGGGTGTTTCTGCAAGAAGCCAAGCCCCAGCAAGAGCCAGCTAGTCTTCCCCACATACGTGGGGGTGTTTCTGTCCGCACACAACAGATGGCGCTCCAGTTTGGGTCTTCCCCACATACGTGGGGGTGTTTCCGCGTTCACCACTGATCTGAGCCGGCGCATAGAGTCTTCCCCACATACGTGGGGGTGTTTCTGATCGATGACAGTGAAATTGATTGCTACGAAAGTCTTCCCCACATACGTGGGGGTGTTTCTGATGCCGTCAGCAGTCAAGAGGTTGGCATTGCGTCTTCCCCACATACGTGGGGGTGTTTCCCAGCGAAGTCAACCCCGCGAGCAAGAGGGAAAGTCTTCCCCACATACGTGGGGGTGTTTCCGAGCGTTGCGTGAGCCTGGTAGTCTTCATAGGGTCTTCCCCACATACGTGGGGGTGTTTCCGGTGGAGCGTCGTGGTCTGTGCAAACGGTGAGGTCTTCCCCACATACGTGGGGGTGTTTCCATCCTTACCGACGAACCACGGCTCACCATCAAGTCTTCCCCACATACGTGGGGGTGTTTCCCGCTTGAAGCGCTCGGTCTTGCCGCTACGTCGGTCTTCCCCACATACGTGGGGGTGTTTCCAACTTCTCGGCCACCTCCGCGTCCGCGAAAGCGTCTTCCCCACATACGTGGGGGTGTTTCTAAAACCTAACCAGCGGCGCCTATACGCTGATCGTCTTCCCCACATACGTGGGGGTGTTTCCAGCGTTGACCGCACGCTGCGCGCCTTTGCCTTGTCTTCCCCACATACGTGGGGGTGTTTCTTATACATACTCGAATGACGAACTTCCAATTACGTCTTCCCCACATACGTGGGGGTGTTTCCGCTGTCACGTCACCGCTACCGATGTCCATGTCGTCTTCCCCACATACGTGGGGGTGTTTCTGCGTCATATTCGCCGCTCTCTCAGACCGTCGAGTCTTCCCCACATACGTGGGGGTGTTTCCAGTTCTTGCGCGGGCCAGCGGTATTCGGTCGAGTCTTCCCCACATACGTGGGGGTGTTTCC
>JAAYGT010000066.1 GCA_012727555.1 Alcaligenaceae bacterium | reverse complement strand
TTGAGTACACAGCCTGGAAGGCGGTTCACAGGCATTGACGCACGCGGGTTCGATTCGGATTTGGCAATTGAACTACCCCCGGAAATCTTGCATACGCTGCGATTGTCTCTGCGCCTCAGCCAGGAGCTGATCCCAGTCATCGGATGGATGGCCGCTTTCCAGCATCTTGCGGAACATCCAGTGGACGTCATCGCTGCTCTCGTAGGCGCGTTTCGTATCCTCGTCATTCACCCAGGCGTAGACGATCACCTTGCTTGAGACGTGGTAGCGGAAGAATAGTCGGTACTGCTGGAAGAACTTGGCCCGAAACCAGTGCTTGTGATCGTCACCGAGCGTCCCACCCTGGCGGTACTCTGGTCGCGTCGGATCTTGCGGGATGACATCGAACGCCAGCGTGGTGATCGCGGCCAGCCGCTTGCTGGCGTTCTTTTTTGTGTACCCGGCCGGGCCCTTCTGCTTCAGGGTCTCGACCTGCCGCGCCAGCGCTTCAATCTGCGCCAGGAACAATAGATGGGCGAAGACCGTCCAGCCATGAATAACCAAGGGCGCATGCTTGCCTGCGCTCATTCATCGTCAGCCGATAGGGCCGCATCGAGATCGAGATCGACACCGCCGACCAGCGACTGGATGCGTTGGACGAGGCCGGCATCCACAGCTTGCAGCCGCTCGGGATGGCGAGTGATGTCGGCCGCCAGGAAGCAGAGGAACTGACCGAGCACCGGGTCGTCACCGCTGGATGCTTCGACGCGCGTCAGCACCACCTCGCCGCTGGGGCGAATGGTGTAGTGGATCTTGTCACGCTTGCCCAGCTTGAGGGCGCGACGCACGGTTTCTGGAACAGTTGTCTGGTAACGATCGGTGAGTGTGGATTCGACTTCGAGGGTGGCGGCCACGGCAGTCTCCTGCGGATCTGGATTGATGCATGAATGGCAATGCAGTTGCATTGCCTCCAGGGGCGCCCGGCCCGAATGGGTATACATGGGGGCGCTTTTGGTTGGTAGTTATCGATCACTACCGACACATTGCAGCGCGGAAATAAGTACTTGGATGATGGTCAATGGTCAAGACCAGAAACGCATTGTCAGGACAACATCCGTACAACTACAATTAAGACACCCAAGATTAGCCCGGAGGGGCACCATGAGCACCCAGAATCTTTCCAAGACCGAGCGCATTGACGTCCGTGCAAGCACGCCGGTCAAGCAGCTCCTGCAAGAGGCCGCGCGCGCCTGCCACAAGAACGTCAGCGAGTTCCTGCTCGACGCGGGCGTGACGGCGGCCGCACAAACGCTGGCAGATCGTCGCCAGTTCGTGCTGAGTGATGCGCAGTGGCAAGCCTTCCAAGAGGCGCTGGACCGCCCGGTGCAAAGCAAGCCGCGTCTGAAGAAGTTGCTGCGTGAGCCCGGGGTGCTGGATTGACCAGTACTTACACCCCCGTTCGCAAGTTGGCTGCAACGGATCAGGTCGATGCGTTCGATTGCGGCCAGGCCGCACTGAACCAGTTCCTGCAGCGCTACGCGCTCGTCAACCAGAAGGCCAACAGCGCGCAGACCTATGTCTGCTGCCAAGGTGACTTGGTGGTCGGCTTCTACAGCCTCGCCGTCGGCAGCGTCGATCCGGAAGCCGCGCCCTCGAAAGTGATGGCGGGGCTGGCGCGTCGCCCGGTGCCGGTCATGATCCTGGCTCGACTCGCCGTGGACAAGGAGCATCGGCGTAAAGGTCTGGGCCAAGCCTTGCTCAAGGACGCCCTGCTGCGCACCGCACAGGCTGCCGACATCGCCGGGATTCGCCGTCTGTTGGTCCATGCCAAAGACGATGCCGCGCGTCAGTGGTACGAATCGTGGGAATTCGAGCCCAGCCCGACTGATCCGTACCATCTGTTCCTGATGCTCAAGGATCTCAAAAGCATGTTGAGTTGAGGTGGTGTCTCTACCTCGGAGTCCGACCTACGGTTAGCCCTTTGGATCGGACGAGCAGCACATGCAGTCGGACACAGGCGGTTTATACGATGTAAATGGAGCAGTCGCTCCGATTTCTGGGCCGGTTTCCTCGTAGAACGACTTGGCGCGGTCATGGAGGGAATGAACCAGCAGTGTCCGCACACCCATGTTCTGCGATACGACCAGCGCCCGGTTGACGGTGTCTTGCAGCAATGCTGCCCCCGAGCTTGATCCCGTGCGCGCGATGCTCAACCGCCAACCACGCCAACACCAGGCTGTGCGAGCCATAGCGCTGAAAAGTGGTGTCCCCGGCACGCTATAAAGAGATGAGGTTTGGAGGTGGAGCGTCTGTCGGACTGAAAAAACCGGATAAAACGGCGCTTGCATGCTGACAGAGCGGACCAGCACATCGCTCAGCCCAAAAATCAGACTCAAACGAGGTTTGATGAAATTTCCGGGCTATCCATAAGGAGATGAAGATCAACAGCACAGCGCCAGATCAGTTGGCAGAATCCATCGGAGTTGTTTACAATATGTTTCAACCGATTCTCAGCATCGTGTCTTGCACATGCGCCCTGGCGATCCGGTAACTCACCCACCCTGTCCCGAACATGATGGGGCCACCGGCTCCGGAGCCACTGAACGGCATTCAGGATGCATCACTTACCAATCTGCAGGAGCCGTCCGTGAATCAACCTCCAGTTTCTCTGCAGCCAGGGTACGGACAAACAATGCGGCGCGATCTGCTCAAGCTCGGCGCCGTTGGTCTGCTCATGCCGGCCTGGTTGGCCGGCTGCGGCGACAATAGCTCGGCACCCGGCAACGCGGGCGCAACGCCCGATTACAGTGCCACCATTGCCGATGCGCGTACGGCAATCCTGAAGGCCATGTCAGAATCCGGTACGCCATCGATCTCGGTTGCCCTGATCGAGCGCGACCGGCTTGTCTGGGCCGAAGCCTTTGGCACCATCGACAAGGCCACGAATACACCGGCCAGCACCGAGACCCTGTTCTGCATCGGCTCGTGCAGCAAGATGCTGGCCACCATCGCAACAATGATCCTGGTCGATCACGGTCAGCTCAGACTGGACGAGCCTTTGGTTACCTACTTGCCCGTGTTCAGGATGGCGTCACCTGATTACACGAGCATCACCGTGCGCATGCTGCTCAACCACTCATCGGGTTTCCCCGGTTTTGATTTCAGGAATGCCATCGGCGCGGCCCCCTACACCGATTACGCCGCACAGGTCATGCAGACACTGGCAAACGCGCGCTTGAAACATGCCCCGGGTGAAATGTCGGTCTACTGCAACGATGGCTTCACCGTGGTCGAAAGCCTGGTACAAGCCGTCACGGGCCAAACCTATACACAGTTCGTCACCCAGAACATACTCATGCCGCTTGGCATGACGCGAAGCCGTTACGCAACCGAACGCTTTCCTGCGGGCACCTTTGCGCCCGGCTACGATGGCGATACACAACTGCCGCAGGAATTCCCCAATATCTATGGCTCAGGCGGCTTGTACTCCACGCCGACCGAAATGGCTGCGCTGGCCCGCGCGCTGTTGAACCAAGGCATTTTTGATGGCAAGCCACTGCTGTCGGCAGCATCGATTACCGAGATGGCGCGCAACCAAACCCTTTCACAGCCACTGCAGCCTGTCACCCTGACCGATGGTTTTGGGCTGGGATGGGACGGCGTACGCCAGGATGGGCTGGCGGCGGTTGGCGTTACGGCCTGGCACAAGAATGGTGGAACATTCGTTTACGGCAGTGATTTCTTTGTGTTGCCGGACGAAGGGCTTGCCCTGATGATCACCGGAACCTCCACAACCTACGGTCCTGGCAAACTGGCAGAACGCATTCTTCTTCAGGCACTGGTCGAGCGCGGCAGTCTGGCCGCCCTGCCCGCACCGCTGACCACAATAACCCCATCGGCCGTTCATGCAAGCGAGGCACCGTTCACACAGATTGACGGCATATATGCCAGCGCTGATGCCCTCTACCGTTTCCAGACACAGGCCGACCGCACGGTGCGGATGTCAAACTATGATGCAGGAAACTGGAATGAGGAAGCCATCGTTCTGAAAATGCGTGACGATGGCTTTTTTTCCAGCGATACCGAACCCCTTGTCAGCTACCAGGCGGTGCAGGCGCAAGGCCGACAGTACATCATACGGCGTGCACCCGGTGGCATGAGCCATTACCTGCGTGAGCTACCCTACCTGCAGAAACTTGACGCCCAGGCTCCCCTTTCCGCCGCCTGGCAAGACCGGCTTGGGCGGCGGTGGCTGGTTGTCAACGAACCGGATTCCTCGTGGCTGATGCAGTACGCAAGCCCCGTGCTTACGCTATCGGGCGTTCCGGACTTACCCGGCTATATCGTGGTCAATGCCGACACCCACGGAAAAGAAAACCAGATTGCCGATGCATCAACCAGTGACCGTGTTGCCCTGATGTGCCTGAAGATACCCGTTGCCCTGGGCCGCGACCTGAACGATGTCGCGATCTTTCCGCGCTCGGGCGAAGAATGGGTGCAGGTGGGCAGCGGCGTTTTTCGTCCGGCAGACTCGGTCCGGCCACTCGCGGCAGGCAATTCGGTGCTGTCAATCGGCACCGAAGGCTATGCCGAATGGCGCTCGATTCCTCCCAGCCCCGGCGCTCAAAGCATCGCCCTGTCTGGCGCCACCGCCTGGAAACTTTACGATGGCGAATTCAACCTGAAATCCAGCAGTGACAGCGCCCGGCAACCCCAACTGCCCGCGCACGCAGCCCCGTTCTACCTGCTGGTGTACGGCAAGGCGAACAGCCTGGTCAGCACGATG
>JAAYGT010000065.1 GCA_012727555.1 Alcaligenaceae bacterium | reverse complement strand
CGCCGGAATCGATTGCCGACACGATAGAGCACTGGTTTCGCAACGAGGGTGCTGATGGCTTCAATCTCATGCCTCCGGCACTGCCCGACAGCCTGGATGACTTCGTGGATCATGTCATTCCCGTGCTGCAGCAGCGCGGCGTGTTCCGCACGCACTATGAAGGGCGTACGTTGCGGGAGCACCTGGGGTTGCGCAGGCCAGGCTGATGTTCCGGTCAGCGCTGTTTCAGCCTGTTGGCGCAGGCTCAGGGCTGGGTTGGCTCCGCAAAAAGCAGGTGGGTGATTGTGGCGTTGTCGATGGGTTCGCCACTGATGGTGCGAGCAAGCAGTTCGGTGCCAAGCGACTGCAGTGAAATGAGCAGGTCAGGCGCCACCTGACGCATTTTATTCTGATGAGTGGCCAGATTCACCAGGACAACGGTTTTGGTATCGGCGCCTTTCACTTCCCTTGAGGCAAGTACGATGAACGCATTTTCTGCATCGTCAGCGCCCAATGCAAGGATATAGCGTGCTTTTTCCGCACCCGCCAGTCGCAGGGTATCGGTGTCGGTCGGATCACCGGGTAGTACATCGGCGTTTTGCGGATAAGGATTGGGCGACGAGGTTGGAATAATTACCGTGATTTCATGTTCTTTTTCGTGTAATGCCTGATAAACACTTTGTGCCAATGGGGTAACACCGGCGATGATGACATGGTTTTTTCGCATGGTTTTATTGAGTTTGCCCGAGACCAGGCGCTTGAGGTTTCCACTGAACAAGGGGCCGGCAATGGCGCTGACTGACGTTGCGAACACGGTAACCCCAAGAACGATGACCGATGTCGTAAACAGCCTTGAGGCTTCGGTCTGGGGGGTGATGTCGCCGAAGCCGACCGTTGACATGGCAACGATCGAGAAATAGAACGCAGTGGCGCCATCCGTGATCTGTGGCTTGAACTCGGCGCCCAGGTACAGTGATCCGAATATCGCATAGACAAGCAGCAAGATCACACTGATCAATGCAAAAAGGCTGCCGGCAATCAGGCTGGAGCGGTTGAAGCGGCGCCAGTCGAGCAGCAGAACGATCGATAATGCGAAGGTGTACAGAGCCAGAAGTTCGTGCCCTTGGGTACGCAGAATGAAAAACAGACCGCTTCCCAGCAGCAAGACAACTGAAAACGACCAGGCAATACGGGCACGAAAAAAAAGACCAATTGCCATGATCTGCAAGCCGGCACCCAGCATGAGTCTTGGTACTTCGATCAGACCAAAGGCATTCAAAAAATGGTTCAGGCTATCAAGACTGACCCACTGATGCCAATGGCTTACACGCCCCTGCAGCGTACGTGCCGCATCGATAGCGGGCTCAAGGAGCAAGTAACCGTTCAGGGCCACGAGGCTGGCCAGCAACCAGTGCAATGGTAGCCAGGTGCCCAGTTTTCTGAGCGTGTGCCTGTGCTTTTTGGGGCCGGGCGGTAGCGTGAGTGTGGGCGGCATGTACGAAAAACAAATGGTTCAATGTCTCGATAGGCCAGCAAGGCAGGATTCGGAGGCGTTCAAATGCAGCGTGGTGGTTGCAGGGGGTGTTTCAGCCAGAATACGACCATGGCGAATTGAATAACGTACCGTGACCTGTCGTCGCAGTGCATCGAATCCGGATTCGGCCGGCAAAATGAGAAGATTGGCCGGGTGCCCGACCTGAATGCCGTAATCCTTCAAACCCAATGTACGGGCACTGTTTGACGTGATCAGATCAAGCGAGTTGCACAGTTGATCGTAACCCATCATCTGGGTCACGTGCAGGCCCATGTGCAGTACCTGCAGCATGTTGCCGGTGCCCAGCGGGTACCAGGGGTCAAAGATGTCATCGTGGCCAAAACAGACGTTCAGGCCGTTTTCCAGCAATTCGGGCACGCGCGTCATGCCGCGGCGTTTGGGGTAGGTATCGAAACGACCTTGCAAATGAATGTTCACCAGGGGGTTTGCCACAAAATTGATACCCGATAACTTGAGAAGGCGCATGAGCCGCGTGGTGTAGGCGCCGTTGTAACTGTGCATGGCCGTTGTATGGCTGGCCGTGACCCGTGCGCCGAGTTCGTGCCGCAACGCCAGCATGGCCAGCGTTTCAATGAAGCGGGATTGTTCGTCATCGGTTTCATCGCAATGCACATCGATGGGCAGGTTGTAGCGCAATGCCAGTCCGGTGATGGCATGCAGTGACTCGACACCCAGTTCACGGGTGAATTCGTAATGCGGTATGGCACCCACGACATCAGCGCCCAGTTCAAGTGCCTGTTCCAGTAAACGTAATCCGTTGGGGTAGGAAAGTACGCCTTCCTGGGGGAATGCAACGATCTGGAGGTCGAGCCAGGGTCGAATTTCCTGGCGTACTTCAAGTAGTGCCCGCAAGGCCGTCAGTTTCGGGTCGGAGACATCGACGTGGGTTCGTACGTGTTGCACGCCCTGTGCAATTTGCCATTTCAGTGTGGTCAGAGCACGCTGGCGCACATCGTTGTGTGTAAGTTGTGCCTTGCGCTGCGCCCAGCGCTCGATGCCTTCGAACAGTGTGCCCGAGCGATTCCATGCAGGTTGGCCGGCTGTCTGGGTGGTGTCCAGGTGTATGTGCGGTTCCACAAAGGGGGCAGTGACCAGCCCTCCCTCGCCATCGATGAGCACGGTGCCGGGTTCGCCCCGGTTTGGCCGATCGGTGTTGGATTGTGTTGAGGGTTTTGATGCCGGGTGGTCAGGCTCAATGGCGGTGATTCGGCCCGAGCGAATGGCGATACGCCAATGGCCGTTGTAACCATGACGTTTCACGTTGCGTATCAGCATGACGGGCTCCCGGTGTGGTAGGCTTGATGAGGCCGGCTGACAACACACCTGATGGGAGACGTCAGTTTGTGGCTGCGCTTGCTTCCGGTGTGTGTCGGGCCTGTTTCAGGTAGTGGCAAATACGCCACACATGATGCCCGCTGCGGGCCAGCCAGCGGAAGGCATCGGTGGTGCGCAGGGCACTGGCTGCCTCGCCGCCGGGTGATTGGTCTTGCAATACCTGGTAGCGAACCTGATGGGCCATTTTATCGAGAGTTTCGGCTTGTTCAGCGATAAGATCAAGCCAGTTGTCGGGGCGGACGTCGGGGCCTGGGGGCTGGGCCAGATCAAGAATGGAACGGTTGTGGCTGATTGCCCAGTGGTAGGTGCCGTTCGTGAAGTCGATGGGGGTTTTTTCAAGGTGTTCCATGCGGCTGCAGAGCCGGAACTGGTGATCGATCACGTGCAGCTGGTTCATGCGCTGTTCTATCAGTACGCTTTCTTCGGCCGGCACATGCATACGGGTCAGAAAATCGTAGGCGTGATCCAGTGCCGTGCGGATTTCCTGAATGTTTTTTTGAAGCTGCCCGTTAAACCCTTGAGTGAGTGCCGTGCTGTAAGCATCGAACAGGCGTGCGGAAATCTTTTCAAGAACACGCTGGGAGGCTTCAACAGCCACAGCGGGCACAGCCAGCGCGCTGTCGTCGAGGTGGCTGACAAGGGTATCGCCGCGGTCAGGCACCATGCGCACCAGCAAGCGTGCAAATGTGGTTGTAAAAGGCATGAACAACACCACGCCCACCGTAATGAAAATGGTGTGAAAGGCGGCCAGGCTCAGGGCGCCGGGTGCCAGCCCGAAGCGGGTGTTCAGAAGATCGACCAAGGCGATCAGTGCCGGCAGCAACACAATGGCAATAATGCCGGAAATCAGGTTGAACACGATATTGGCCAAGGCCGTGCGCTTTGCTGCCGTGGTTGCCCCGATGGTGACCAGTGCGCCTGTAACCGTGGTGCCGATCGCGGCACCCACCACCAGTGCAGCTGCCTGGTCGAAATTGATGGCGCCGGCGTGGAGCGCAGCCAACGTGGTGGCGATAGCTGCCGTGGAGGACTGCATGATCATGGTCATGACCAGACCCACCAGCATGGTCAGTGTGTAGGCCCACAGGCTGCCTGCCGGCAGACCCGACAAGCTGTAAAGCTGGGAAAAGCCTTGCATGCCCTGTTGCATGGTGTCCAGGCCAACAAAAATGATCCCGAAGCCTGCTACAGCCAGGCCCAGTTCGGCGGTACGGCCTTTAGCCAGAAGTTTGAGCAGGGCGCCAATACCGATCAGTGGCAGGGTGTAGAAACCAAGGCTGATACGCAGGCCCAAGCCGGCAACCAGCCAGCCGGTTGCCGTGTTCCCCAGGCTGGTACCGATAATGAACCCGATGGCCTGGGTAAAAGTAAGCAGGCCTGCACTGACAAAACCGATAATCGTGACTGTGGTTGCGCTGGACGATTGCACCAGCGCCGTAGCCAGTGTGCCGGATACGAAGGCTTTGAACGGCGTACCGGTAAACCGCATCAGTGCGCGGCGCAGTGCACTTCCGGCAAAGGCCACCAGGCCGTCGGAGAGCAACTTCATGCCGATCAGGAAGAGCCCCAGACCGCCCAGAAAGGGGAAGAGTATGGATGACATTGCTTAGCAGATTGATGTTGATTATTTATGACAATCAGGCTGGCAGTGTACTATGTTGTTCCCCCTGTGCCACGTTTTTGCCGTTTCTGGCGCAGGGTTGGGCGCTGGCTGCGCTTTGAGCGTCGCTCAGAGGTTCACATTGCTCCGTACCAAATGCCGACCACAACAACCACGGCAACGGTGATCCAGCCCAGTCGGTCAATGTATGTATGCAACGAGGCTTCCATGCGGGGGCCTCCCCACGCCATCAGGCCGGCCACCAGAAAAAAGCGCAGGCCGCGCCCTACAAATGAAGCCAGAATGAAGGGTAACAGCGCCATGTGCATGGCCCCGGCTGCGATGGTGAATACTTTATAGGGTATGGGCGAGAAGCCCGCCACAAAAATGGCCCAGAAACCATAGGCCTCGAACCAGTTCACGGCCGTTTCGTAGGCTGGCCAGTAACGGCTTGTTTCGAGCCAGGGCAGAATGGCATCCAGCGCAAAATAACCGATCACGTACCCGAAGACGCCCCCGGCAACGGAGGTCAGTGTAGTGATCAATGCAAATAGCCAGGCCCGCGAAGGTGCGGCCATGCTCATTGGGGCCAGCATGACATCAGGAGGTACCGGGAAGAACGATGATTCTGTGAAGCTTAGGACGCCAAGGTACCAGGGCGCACGCGGATGCCTGGCCCAGTTCATGGCCCGGGCGTACAGAGAAGAAAACAGTTTCATAAATGGGTGATGGATCCGGACAAGGCAATTCGACAGGCTGCGGCAAGGCGGGTTCAATCGGTAACCGGGACGGTCTCGGCAGGCGTTTCAGGGGCTGTGATCTGCGTTGCAAGCACCTTGTCGATGCGGTTGCCGTCGAGATCAACGATTTCAAAGCGCCAGCCTTGCCATTCAGTAATTTCACCCGTTTGGGGAACCTTGCCGATCAGCCACATGATCATGCCGCTCAGGGTGTGATAACGGCCACGGCTTTCTTCCGGTACCGATTTCAGACCAAGCCGGTCTTTGAGTTCGGGAATGGGGATCAGGCCGTCAAGCAGCCAGGAACCGTCTTCGCGTTGTACCGCCCAGACATCTTCGGGATCGCGCGGTTTGAACTCGCCAGCCAGCGCTTCGAGCAGATCCTGCAGGGTGATGAGACCCAGCACTTCGCCGTATTCATCAACGACAAACACCATTTGTACGCCGGACTCACGGAACTGATCGAGCAACTTCATGCCAGTGAGGGACTCAGGTACGTAAACTGCAGGCAGCAGGTATTCACGAATGTCGACCGATTCCCCTTTCAGGTGTTGCTGCAAAAGACGTTTGGCCGTGATGACACCGAGGACATCGTGCATGCCGCCCTTGCAGACCGGAAAACGCGAGTGGTCGGAGGCGATCAGATCGTTCAGGCGCGACTCAATGGGCTGGTCGATGTCGAGGTAGACAATTTCACTGCGTGGCGTCATGAGCGAAGCGATCTGGCGGTCGTCAAGGCGGAACACGTTGCGCACCATTTCGTGTTCTTGTTTTTCAATGACGCCCGATTCCGACCCTTCGAACAGCATGGCGTGGATGTCTTCCTCGGTGAGGTTGGCGCTGCTGAGTTCTTTTTTGCCCAGAAGGCGCAGCAGGCCGTCGGTGGAGGCGGAGAGCAGGAAGACAAAGGGACGGGAGAGCACGGCCAGCCATGAAATGGGGCGGGCCATGCGGCGCGCAATGCCTTCAGCGTTGAACTGGGCAATGCGTTTGGGCACCAGTTCACCGACCACAATCGAGAAATAGGTAACGGCTACAACAACAAAGGTAGTTGAAACAATTGAGCTGGTGGCCGCGTTCAGGCCGAGATGTTCTGTTAGCAACAGGGCCAGGGGGCCTGCGAGTGCGGCTTCGCCGACAATACCGTTCAAAATGCCAATGGCGGTGATGCCGATTTGAACGGTTGACAAAAACTGTGTGGGTTCTTCGCCAAGACGCATGGCGATCATTGCCGATTTGTCACCTTCATCGGCCAGACGTTGCAGACGGCTTTTGCGTGCAGTGACCAGCGCAATTTCAGACATGGCGAAAATGCCATTGAGAAGAATGAGGGCAATGAGTAAGGCAACGTCCAACGGAGTGCTCCGGTAGTTAACAATAAAGCGTTTATAGCATGCCACCGGCCGGGCCTGCGTTGCGCCATTCGCCGGTGTGATCAAGCAGGTGGTCATGAAAGACACGCGCAATCGGCGATAGATGTTTGCCCTGGGGATAAACAACATGCCAGTTTGAGGGTAACGGGAAACCTTCCACGTGCACCAGGCTGACGCCCTGATCCGCAGGCCGGGCCTGAATGGCATGGACCGAAAGAATCGAAAGACCCAGACCGGCAGCCACCGCTTCCTTGATGGCCTCGTTGCTGCCCAGTTCAAGAATACGTGCAGGTTTGAAGCGGTGTTTTGCGAAATGACTGTCAATCGTTCTACGCGTTCCGGATCCCGGTTCACGCAGAATCAGACGTTCATGCGCCAATGCACCCAATGTAAGGTGTTGTTCGGCAGCCAACGGGTGGTCAGCAGGTGCTACCACGACCAACGGGTTGGGCATGAGCGTGGTGTCGTGCAAAGGCAGGTCATCGGGGGGCATTGACATGACGTAAAGGTCGTCAAGGTTGCTGCGCAAGCGGGTAATTACGCCATCGCGGTTCAGTATTTCAAGTGACAGGTCGATGGTCGGGTAGCGTGCGCAGAAACTGCCGAGTAGTCGGGGGACGAAGTACTTGGCTGTACTGACCACCGCAATGCGTAATTGTCCCCGTGTGAGCCCTTTCAGGCCATCAACCGTTTGGCGGTAAGCATCCCATTCATTGGCAATGGTGCGTGCCGTTCGGGCCAGTTCTTTACCCGCTTCGGTCAGGTACACACGGCGCTTAAGTACTTCATACAGCGGAATGCCAATAGATTCCGTGATTTCTCGTAATTGCATGGAGGCCGTAGGCTGGGTGATATGCAGTGCGCGGGCAGCTGCACTGACACTGCCGGTATCGGCCAAAGCCAGGAATAGGCGTAGTTGCCGAAAAGTAACGTGCATTCTTATATAGTGTTTTATCTATGTTAATTAGTTTAAAAATCGATTTTACTATATGGCTACGTCTGGCTACGATCACGACTTCTATTAGGGAGTCATGATGCAGTTCCTGCTTGATCCGGCCATATTGTTTTTTGTTCTTGGGGTGGTGGCCGGCACACTCAAATCCAATCTCGAAATTCCTGCGCAGGTCGGAAAATTTCTTTCCTTGTATCTGTTGATGGCACTGGGACTCAAAGGCGGCTTCGCATTGGCCGAGTCCGGCTTGACGCTGGATGTGCTCAGCAGCTTGCTGGCAGCCGTTGTCATGGCCTTTGTTGTGCCGTTGATTGCTTACGCCGTTCTTAAAAATCGGGTGGCGCGGCTTGATGCAGCAGCGGTTGCCGCAGCTTATGGTTCAGTCAGCGCGGTGACCTTTGTCACGGCCTTGCAGATTCTTTCTGATCAGGGGCTTGATCCGGGGGGGCACATGGCTGTCGCCATGGTGCTCATGGAATCCCCCGCACTTATTGTTGCCGTGGTGCTGGCCAGTATGATTCGACAGGCAAAGGCACAGGGATCGTTACTGGCGCTGGGCGGGACGCTGGCAGTCGCCGGTGGCAGTGGTGGGTCAATGGGCCTGGCCGGTGGCAGCGGTGGCAAAGGCCTGTCTGTAGGCCACATTGTTCACGAGTCCCTGACCAACGGGGCGCATGTGCTGCTGATGGGATCTGTGCTGATCGGTTACTTCACTGGTGAAGCCGGGCAGGGCATGATGCAACCTTTGACCGGTGACCTGTTCAAGGGGTTGCTGGCTTTTTTCCTGCTCGATATGGGGCTGAACGTTGCACGCAATGCGGGCCCGGCCTTGCGTGCGCCGCTGATACTGCTGGTGTATGCGTTGGTGGCGCCCCTGGTGCATGCCACTCTGGCGCTGGGTTTGGGCAGCGTATTGAATGTGCCCGTGGCCGATACGATACTTCTTATGGTCTTGTCAGCCAGTGCCTCGTACATTGTGGTACCTGCAGCGTTGAAATTCGCAATACCTGAAGCCAACCCATCGCTTTATCTCGGGTTGGCATTGGGGGTGACCTTCCCGTTCAACATGATCGTGGGCATTCCTTTATATACGTGGATGGCCGGGGTGGTTTTGGGTTGAGCAGGTGCAGCGCTATCAGGCAGATTAATCAATTTTATTGGATATTGTGGAAAACTATGTATAGACTTTTTTGATAGTTATTGTTGATTGCTTGTCGGGTTGTGTTTCGATGTCTGGCTTGAGCAATCGTCTTTTGTAAAGGAGCTAACGATGAATACCGTTCATGTGCAACCCCAGGAAGCATTTGTTCATTGGCTAGCTGCTTCGGTCGGGCGTGCCCGCGTGCTTACGGGGGTGTGTATCAATGCGTTGGGTTTTGCGCTCTTGCTGGTGCAGTGGGTGTGAACTGCCTGATATCATCCCTTGATTCCCGATCCTGAAGCACACCATGATTGATACCACCCTGCCATCAGCGTCCCAGGGGCGTACGTGGCGCGCTACGTTTACCGAGCATGCTCGCAACCACCGTTGGGCGGCGTCGGGTCTTGCCGTGGCTGCGCTTGCCGTGATTTTTCTGCTTCTGCAGGGTGTGTATGGGGCACTGACCTCCAGCGTACCCGATAGCCTGCGCTTGGCCATGCTGGGCGGGTTGGCCGGTTTTGCTGCAACAGCGCTGGGGGCATTTCCTGCTTTTTTCCTGGGCAGTTTGCCCGCCAAAATACAAGACAGCATGCTGGGTCTGGCAGCCGGCATGATGCTCGCTGCCAGCGCCTTCTCATTGATTCTGCCCGGGCTTGAAGCCGGCGAAGCCCTGACCGGCGGGCCTTTCGGTGGTGCCGCACTGGTGGTGGCCGGTATGGCGCTCGGTGTATTGCTGATGCTTGGGCTCGATGCTTTTTTACCCCACGAGCATGATAGTACCGGCCCGTGTGGTGCCGGTCACGAACGGTGTGCCCGCGTGTGGTTGTTTGTTTTTGCGATCGCTCTGCACAATTTGCCCGAGGGCATGGCGATTGGCGTGGCTTTTTCGCAGGCGGATCTTTCGGTCGGGTTGCCGCTGGCCAGTGCCATTGCCCTGCAAGACATCCCGGAAGGGTTGGCGGTCGCCTTGTCGCTGCGGGCAGCAGGCTTTCGGCCTGGCGTGGCCGTGCTGGTAGCGGCGTTGTCCGGTCTTCTTGAACCTGTCGGGGCGTTCATGGGTGTCAGTCTGGCAAGTGGTCTTGCGTTTGCTTACCCGGTCGGACTCGGGCTGGCAGCCGGCGCCATGATTTTCGTGGTTTCACATGAAGTCATTCCCGAAACCCATCGCAATGGTCACCAGACACCGGCAACGCTGGGGTTGATGGCCGGCTTCGCCCTCATGATGGTGCTCGACACCGCGCTGGGATAATATTTGCTTCAAGCCTGCCGGTTCGCTTGTTCCCGCAATGCCGCTATCTGTTCCTGTGTCATGGCATTCAGTTGCCGGTACACCATGCCCAGGCGCGGGTTTCGCTCCAGACGGGTACGGTGGCGGTCAAAGAATGCCCAATACAGGGCGTTGAACGGGCAGGCACGTGCACCCGTGCGGGCTTTGCGATCATAGGGGCAGTTGCGGCAGTAATCGCTCATGCGGTCAACATAGGCGGCCGATGACACATACGGTTTGGTGGCCAGCAGGCCGCCATCGGCAAACTGGCTCATGCCCAGGGTGTTGGGGGCTTCCACCCATTCGAAGGCGTCAATGTATACACCCAGATACCATGTATGAACAGCTTGTGGATCCAGTCCGGCCAGCAACGCATAGTTGCCGATGATCATCAGTCGCTGGATATGGTGTGCGTAGGCGTGCTCAAGTGATTGGCCAATGGCATCGGAAAGACAGTGCATGTCGGTCTTGCCCGTCCAGAACCAGTCAGGCAACGGCTTGCCGTGGTTCAGTTCGTTCACTGTCACGTAGTCGGGCATGCGTGCCCAGTACACGCCTCGAACATATTCCCGCCAGCCCAGGATCTGTCGTATGAAGCCTTCGGCACCCGCCAGTGAAACCTTGCCGTCACGCCAGGCCTGTTCCACCTTCGCTATCAGCTCACGCGGGTTCAGCAATTTCACGTTCAGGGCGAAGGACAGCAAAGAGTGAAACAGACGCACCTGGCCGTGTGCCATGGCGTCCTGGTAGTCGCCAAACCAGGGCAAGGCGTTTTCAATGAAATTGTCCAGGTCTGACAGCGCTTCAGCGCGGCTGACCGGCCAGCGCAGGGCATGCGCCTGCGGATTGCCAAAGCTGCGCACGCCGGCCAGCACAATCGTTTCCCAGAGTTTGCTGTGGTCATGAGGCAAACGCCAGTCTGCAGGCGCTGCGGGTGACCCTGACCAGCGCTTGCGGTTGTCGTGGTCAAAGTTCCAGCGTTCTCCCTCGGGCGAGCCATCGGCGCGCATCAGTACGTTTTCCTGTTTCCTTAACTGACGGTAGAAGTGTTCCATCAACCAGGACTTGCGGGTTTTGAACAACCCGGCGGCAAAGTGACGACTTGTAATGAAGTGTTCACTGGAAACGCAGCAGGCTTCAGGGAGGGTGGCTGCAAATGCGGCAAGTTGTTGGTCAAGGCGGTATTCGTCAGGTTCCTGCCATTCCAGACGCCCGGCTTCGTACTGCTGCATGACCCGGGTAAGGTTGTGGGTCAGTGAGTGTGTGTTGCCCGGGTCGTCAATGGTCAGGTAGTGCACACGATGGCCGCGGTGTGACAGCGCGCGTGCAAAGTGGCGCATGGCGGCAAAAATGGCCAGAATTTTCTGGGCATGATGCAGTACGTAGTCGGTTTCCTGGCGTATCTCCATCATGACGTAGACAACATCAGGATCCGTGGTCTGAAACCAGCTGTGCTGGCTGTTCAACTGGTCGCCCAGCAGCAGTCTGACGGTGGTTTTCATACAGCACTCCAGCGCTGCCGGTAACGGCCGTCACGGTCGTATTCGTCGGCTTGTTTGTCGGGATTGAAGCGCCGCCCGCCGCGCGGATCTGTGCCCAGGCCCGCAATATAAAGCCAGTTGCCCGTATTGCTGCACACATCGTAGTCGATCAGGCAATGCTCGAACCACGCAGCACCGGCCCGCCAGTCACAGCCCAGATCGTGAATGCAGTAGCTCGCAACGATCTGGCGCATGCGGTTTGAAAGGTAGCCAGTGTGGCGCAATTCGTTCATGCCGGCATCAATCAGCGCGTGGCCGGTGCGCCCCATGCGCCAACGCTCAAAGGCTTCGGGGTCATGGGTAGGTTGGGCACGGCCCTTCAGGCCGGAAGGTGCATACAGACGGCGGCCATGGCATGCGTGCAGGAAATGGAAGTAGTCTCGCCATAACAGTTCGAACAGGATCCAGCCGCTGCTTTCGCTACGGCCTTCACGCTGTTCGAACACGTGCAGCGCGTGAGCGGCGGCACGGGCCGACAACGCACCTGTAGCCAGCCACACAGAAAATTTTGTCGAACTGGACCAGCCATCGAGCGCATTACGGGTGCGCTTGTACTCATGAGCTTGCGTTCCTGCAAACCAGGCCTGCAGATGGGCTTGCGCACCGCGTTCCCCCGCCGTGGGCGTGTGGTCATGAAGGGTGATGGCCTGTTGGGTTGTTTCGGGCTGGGGGGCGTTGTCTTTCTTGTGTTGATCTAACGGTAACGCAGGCGGCGCCATGAAAAGGCCTGGCTCTGGTTTCTGCGCGTGACGAGGGTATTTGATGGGTTGTGACGGCTCAATGCGGTGCTTTTCCAGTGCCTGACGAAAGGGTGTGAAGCTGCCCGGCAGCGCACGGACCGAAAACGGCAGTTGCTCGGGGTGAATCAGCGTGGTTTGCCACGTACTGACCACCGGGACGCCCGTTTGGCGCAGTGCGGTTTCAGCCTGTTGTTCCTCGGGAGCCGCCAGAGACTCAAAGCCCAGTTGATCTGCGTTCACCTTGCGCATCAGTTCAGGAAGGACCCGGGCGGGATTACCCCGTACTTCAAGTAACTGGACGCCCATGCGGGCCAGGTCATTCTGGAGGGCATCCAGGCTGCAACGCAGCCAGGTTTTGCGATGTGGGCCTACACGTTCGAACCCCCATGCAGTGGGTGCGTCGTCAGGGTGGACAAAAACGGTGGTTACCTGGCTGGCCTGTGTGAGGGCACGCGTCAGCGCCGGATTGTCCTCAAGGCGTAGATCATTCCGAAACCAGTACAGTGTATGGGTCATGCTGTTTTCCTGCGTTCAGAGCGACACCGGTCCGAACAGTATTTGACATCCTCCCAAACGCGCTCCCATTTTTTACGCCAGGCGAAGGGACGGCCACAACAGGCACAGACTTTGGTGGGCAGATGGGGTTTACGATGAGCCATGTCAGAACTCCAGTTCCAGTTGTGGCGGTTGCGGGGTGCGTGTTCCGGCTGAGCGATTGGCTGCGGCGCGCGACGTTCGCGCCGTCATGGTATGGGATCGTTTTCGTGAAGCATGTCTTTCAACCACCTGCTTGCTGGCGTTGCGCGTTTCAGGCTGCTTGCGCAGGGCGTGAACGCGAGCTTTGGCCTGCCGGGTGGCCTGATCAAGATCCACAAGGGGGCGCGGTAGTTCGGCTGGATCAAGTCCGGCATGTCTGCAAACGTTGTCGGGCATACGCCAGGGTTCAAACAGCCAGGTGTCAGGTACTTTGCGCAAATAGTCCAGCCATTGCCTGACAAAAACGCCGTTGGGATCCTGGTCAAGAGCCTGTTTCACCGGGTTGTAGACACGGGTGGTGTTGATGCCGGTTGTTCCGGATTGCATCTGCATCTGGCTCCAGTGGATACCGGGCTCGTAATCCACAAATTGCCGCGCCAGCCACAGGCCGACGGTGCGCCAGTGCAACCACAGTGGGTAGGCGGCAACCGATACCAGCATGGCGCGCATCCGGAAGTTGATCCAGCCGGTTTCCCGCAGTGCAACCACACAGGCATCCACCAGTGGCCACCCTGTACGGCCGCTGACCAAGGCATCGAAATGCTGCGGATTCCATTCGTTTTCGCGCAGGCCTTCGTACGCCGGGTGCATGCAGCGCCATTCGATCGCAGGTTCCGATTCCAGTTTTTGTATGAAATGGCAGTGCCAGTACAGCCGGCTCATGAAGGCATTCAATCCTGCTTTCAGGCGCTTTTGTGCTGGGTGGGCGGCGGCTTGAATTGATTGTTCTGTTTGCTGCACAACTTCGCGTATGGAAAGGCAGCCCCAGGCCAGGTAAGGCGACAGCCGCGAACAGGCATCCTGGGCCGACAACGGAGACGAAATGCCGCCACGGTAAAACTGGGCGCGTCGGTCCAGAAATGTATTCAGTGTGTGCAGTGCGCAGCCCCGCCCGCCACGCTGTCGTAGCGGTGCATCGGGATCGTCGAGCCCAAGCATTTTTGCATCGGGCACCTGCGTTTGCGGGGGTAAGAAGCTGGCGTCTTTCAGTGTGTCGGGCACAGGCAGGCAAGGGGCATGCATATGATCCTGCCAGAGACCTTGCCAGGCATTCCGGGATCCGAGGGCACGTATGACCCCCATTTGCCTGAATTCGTGCCAGTGCACCGTCTGGTGTCGACACCATGCCTGTACCGCTTGATCACGCTTGAACGTTAGAAGGTTGCCGGTTTCCTGGTGCGAAAACAGATGGCTGAACGGGGCCTGCTGGTGGATCTGTTGCAGCACGGTGGTGGCTTCACCGGTCATGATACGCAAAGTCAGCCCCAGTGTACGCAGCACTTTATAGAGGTCACGCAGGCATTCAAGCACGAAAGCGTAATGCCGGTATGAGGCATCGGGCGCTCCCCATACCGCAGGTTCGATGATGTAAAGGCACAGCACAGGCCCGCGTTGTGCGGCCTGCGTGAGTGGCGCGTGATCAACAACGCGAAGATCACGTTTGAACCAGACAACACTGTAGTCTTGCGTGGTAGGCATGGCCTGTACGAACTCTCTAAAGAACTGTGTGTTTGCTTGCAAAGAACACTTCAGATCTTCCGGGATTGTACTGGTCTTGCCATGCAATTATTCTTTATTTATGGCTTTTAATCGGTTCATTAGCGGTTCGATTCTTTGAATGACTGGGTGCTGTAAGCTCGGGTGGGCAGACGCTCCAGCGGTTTGTCTGCTTTGCCAAGGGTGTGCAAATAGTCCAGAAAGGCCTGGGTGTAATCCAGCCCTGTGTTCACCTTGCGTTCGGCCGGCAAATTGCCCAAGGTGCGATAGCCGCTCGCGCCATCGGCCAGGAAATCGATCGTCACCAGTCGATAGCGTTGATCAGCCTGCAGTGGTGCAGGGTTGCCCTGTGCATCGTCAACCTCAAGGGCGCTGAAACGTTCCCCCTTGGACTTGCCAAGATCAACGTTCCAGCGCAGGCCCGCAGCGTATGGAAAGCCGCCTGACCCCCGATTCACCAGCAACGCATCCAGGCCTTCTTCCAGAGAGGCTTTCAGTTCATGGCCGTAGATGTCGATGCGAACCAGCTGGTTCTTGAAAGGCAAGGTGGCATAGGTATCGGCTACCGTAACAGGGCCGGCCGGCAGATCAATTCGAACACCCCCCGCATTTTGCAAGGCGATCTCTGCCTCGAAATAGTGCTTGCCGTAGTCGAGCAATGCCTGGGCAACAAGTTGCTGTACATCGCCGCCGTGCGCAATCACATGGGGGTTCTCGTTGCATACGGTGCCCAGCGCGGAACGGGCGGGGTCAAGTGTCGTTCCGGGGACCCGACGCAGACACAGATTGCTGGTATTGCGCACCAGAACCTGTTCACCGAAACGCTGTTTTGTCTGGGCATAAGGGGCCAGCAGGCCTTGAGCATCGCGTGCGGGTTCGGTAAGCAGGACGACCGGGTTGGCCTCAAGGGCCGATAAAATCGCTTGACGCTCGTTCGCCGGCAGGGGCTTGCCATTGTGCGTGACGGATGTACCGGCCAGCAGCCAGGGTTGACCTTGGCAGGATTGCACAATGCCGTTTTCATCAAAACGAACGGCAAGACGGCCGACAACCTGTGCGTATTGCCAGGCTTGTACCACACACACGGGATGACCATCGGCCGAGCGTTCAACGGTGGGGTAGGGGCCTTCGGCTTTCAGTCCCAGTGCTTGCAGGTCCGGGGGGCCGAGCAGGGAATGCGAGTCGCCACCGACAATCACATCGACACCTCGCAGATTTCTGGCAAGTTTTCGGTCGCGGTTATAACCAATGTGTGACTGTACGATGATCTTGTTGACACCTTGCGCCCTCAGTTCATCAATGTGTTCCTGTACCGTGTTTTGCTCGTCCAGGAAGTGGGTATCGGGATCCGGTCGCGACGAGTTTTTGGTTTTGCCGGCAATCGTGACCCCGATAAGACCGATTTTTTGTTCATCACGTTCCAGGATGGTGTAGGGCTTGACGGCATTGGGTCTGACTGCCGGACTCAGTGGTGAATTCGCGCCGAATCTGACGTTGGCCGAGAGCACGACAGGGGGGCACGGTGTGCGTTCGAGCATTTCAAGAAAACCGGCCAGCCCCTGATCGCGTGAGTCGAATTCGTGGTTGCCCAGCGTGAAGGTGTCGAAGCAGGCCAGCCCCATGAGGTCTGCGTCAGCCTGGCCCTGGTTGAGGTTGAAATACAGATCTCCCGTGACTGCATCACCGCTGTGAATCCGGATGACATTTGGTTGCTGATCGCCCAGTGTGCGCAGGGCGCTGATGACGCGCGGGAAGCCACCGGTTGGCACTTGAACGGGCCTTGCAACGCCTGAAGCATCAGGCAGGGTTAACGTGAGCGTGTCCTGGTCAAGGTGCGAGTGATGGTCGTTGATATGCAGCAGTGTGATTTCGATCGGTGCGCCGGCGTGCGGTCCAGAAACGGGGGGCTGGTGGGCGCAGCCTGTCAGCATGACTGCAATGACAGCAGTACAGGTCAGTTTCAGTGTGATCATGACGGGCCTTGCGGGTAGCATGTGGGGGAGGGCGGAGGGCTGCGTTCAGGCGGCGGGCCGGCTTGTGCTCATCGTAAAACTCAAACGCCATTCGGGAAATTGATCGGCTGGCATTGGCTTGCTGATGTAATAGCCTTGTGCTTCGTCGCACCCCAGGCGGCACAGGTTCTCGAGTAAGTCACGGCTTTCAACCCCTTCGGCCACCACGCTGAGCCCAAGGTTGTGAGCCAGGTCGATGGTTGAGCGCACAATGGTGATGTCGCTTTCGGATTGCGCCATGCCCATGACGAACGATTTGTCGATTTTGAGTTCATTGACTGGCAAGCGCTTCAGGTAAGCCAACGAGGAATAACCGGTACCGAAGTCGTCGATGGATAACTTGAAACCCATCTGTGACAGTGTATTCAAGGTGGCTTCAGCGCGTGTCGGGTCGTCCATGATGGCACTTTCCGTAATTTCCAGGCAGAAGGCTGCCGCTGCAACACCGTGTCGTTGCATGATATTTGCCAGGTGGCCGGGAAAGTGCTGGTCGAGAAGATCGCGTGTTGACAGGTTGATGGCGATGCGCAACGCGCCATCAGCCGGTTGCAGGGCGTGCCATTGCCGTGCAGCGTCTTCGAACATCCAGAGCGTAAGCTGGCGAACGAAACCGGTTTGTTCCGCAAACGGGATGAATTGCATGGGAGGGATCATGCCGCGTTGCGGGTGTATCCAGCGAACCAGAGCTTCTGCACCGATCACTTTACCGCTGCAGGTGGCCACTTTGGGTTGCAGGAAAAGACGCAACTGCCCTTGATCGATGGCAACGCGCAAGTCGCTCAGCAACGAAAGGTTCTGGGCACTTGAGGAGTCAAGTTCGGCCGCATAAACAAGCGCAGCATCGGTACGTGCCTTGGCTGCATACATTGCAATTTCGGCACGGCTGATCAACAGCTCGGCGGTAAGAGCATGTTCAGGCCAGCAGGCAATGCCCATGCTGGCGCTCAGGTCGACCGTCTGGTCATCGAGTGCCAGTGGCTCAAGAAAAGCCTGCATGATGTTTTCTGCAACGTACAGTGCATCAGGGGCCGTAGCCTGGTGCAGTAAAAGGGCGAATTCATCGCCCGACAACCGCGCAACGATATCGCGCTCCGATCGTTTGCGCGATTCCAGGCGAAGGGCAACGGCCTTGAGCAGTTCATCACCAAATGCGTAGCCCAGGATATCATTGACGTGTTTGAATCGATCCACATTCAGGATAATCACGGCGCAAGGGGGGGATTCCTGGTTGACCGTCTGTTGCGCCGGATGCGCCCCAATGGCCTCTTCCAGCAGCAGTCGGAACTGTTCGCGATTGGGCAGACCTGTCAGTCGATCTTTGTAGGCAAGATGCAGGATCTCTTTTCGCTGGGTATCCAGACTGTGCCGCATACGTTCAAAACCACGTGCCAGCAAACCCACTTCATCGTGCCGTTCAGTGCCGTCCACGGTGATATTGAAATCGCCTTTTTCCAGGGACTCCGTGACGGCAGTCAGTTTGCCGAGTGGTCGTGTGACACGCCCTGCCGCAATACGGCCCCCCAAGGCGAACAAGGCCACGCTGGCCAGCGTGAGCAGTGCCAGGGTTTGCTGCAGCGCACTGAAGGGAGCAATGACTTCATCAATTGACCGCAGCAGGGTAATTTTCAGGCGCCCGCCCAGCGCTTCAATAGACAGATCGCGGTGACTGTAGATGTCTGGGTCGGGCAACCCTTGCTTTTTCGGGTGGTTGGGTGTGAAAGGCAGGCTGCTTACGATCGTTTGCAGCGGTAAAGTGCCCTGGGCGGCCATCACCAGAGCGTGGGTACCTGACAGCGAATGAAAATCGTTGACCAGTTTTTGATCAATTGGAAAGCCCATGAGCACCCACCCGACGGTCAGTGGCGAACGGACCCGGGCCACAACAAATTGATACGGGGTTTCGTTGATGATGGCCAGGCGTGTTTCTGCGTCTGTGCCGACGAGATCTTTGGCCAGCGTGTTCAGGGTGTTTTCGACCCGATCAGAAGAACCCTGGCCGGCACTGATGAGCCTTGAACGGGTGTCCAGCAAGGCAACCACTTCGGCGCCGATCCGTTCGCCGCTGTTTTCAAGTGCCGAAATGATGGTTTCCGTGTCGCCTGAACCAATCGCTTCACGGAACCCGAAATCGCTGGCCAGTACGCCGGCTGCATCACGCAGTCGCGCGGCATTTTGGTCAAGCAGGCGCAGGAAAATGCGTTCCCCAACCTGAAGATTGGCTTTGATTTCCGTTCTGGCCTGGTCTTGCACTGTGGTTCTGACGAACCAGAAACTGATGAACTGAACGATCAGCAGCAACAGCACCATGACCAGTGCCATGCGACTGGCCAGTGAGAGTTGATACCAGCGATTCACCGGGGTGCTCCGGGCGAGACAGTGAGTGTCTGCGAGGTATCGCCAGGTTCCAGATCGATGGTTTGCGTGTATCCGGGCTGGTCGGCCGGAGTGTCTTTGTGCCACACGCGAAGCTCATAGCGACCCGCAGGGATGTTGTCCAGTCTGGCCTGCCCGGTGGGGTCAGTGGTTGCAAAGTAGGGTGTATCAAGCACCACAACCCAGGCAACCATGTGGTCATGGATATTGCAGCCAAGCACTGCAACGCCCGGCGTGTCGAAAATGACAGGTTGCGCTGGTGTACCCACATACAGTTTGATTTCAAACCGTTTGGTTTCAGAAAACGAATAAACATGGTGTCGCACGGTGTCTTCGTTCGGGAATGAAACGCCTGTGCCTTGTGTGATGGGCAGCACCTGGGGGATGAACGTTTTATTGCGCTGGGAAATTTGCGCGGAACTGACGGGTTTGACGGCGGCGCGGGCAGTGTCCGAGTGCAGAGAAACGACCGCGTCGGACAGCAACTGCCCCCCGGGACCTATAACCTTGACATCAAGCCCGCTGGCACCGGCGAGCGCAGTAAACAGGCTTAGAAGACAGGTCAGACAGAGTTTCTGTAGAACGGACCGCATGACATACCCTCAGGGCTCGATGGCCAGGCCCGCAATGGGTGTTCCGGAGCCTAGTGTGCCCAGCAGGGTTGCCCTGCCTGTGGCCAGATCAATGTCGTAGAGCTGTGTGACCGTTGACGTTGTCGTGACCAGTGCCGCCAGGGCACGGTTGGAAGCATCGGCAATGTCGAATGCGGCCGATGAAAATTGGCCAAGCCCCAGCGATCCCACAGTAAAGAGCACCCCTTCGTTGGGTGATACCGCCGGGGTGGTGTTTTCGTGGGTGCCTTGCATGACCAGAGTGCCCTGTGCCCGATCAAGGGCGTAATTGGTCGTGAGTTTCTCGTTGTGTGCGTTGTAGGTGTAGGCAGCTGCGATCACTGCGGGTTGTTTGTCACGGTGCGTATCGGTGCTGGCGTAGCGCAGATCGGGGTCGTGTGCAGCCAGTTTGCCCGTTTCAGGGTGTAAACGCAGGTTTTGCGTGCTTGCGCCGACAACGCGAATGCGGTCGGCGGCCGGGTTGAAGTCGAAGCCGAAGAGTTCGCCTTGCAGCGCAGGTTCGCGTTGCGGGGAGCCAACGGGGGTCAGTTGGCCCGAGTCTGTATTTACGGTGTACAACTGGCCTGTGCTGGACAGTGCATAGAGAACACCCCGGGACACCCGGTAATCGATCCCTACAATCTGTTCACCCTGCGACAGACCCTGCAGCCGGACGCGCTGCACGATGGAGTCCGGGGTGTCGGCTTTGATCTGCAACAGTTCATGGTGCACAGAAACAGCCCAGAGCGTTTCATTGCCTTGCTGGGGCGCAGCCTGGGCTTGCCCGGCTGGGCCCCACAGTACGCACGCAATTGCAAAGGCACACAAGCCCGGCAGAATCGGGTGATATGGCATGAAACGCTCCCGTTTTGAATGCTGGAGCGTGCAAGATTATCACGCCTTTCAGTGCCAGGGTGTGCCGCGCGACGGGTTCTCCTGCAGCGCCAATGAGCCGGGCAGGGTTTGTTGAAAACGGGGAGGGAAAAAACGGGCAGGATCGAACAGCGACAGATCAAGGGCTTCAAGGGTGTTTTTTACCAGCAAGCCCAGCTCTGTATCACCTTCCATTGTCAGACGGCGACTGAAAAACAGGGTGTCGGGGTCTTCCTGGCGACGCGCCGTCTGGTAAAAATCGGCAACATCGGCGGCAATGGTCAGGTCAACGGGGCGGTTCGGCTCCACCGCATGAAAACGCCCGTTGCGGTAGGTGAAATCGAAGGCCATGCCTGCATCACGGGCATGCAACCGGATGGCTCTGTCTTCCAGTTTTTCAAGTGTGTCGGATGGCAGGTGTTTCAGTACGGAACCATTCATTCCAACAGCGAAAAGAACGGATCCGGGGTAGGCCGGGAGGCAGGCCAGCAGGTGTCGCAGGGCGGTTGGCATGCGATCAAGCAAGGTTGTCATAACAGGGGTTTCCTTGGTCAGGCAACACGTAGCTCAAGTACGGGCAGGCCATGCGTTGATCCAGACAGTTACCATTCACTTCAGGTGGCACGACCCGGCAACGAGTGCCCTGGTCAGCCAGCAATTTCAATGTGGGCGCATTGTAAACGTTCAGAAAGGGGCCTGCCACGAACCCGCGACCCTTCAAACGGTTCAAGCTCGATAGCCGCCTTCAGGGCAGGCAGACTGACGGCCGAGCAAACCAGTTCAATGTTTCGTACGAAGCCGCCACTATGCCTGTCGGCGTATTTTGTGTCCTTAATGGGTGTCAAGTATTTTCTGGGTGGCTTGGCGGATCCGGGTTCCTTCGTTCAGATTTGAAGTTCAATTGCAACACGGGACTGGTGTCGTGCCGGAATCGGTCGTATGATCCGCGCCTTCAGCGCGATAGTACGTGCCCATCCAATTTTCCGTTGCAGGCGTTTTTCACATGTCTTCAGCCCGTTATACCGTGATCGATGTGTTCCGAGGTCTTGGGTGCATGGCCATTGTGTTTCACCATCTTGCATTCTACGGGCCGATGTCGGATGTCGTGGGGCAGACGCTGCCCGGCTTGATGGACGGACTGGTGCGTTACGGGCGACAGGCCGTGCAAATGTTCTTTGTGTTCAGCGGTTTTTTTGCTGCAGCGCATCTGGCGCGTCACGGTTCTCCCGCCGTATTTTCATGGCCAGTGCAGGTAGCGCGTCGTTACCGGCGGCTGATTGTGCCCTATTTGTTTGCCGTTGCCTTTGCCATGCTGGTGACGGCCCTGGTGCGGCCCTGGTTCGTGCATGAGTCACTTTCTGACGCGCCAGGTTTTGTTCAGGTACTTGCCCATGTGCTGTTGTTGCACGATATTCTCGGGTTTCAGGCGCTGTCGGCTGGTGTGTGGTACGTGGCTATCGATTTCCAGTTGTTTGTTTTTGCAGCCTTGCTTTGCCGCGCCACACGCACAGTGCCGTGGGGTGGAACCTTGTTGTTTCCTGCAATGATTCTGTTGCTGACGGCTGTTTCATTGTTCGCTGTGAACATACATGCCCAGTACGACAGCCTGTTTTTTTATTTCATGGGGGCTTACGGTCTGGGTATGCTGGCCTGGTGGGCGATTCAACCAGGTTTTGCGCGTGGCTTGCCCCCGCTGATCGTTGTGCTGGGTGTGTTGGCACTGCTTCAGCAGTTTCGTATTCCGGTACTGGCGGCTTTGGTAACTGCAGTGGTCTTGGTCGGCGCCGGACGCTTGCAGAAATTGGGGGCTTGGCCCGATCACGGTGTGCTTGTCTGGCTTGGACACCGTTCCTATTCAATTTTTCTGGTCCATTTCGGTGTCTGTGTGGTTTTCAACGCGCTCTGGAGTCGCTGGTTTCCTGACGGTTTTTGGGTCAATGCGGCAGGGATGCTTTTTGCTGCAGGTGCATCGGTTGCCGCAGGGGCTGTTTTGTATCGGCAGGTCGAGGTGCGCCCGGATTTGCCCGGGTTCAATCTTCGTACGGGTGTGCTGGTGCTGTTGGTGCTGGCAACCTTCATGATCGAGCGTAGTATCCGCTGAGCAGGTTGCACATTTTCCGGGTTGTGTGTGCCGTATTTCAGTGGCCGCGCCAGCGCTCGATCTGGCGTCTGTCCCGTTTGGTAGGACGGCCTGCAGCGAGATCCTGTGCAGGTTCGGGGGCCAGACGCCGCATTTCGGCGGCACGTTCCCGTTGTTCGATGCTTTCCGGGGTTTCTTCGTACAGCAGGCGGGCGACCGGTGCCGGCCCCCTGACTTTACTGATCGCAACGACCCGTACCGTGATATAGGGCGGCTCTTTGCGTACAACGATGACATCGCCCGGGCCCACTTCACGTGATGCCTTGGCCACATGCCCGTTCACGAGAATACGGCCTTTATCGATATCTTGTGCTGCCAGACTGCGCGTTTTGTAGAAACGCGCTGCCCAAAGCCATTTGTCGATGCGGATTTTTTCCATGTTGCCCTGCATTCAGACGGAACGTCGTGTTATCGAACATTCAGGGTGCGGGTTGCCACCTGGCGCCGGGTGTTGGCATCAAGGATCTTGACCACCACCTGACGGGGTTTAAGGCCATCGGGTATTGGCAGTGAGCCCTCAAGATGCATGTAGCGATTCAGGGTCAGGTCGATCGGGTCAAGTTCGATGGTGCCATTGCGTCCGTTGGGGTAACGACCTGCCAGGGACATTTCAAGGATGCCATTGAATGTTTTTGCGGCTTTGTCTTTGTCTTGCATGACCAGCACCGCGTAGTTCAGCGTATCGCCGTTGAACGTGAAGGTGGCTGCATTGACACCGGGCGATGTGCCACGCGGGTCGGGAGGCATGGCGTCAATGAAGAGTGCGATGTGATCTTTCACCGCCTGCAATTCCTTGCGGCCTGTTTCAAGTTCGCGAGTCTGTGCTTCAAGACGCTCACGCACCTGGGCCAGTTCGCGGCCTTGTTGTGAGAGCTCGGCCTGCAGACGTTGTTTGTCGTTGTTGGCGCTGGTCAGGTCGTAGTGCAGCTGTTCCGATTGTTCGACCGTAAGGCGTTGTGGACCGTAGCTTTTCTGCATGAAAAGCAAGCCGCCCGCACCCAGAACGATACCGGTCAGGATCAGGAGCAGCCAGCGAGGTATGCGGCGCTTTCTGCGTGAAGAACCATAGGCTGTGGGTTTGAAGGTATTTCGTTTCGAGGAACCGAACATGGCGGTGTTTTTCCTGTATTCCGTGCATTTTCAACTGGCTAGTGTACCGTGTGCGGCCTGTACGGGCCAATGGCGGGCGAGTGCGTCAACGTAACGAAGTCGTTCCGCCGTCCCGACATCGATCCAGGTGCCGGTGTGTCGGCTGCCGGTGACCAGCCCCCGGCTGGCCGCCTGCCTGAGCAAGGGGCCCAGCGCGGCACGACTGCCTGGCTTGATCGTGCTGAACAGCGTGGGCTGATAAATACCGATGCCAGTGAAAGTCAGTGTCGTGGGACAAGGTTCTGCCTTGTGGCTCTGGGCCGGGCCTGCAGGCAGGTTTGCATGTTGAGGGGGCACACTGACGGTTCCATCGGCCAGCAGTGTGAAGTCTCCCTGCGGGTTGTGTGCCGGATTGGCAGCCAGTAAAAGCCACGCCTGTAGCCGGTTATTCTGCAACTGCGCCGCCTGGTCATGGATCTGCTCAACTGGCAGATCGCACCAGACATCACCGTTAACCACCAGAAAAGGCTCGGGTCCGAGCCGGGGCAGTGCGTTGGCGATGCCACCGGCTGTTTCCAGTGCGCCATTGCCTTCCGGGCAGTAGTGAAGACATGCACCCCAGCGTTCACCCTGGCCCAGGGTGGATTCAATCTGCTGCCCCAGCCAGGCGTGGTTGATGACGATATGGCGCAGGCCGGCCGCCACGAGCCGCTCAATATGCCAGACAATCAGTGGTTTGCCGGCAACGGGGAGCAAGGGTTTCGGGGTCGTGTCAGTGAGCGGGCGCAGGCGCTCCCCGCGACCTGCCGCAAGTATCATGGCACGCATCAGGCGCCTTCCCCGGGAGGGGCGGTAAGCTCGTCAAGCCGGTTGAGCAGGCGAATGAGGGGCCTGAGTGGTTGATACCGGAAGGCGACCTGCCGTACATAACCCAGTACACGCGGGATATGCTCAAGATAATGGTGTTTTTGATCGCGTAATGAAAGGCGTGCAAACACACCCAGGATGCGCAGATTGCGCTGCAGGCTGATCCATTCGTACTGCTGGTGGAACACGGCAAAGTCATCAGGTACCGGCAACCTGGCGGCTCTGGCCATTTCCCAGTAGCGAATGGCCCAGTCCAGTTGCTGGGGTTCTTCCCAGGTGGTACGGGCATCGGTAACCAGCGAGGCAATGTCGTAAGCGATGGGGCCTTTCAGCGCATCTTGATAGTCGATGACACCTGGATTTTTGGCTGGCTCGGTCAGCATCAGGTTGGGCGAGTGGTAGTCGCGGTGAACCAGAACCTGTGGCTGGGCGATGGCGTCATCGACCAGCAATTGAAACAGGTTCGACAACATGCTTTGTTCGGCAGGGGTGAGGGTTGTTTTGAGTAATTGCCCCACGTACCACTCGGGAAATACACTCAGTTCTTCACGGAGTTTGTCAGCCGTGTAAACGGGCAGCCCGTCAGTGGCGGCCTGTTGCATTTTGACAAGGGCTGCCAGCGCATCGCGGTAAATGCTTTGCAGCGCAGCATCGGCAGGATTTGTTTGCAAGACTTGATAGTACGTGAATTTGCCAAGGTCATCGAGCAGCATGAAGCCGTTGGCCAGATCGTGGGCATGGATGCGGGGGACATGCACACCCGCATCGGCCAGCAAGCCGGTGACGTGCATGAAAGGATGGCAGTTTTCGTGTGGCGGAGGCGCATCCATGATGATCAGGGTGCCGTTGTTGCGTGTGGATACGCGAAAATAGCGGCGGAAACTGGCATCGCCCGATGCGGGCTCAAGGGTGTCGAGTTGTAGTTCGTGGGTGTTTGCCAAGCCCTCAAGCCAGTGCAGAAGATCTGCTTGACGTGTTGTTGCCACCGGATTGCCTGAGTCGGTGCTGGTTGGTTTGGAAAGGTTTGTAACGGTTTTGTTCACAGAGGGATCGGGCATGAGAAACACGGTTTGCAGGTTTGTTTGTGTATGAATATCCGCCCGGAGCATACGAAAGCTAGAGTCTTGGGCGGTTTTCTCTATAATACCGGCTCACCCGGCCCAACGGGTACCCGGCATGTGTATGCGGGGTGCACAAGGCGGGCATTGACTGGAGACTCTATTCTCGTGCGTTGTGTCATCAAGGCAACGGTTTTGTCCATCGGTAGCGCTTTTTTTGCGTTCGCCGGGCTGGCCTATGGCCAAACAACGGGCAAGGGGCTTGCCGCACTCAGTGTTGCGCCTGGCCTGAGCATGCATGGCAATCTGAACAACAACGAAATCAGTGCCTTTGTCTCGGGCGAAAAAATCGAACTCGATGAAAATGGCAAGGTGATCATCACCGGTGATGCCCAGGTGCGTCGTATCGATTCCGTGGTCAAGGGTGATCGTATTGACTACCAGCGCCAGACCGGCGATGTCCAGGTCCGGGGCAATGGTTTGATCATGCGCGAAGCCAGTATCGTTCGGGGCCCCGATCTTCGTTTCAACATCGATCAGGACACCGGTGTGGTTCAGTCGCCTGATTTCTGGCTGGGATCCACGGGCGGGGCTGGTTCGGCCGCCCAGGCTGAAATTTTCAGCCGTGATCACATGCAGCTGACCGATGTCAAGTATTCAGGATGCCCCTGTCCCGACCCGTCCTGGTATATCAGCTCGCCGCAGGTCGACCTCCATTTCCAGGAAAACGAGGGTATCGCCCGTAACGGTGTTCTGTATTTCAAGGGGGTACCCATACTGTATTCCCCCTGGCTCAGTTTTCCTGTGCGAAAAGAGCGTAAATCGGGTTTTCTGTTGCCTACCTACGGCACATCCAGTGCCGGTGGTGTCGAGGTGTCGGTGCCTTATTACTTCAATCTGGCACCCAATTACGACCTCACCCTGACGCCACGCATCATGGCCAAGCGCGGTGCCCAGCTCGGTGCCGAATTCCGTTATCTGGGTGACTCCTACAACGGCCAGGTGTACGGTACCTACATGCCCGACGACCGGGTTGCCGATCGAAAACGCTGGCTCTATTCGGTGCAGCATAATCAGGCCTTGGGCGCAGGCCTTAGCGCGTCATTCAACGTGAACCGGGTTTCCGATGACGACTACTTTCGTGATTTCGCCTCGTTTGGCCTGAACGAATCCAGCTACACCTATCTGCCCAGTAGTGCGGGCGTCAGCTGGAACGGTTCACGTTATGTCAGCGCATCGCTGTTTGCCTACACCTATCAAACACTTCAGGACATCAGTTCGGGTACGTATCTGGTCCCTCAGTACAACCGTCTGCCCGAACTGTATGTGCGGGCAAACCGCTTCAACTGGGGCGGCTTCGATGTCCAGTCCGACAACTACGTCACCCATTTTGTGCGTCCTGTCTACACGGGGCAGTATTTTCCGGCGTTCTGGGACAAGCACATTGGTCCCGATGGTACCCGGGCATCGTCTTACACCACGGTAGCCTATCCGGTGGTGCGGCCTGGTTGGTACGTCACACCCAAGGCCGGCCTGCACATGAGCCACTACAACACCGAATGGCACTTGCGCGACAACCCGGGGTATCTGGGCCGGCCCAAGAACGCCTCACGTGTCCTGCCAATCATGTCGGTTGATTCAGGTCTTGTCTTCGAGCGGCCCACGACCCTGTTCGGGAAGGACTCCATCCAGACGCTTGAGCCCCGCTTGTATTACCTGAATGTGCCTTACACCGATCAGTCTGAATTGCCGGTGTTTGACACCTACTATGCCGATTTCAACGTGGCCCAGGCATTTGGGGAAAACATTTTCAGCGGTGGCTGGGATCGCATCGCCAATGCCAATCAGCTCACGGTCGGCCTCACGTCCCGCTGGCTTGACGCTACGACTGGCCGCGAGCGCCTTGGGCTCACTGCCGCTCAGCGTATTTATTTTCGTGATCAACTGGTTACCCTGTATTCCACTGACCGTGCCCGTACCAACACGAAGTCCGACTACCTCGTGGGCGCAGGTGCAGCCCTGACCGACACGCTCACAGCGCGTTTCGATGCCCAGTACAACCCGCAATCAAGTGATCGCAATCGCATGGTGGCCGGGTTGCGCTGGAATCCAAAGCGTCTTGCGATCTTGTCAGCCTCCTACCGTTATCAGCGTGATCCTGCCCAGGTCGTTGATCCCTACGTTACTGAACAACCCGGCTATATTGATCGTTCCAAAGAGCAAGTTTCGGTGTCCGGGCAGTGGCCGCTGAACAATCAGCTTTTTGCGTTGGGGCGGTATGACTATTCCCTGCAGGAAAAACGCTCCACACAATCGATCTTCGGTCTTGAGTACCGTGGAGATTGCTGCTGGACAGCCCGCATGGTGGTGCAGCGCTACTCTGTTTCACGCGAACAAGCCAATACGGCCATGTTCTTCCAGCTCGAGCTTTCCGGGCTGGGTTCACTGGGCACCGACCCCATGCGCCTGCTCAGCGAGCGAATTACCGGTTACGAATCCATCACGCCGGCCATACCTGAAAAAACCACCTTCGAGAGGTACGAGTAATGCGTAGTCTGCCCGTCAAATGCTGGCTTTCGGCCCTGTTGGCCGTTGCTGGTCTGTCATTTTTTTCGACGGCGCAGGCGGCGACACCGGCCCGCCCTGCCACTTCAACCGGAGCATCAGCATCGAACCAGTTTGTTGATGGTATTGCTGCTGTAGTGAACAAGCAGGTCATCACGCTCAGGCAGGTGAACACTGAAGCGGATATCGTGCGCGAGCAAATGAAACGCCAGAAAATTCCGGTGCCGCCCACCGAGGTGCTGCAGCGTCAGGTGTTGCAGCGCCTGATCAATCTGGAACTGGAGCGCCAGGAAGCCGAGCGTCTGGGCATTCGCGTCTCCGATGCCCAGGTCACCGAGGCTGTCAAAAGTATCGCACAGCGTAATAATGTTTCAGAAGCACGCTTGCGACAGGAAGTCGAGCGTTCCGGGGTGACCTGGCCTGTCTATCTGGCCAATATCAAGCTCGATATCCGTCGCGACCTCATCCGCCAGCGTGTGGTTGATCCCCGCATCAATATTACCGATGCTGAAGTCGAGTCCTTCCTGCGCAGTCAGGCGGCTCGGGGTTCTGCGCCCCAGTTCGCGCCGCAACAGGCCGGTGCCCAGACGCCGCAGGCTGCGATTCCTGCCGGGCCTGCGGTATTGGGTTTGGCCCAGATTCTCGTTGTGGTTCCTGAAACCGCCACCCCTTCGCAGGTACGTGATCTCCGCGCCAAGGCGGAAAGTCTGTTGGCACGTGTCAAGTCGGGTGCCGATTTTGCCGGTGTCGCCGCAGCGTCGTCCGATGGTCCGGAAGCCCTCGAAGGGGGCAGCATGGGGGTACGCCCCGAAGAAGGCTGGCCCGATCTTTTCCTTGACGCCACCCGATCACTCAAGGCCGGCGAGGTAACCGGGATTGTGCAAAGCGGCAACGGATTTCACATTCTCAAGGTAGTCACCCGCGGCCAGCCGGCGCAGGCCAGCCAGCGCCAGCAGCCACCCGCACCGGCCTCTGCGCCCGCATCGCCCGCCCCTCAGGTGGGGGCACAAAGCGGCCCCATGATGGTCACACAGACTCGCGCCCGTCATATTCTGGTCAAGACCAGTCAGGTCATGACCTCTGACAAAGCGCGTACCCGTCTTGAGCAGGTCCGCCAACGTTTGCTCAATGGTGAGCCGTTTGAGGATCTTGCCAAGCGTTATTCCGAAGATTCCACGGCCCCCTTGGGGGGTGATCTTGGCTGGCTCTCGCCCGGTGAAACCGTACCACCGTTCCAGCGTGCCATGGATGCCCTTCAGCCGGGCCAGATCAGTGAACCGGTCGAATCCCAGTTCGGTTGGCATCTGATTGAAGTGACTGATCGGCGTACACAAGATATGGCCGATGAGTATCGTCGTGTTCAGGCCCGTCAGGCCCTGTTCGAGCGCCGTGTCGAGCCGGCTTTCGATGACTGGTTGAACCGGATCCGGGGTCAGGCTTACATTGATAACCGTCTTGATCCCGCGGCTTCAAACCGTGCGGTTCGCCGCTGATTTTCTGTACTTTAAAGGTTGTTCATGGTTCACCAGGCCCGTAAACGCTTCGGTCAGCATTTTCTCACCGATGCGGCCATCATAGATGCCATCATCGATGGCATCAGCCCCCGACCGGCGGATCACATGGTGGAAATCGGGCCTGGGTTGTCTGCACTCACGCAGCCTTTGCTGGATCGTGTCGATCACCTCATTGTTGTCGAGATCGACCGCGATCTCGCCGCGCGCCTGCGCCATGCACACAGCCCTGATCGCCTGCGTGTCATTGAATCCGATGCGCTCAATGTTGATTTCAGTGCACTGGGTAACACTCTTCGTGTTGTCGGGAACTTGCCTTACAACATATCCAGCCCGTTGCTGTTTCACCTGATGCAGGCGGCGGATCACGTCGTGGACCAGCATTTCATGTTGCAGCGGGAAGTGATCGACCGTATGGTCGCTGAACCGGGCTCAGGCGATTACAGCCGTCTTTCCGTCATGCTTCAGTCTCGCTACCGCATGACCAAACTGTTCGATGTTCCCGCTGAAGCCTTCGATCCACCGCCGCGGGTCGTCTCCGCCGTGGTGCGCATGGTGCCGCTGGGGCCTGATCGCCCGCAACCGCTCAGCTACAAAGCCTTCGAGAACGTGGTCGCCAAAGCGTTTTCGCAGCGCCGCAAAATGCTGCGTCGCTGTCTGGCTGAATGGGCAGAACATATCGATTGGGATCAACTGGGCATTGAACCGACAGCCCGTGCCGAGCAAGTATCGGTCGAACGCTTCATGGCGTTGTCAGATCAGTTGGTGCAGGCCGGAGTTCAACCGAAAAACCAGTAGCACACTGCGATTGAAGCGACGATGCCGGCAGCATCAGCCACCAGGGCGCAACCGACTGCGTGGCGTGCTTTTTGAATCCCTACGGCGCCGAAATACACGGCCAACACGTAAAACGTGGTTTCCGTGCTTCCCTGTACCGTGGCGGCCAGCAGGGCAGGGAAACTGTCAACGCCATGATGCTGCATGGTTTCGATCATCAGGGCTCGTGCACCGCTGCCTGAAAACGGTTTGGTCAAGGCGGTTGGCAGTGCATCGACAAACCGGGCGTCAAACCCCAGTTGCAGCACGATCCAGCGGATACCTTCCAGTGCCAGGTCCAAGGCTCCCGAGGCACGCAGTATGCCAATGGCACACAGCATAGCAACCAGATAAGGCAAGATGCTCTTTGCTGTCTCGAAGCCGTCCCGGGCACCGTCAATAAAGCAATCGTACACAGGCACCCTGCGCCAGGCGCCGACCAGCAAAAAGCCGATGAGCAGACCGAACAAGGCAAGGTTGCCCACGAGCGATGAAAAGGCCGACAAGGCCGCAGCAGAGAGCGTGGCCAGAAATGCCATCAAACCACCGACCGTCACGGCCAGTCCACCTAACCAGAGCACTACGACAGGATCCTGCAGTTTGAGCCTTTGCATGAAAGCAACCGACAGCAGTCCAGCCACGGTGGACGCGGTGGTGGCCAGCAAAATCGGCAAAAATACCAGCGCGGGCTCGGGCGCCCCTTGCTGGGCTCTGTACATGAAGATGGTTACGGGCAGCAGAGTCAGTGAAGACGTATTGAGCACAAGAAACAGAATCTGGGCATTGCTGGCTGTATCCGGCTTCGGGTTCAACGACTGCAAGGCATGCATGGCCTTGAGACCAATCGGTGTGGCGGCATTGTCGAGCCCCAGGCCATTGGCCGCGAAATTCAAAGTGATCAGCCCCAGGGCAGGATGGCCGGCCGGCACACCCGGCATGAGTCGCGCAAAAAGCGGAGCCAGCAGGCGCCCGAGCAGGGCTACCAGACCGGCTTTTTCTGCAATCTGAAGAAACCCCATCCAGAGCGTCAGGGTACCGAACAATAGCACCATGATCTGCACAGACAGGGCAGCCATGTCGAACAGGCTGGTGACAATACGGGAAAAAACCGCCGCATCGTCTGCAACGAGCCACTGGCCCAGGCCGCTGAGTGCGGCGACAAGGAAAAAGGCAAGCCAGAGCGTGTTCAGCATGGGAAATGTGATCAGTCGTTGCGGCCTGAGCGCTGGATCAGTTCGATTTTGTAGCCGTCAGGGTCTTCCACGAAGGCAATCACGGTGGTGCCGTGTTTCATGGGGCCGGCTTCGCGCGTGACTTTCCCGCCCTTGGACTTGATGCGTTCACAGGCGGCATAAGCGTCTTCAACTTCCAGGGCAATATGTCCGTAACCATTGCCCAGATCGTACGCTTCGGTGTCCCAGTTGTGGGTCAGTTCGATGACGGCACCGTCTTCTTCGTCTTGGTAGCCGACGAAGGCCAGTGTGAATTTGCCATCGGGATAGTCTTTTTTGCGCAGCAGACGCATGCCCAGCACATCAGTATAAAAGGCCAGTGAGCGATCAAGGTTGCCGACACGCAGCATGGTGTGAAGAATACGCATGGTAGTAGAGCTCCTGAGGGTGATCAGAGTAGAGGGAGTGATCGTGGGCTGAACGCACGCAAGGCGGCACGTTGCTGTTCGAACCCGGGCAACATGGAACGAACCTGTTGCCAGAACCGCGTGCTGTGGTTCATTTCTTGCAGGTGAGCCAGTTCATGCACGACCACATAATCAATGATGTCGGGCGTAAAGTGTATCAGGCGCCAGTTCAGGGCAATGCGCCCCAGACTCGAACACGAGCCCCACTGTGTGGCCGCATTCGACAGGCGCCAGCTTCGTGGGGTCAAGCCGTGACGTTGCGAAAAAAATCGCAGGCGCTCATCAAATACGATTCCTGCCTGATCCTGCAGCCAGAGGGTTGCCTGCTTACGGATATGCTCAGGCTGTGCGCTTGGGGGCAGCGGGAGATGCAGGATGTCTCCATCGATGGGGGCATGCGGATAGCCCTCGAACCAAACCGTATCATGCTCGCCTGGAACGCTCAATTGTATGCGTTGACCCAGATAAGGTATGCGTCCCCCATGGCACCACTGGGTTTCGGCCAGGGCCGCTTGCCGGGCTTTATCGTGTTGTGATTTGAGCTTGTCGGTAATCCAGGCCGCTTTATCACGAACGGCCTGGTCAATGCTTCCCAGAGTGACCCACGAAGGGGCAGTCACCATCAAACCTTCTTTCGAAACGGCCAGGCCAATGGTGCGCCTTTGTGATCGGCGCACAAGAAAACCGATCGGGCCAAGCCCGGTTTCTGTGATGCGCCAGCGCGTGCCGGAAGGCAGTGATGCTGGCGGCTGTGTAACATGCATGATGGTTTGTTCAGTGGGCAGGTTTCGAAGGCCTGGTTTCCGGATAACGCTCCGGATTCAGAATTCGCATTTCACGTTCAATCCAGTCTTGTACCTTGTTGTTCAGCGCTTCGGGTGAAAGGCCGTCGGGATGGATGGCAGGACCAATGGAAACGGTGACCAGACCGGGTTTCTTGATGAAGGCCCGACGCGGCCAGCATTCCCCGGCATTGTGGGCGATGGGTATGACCGGGGTTTGTGTGCGGCTGGCCAGCAGGGCCCCGCCCATTTTGTAACGCCCGGTTTTGCCCGGTGCTATACGGGTACCTTCTGGAAACAGGATAGGCCAGCGTCCTTCGTTGATACGTTCCTGCCCGATACGCACGACCTGCTCAAAGGCGTCACGCCCCTTTGAGCGGTTGATGGGGATCATGCGCAACAAAGCCAGGCCCCAGCCAAAAAAAGGGATCATGTGCAGTTCTTTTTTATAAACAAAGCAGAGTTCCCGTGGCATGCAGGCCGGAAAGAACAGGGTTTCCCAGGCGGATTGGTGTTTGGATAAAATGATTCCGGGGCCATCGGGCAGGTTATGTGCCCCCTTGATTTGCCAGCGTATGCCCAGAATGAACCGTGCTGCCCAGAGCGCCATGCGCGGCCAGCCCATGGTAATGCGATAGCGCTGATGCAAAGGTAATGGGGCACACAGAAGGCAAAGAAATGCGTACGGAATGACCGTAACGATCAGAACGAACTGGAATACTATGGCACGTAGCAAGCCCATGGTTCAGTCCTCGTTGAGCCAGCTGTCAACGACCGAAGCCAGGTCGTTGCAAATGCGGGTTTCGGGGGGCAGTTGGCCGGAGTCTCGGGCCTTGGCACCATTTCCGGTCAGTACCAGCCAGGTGGTGCAACCGGCCTGATGTGCTGCCTGTATATCACGCAACGAATCACCTGCCGCGTGCACACCGTTCAGGTTGATATCGAACCGTCGTGCAATATCGTGGAACAGCCCGGGCAAGGGTTTGCGGCACAGGCAGTTGTCATCAGGCCCGTGCGGGCAAACAAAGATGGCATCAATGTGCCCCCCTGCCTGGTTGACTTCCGAACGTAGTTTGTCGTGGATGGCATTGAGTGTGTCGGCAGTGAACAGGCCGCGTGCCAGTCCCGACTGGTTGCTGGCAATCACCACCCGCCAGCCCGCCCGCGACAGGCGGGCAATGGCATCGATGCTGCCGGGCAGCGCCACCCATTCATCGGGCGACTTGATGTAGGCGTCACTGTCGTGGTTGATGACGCCATCGCGGTCGAGAATGGCAAATTTCACTGTGCCAGCCTTGAAATATCGGCCACCTGGTTCATCAGGCCGTGCAGGTCGTTCAGCAGCGCCAGCCGGTTGGCGCGCACGGCCGGGTCGTCGGCCATGACCATGACATCGTTGAAAAATGCATCGACTGCATCGCGGGCATCGGCCATGGTTGACAGGCTGGCTGCGAAATTGCCCTGGTGGCATTCGGAACGTGCACGCGGGCCGAGTTCCTGAATGACCGAGGCAAGTACCTTTTCTGCCGGGTCGCTGAGACGGCCAAGATCGACGGCACCCAGTGTGTCATCGGCTTTTTTCAGCAGGTTGGTGATGCGCTTGTTGGCAGCTGCCAGGCTGACGGCCTCCGGGCGCAGTGCGAAGGCGCTGCAGGCTTGTACGCGCGCCTGAACCTGATGCACGGGGGGGGCCAGGGCCAGGACCGCATCAACTACGCTGCGGTCGAACTCTGTGGCGAGCTGGTTACGATAGCGTTCAAGAATGAACTGGTTGACCTGGCTCATGGTGTCCGTGCTGATGACGCCGGCCGGGAAGGTGCTGGCCGTTACTTCGAGCAGCAGGGGCAGGGACAGTTGCTGGGCCTGGTTCAGTGCCAGCAGCCCGCCTGCAAGCAGTTGTTCATAGGCACTGATGATGCCCAGCGCCGCGCGACGCAGCCCGTAGGGATCGCGTTCACCGGTGGGTACCAGCCCGATGCCCCAGATGCCAACCAGGGTTTCCAGGCGATCAGCCATGAACAGCACGGCGGCCGCCAGTGTGCCGGGGGACACTGGCTGGTCAAGACGGATCAGGTACTGATTGCGCAGGGCGGTGACGACCGGTGCCGGTTCGTTGTCGGCGTGTGCATAGTAGGCGCCCATGATGCCTTGCAGCTCGGGGAATTCCCCGACCATGCTGGAGCCGAGGTCGGCTTTGGCCAGTAGGGCGGCGCGATCCACGTGGGCTGCATCGGCCCCCAGTTCGGCAGCAATGCGGGCTGCAATGGCGCGCACACGTTCCGTGCGGGCCCGCTGACTGCCCAGTTTATTGTGGTATACCCGGGTTTCCAGGTCGTCAACGCGGCTTGCCAGAGGCTGCTTGCGGTCGGTTTCGTAGAAAAAGCGGGCATCGGCCAGCCGCGGGCGTACCACCCGCTGATTGCCTTCGATGATGTTGGTCGGGTCATCGACCTGCATGTTGCTGACGATCAGGAAGCGGTGAGTGAGTTTGCCGCTGCCTGGCTCGAATAATGGGAAATACTTCTGATTCAGACGCATGGTCAGAATCAGGCACTCAGGTGGCACCTGAAGAAACTGTTCTTCAAAATGGCCTACATACACCGTGGGGTATTCGACCAGCGCAGTTACTTCATCGAGCAGCGCACGGGCTTCCGGCGTATCGCCGATCGTGGCGTTCAAGGCGCTTGCCATGGCCAGCAGTTGATCGTGAATGGACTGGCGACGTTCCTGGAACGAGGCAATCACTTTTCCTGTCTGGCGCAGAGTGTCTTCGTATGTGGTGGCGGATGTGATCTGCAGCGGTGCCTTGCACTGGAAACGGTGGCCGAAGGTTTCCCGGCCGGCATTCAGGCCCAGCACATTCACTGGGACCACCGTTTCACCCCACAAGGCCACCAGACGGTGTGCCGGACGCACGAAACGTACGCTGGTCACGCCATCGGCCAACTGGTAGCGCATGACTTTTGGAATAGGCAGTTTGGCAAGCGTGTCGTCGAGCGCGTGCTGCAGCCCGGCTGGCAGGCTGGCACCTGCGGCCACGCCTTGAGCATGCAGGTAATCTTGCTTGCCATCGGACTCAACGATCAGATCGGCAGCCGTGAGGTGGTCAAGCCCTTTGGCCGCCAGTTTTTTGGCCAGGGCGGGGCTGAGAGTGCCTTCGGGAGTGAGGCCGATCTTGGCGGGCATCAGCTTTTCGGTGTAAGGCTGTTCCGGCGCCTGGCCCAGTACGTTGCTCAGCAACACGCCCAGACGGCGTGGCGTGGCAAAGTGACGTACCTGGCAGCCAGGAGCCAGCAGGTTTTGATTGGCCAGGGCCTGCTGCAGGCCTTCTGCAAAGGCAACGCCCAGACGCTCCAGCGCTTTGGGCGGAAGCTCTTCAGTGAACAGTTCAACCAGCAGAGGCTGCGACGTGGCGGAAAACGAGGTGGTGTTCATTGTGCGTTGTTCCCGTGAGTCTGTGCAAGCATGGGGAAACCCAGTTTCTCGCGCGAGTCGTAGTAAGCCTGGGCGACAGCCCTTGAAAGGTTGCGGATCCGGCCGATGTAGGCGGCGCGTTCGGTGACACTGATGGCACCGCGGGCATCGAGCATGTTGAACGTATGAGCGGCCTTGAGTGTGCATTCATAGGCGGGCAGGGCCAGCGGTACGTCGATCAGGCGCTTGGCTTCGGTTTCGTAATCGGTGAAATGGGCGAACAGCATGTCGGTGGACGCATGTTCAAAGTTATAGGTGGATTGCTCCACCTCGTTCTGATGGAAAACATCGCGGTAATACACTGTGGTGCCATCGGCACGGCGGGTCCAGATCAGGTCGTAAACGCTTTCCACGCCTTGAAGATACATGGCCAGTCGTTCGAGGCCGTAGGTGATTTCACCGGTTGTTGGCGTGCAGTCAAGACCACCGACTTGCTGGAAGTAGGTGAATTGTGTGACTTCCATGCCGTTCAGCCAGACTTCCCAGCCCAGGCCCCAGGCCCCCAGTGTGGGGTTTTCCCAGTCGTCTTCGACAAAGCGGATATCGTGAATATCGGGGTTGATGCCCAGTGCCTTGAGTGACCCGATATAAAGATCGAGAATTTCCGGTGGCGCGGGCTTGAGCACCACCTGATACTGGTAGTAGTGTTGCAGGCGGTTGGGGTTTTCACCATAGCGCCCGTCTTTGGGGCGACGTGACGGTTGCACGTAGGCCGCGCGCCAGGGCTCGGGCCCGATCGAGCGCAGGAAAGTGGCGGTGTGCGAGGTGCCGGCGCCGACTTCCATGTCGTAGGGCTGCAGCAGCGCACAGCCCTGAGCATCCCAGTAGTTCTGAAGGGTTAAAATGATCTGCTGAAAGGTAAGCATGGGCGTTGTTCTGTAAAGTGGCAGGCCGCAAAAGTCGTCAATTTTAACTGGTTCCGTCTGAATCTCGCTCGTACTGTTCATAAATCACATTCTGCAAAGGGTTCCAACCATCATGTCTGACCTGGTTCTTGTTGAAATTGTCGATCGTATTCAGATCATTACCGTCAACCGCCCGCAGGCACGCAATGCCATCAACTATGAAACGGCCCAGTTGTTGTCGGCTGCGTTCGATGATCTCGACAACAACCCGGATGTCGTTGCCGGCATCCTGACTGGCGCTGGCAATACCTTCAGCTCCGGCATGGATCTCAAAGCCTTTGCTCAAACCGGCCAGCGCCCCTACGCAGCCGACAAAGGCTTTGCCGGCCTGTGCGAAAAACCACCCCGCAAACCGCTGATCGCCGCCATCGAGGGCTATGCCCTGGCGGGTGGGTGTGAAATGGCCTTGTCGTGCGACCTGATCGTGGCCGCCCGTAACGCCACATTCGGTGTTCCCGAGGTCAAGCGCGGCCTGGTGCCCGGCTCAGGCGGCATGATCCGTCTGCCGCGCCGTATCCCTTACCATAAAGCCATGGAAGCTGTGCTGACCGGCGATATGATCCCGGCTGAACGCATGGATCAATGGGGGCTGGTCAACCGTCTGGTCGAGCCCGGCCAGGCGCTCGAAGCGGCCCTTGAACTGGCCCGTGCCATTGCGGCCAATGGCCCCCTGGCCGTGCAAACGGCCAAGCAAGTCATAATCGAATCACTCGATTGGCGGCAGTCCGACATGTTCGACCTGCAACGCCCCCGCATTGCCCATATTTTCACGTCGGCCGACGCCAAGGAAGGTGCAACCGCCTTTGCCGAAAAACGTGCTCCGGTCTGGCGCGGCGAATAATACCGCCCTGTAGCCGCCTGCCGTGGCCGGTCGTGTAACGGCATTCATCGCCCGCAGGCCTGCCAGTTTTGTTTCTCTTGTTTCTGATCCAGGATACTTTTCACCATGACTACGGTTATCAAAGAAGAAGACCTCATCCAGTCGATTGCCGATGCGGTCCAGTTCATCAGCTACTACCACCCCACTGACTATATCCAGCACCTGGCACGCGCTTACGAGCGCGAACAGAACCCGGCCGCCAAAGACGCCATTGCACAGATCCTCACCAATTCCCGCATGTGTGCCGAAGGTCGCCGTCCAATCTGCCAGGACACCGGTATTGTCAACGTGTTCCTGAAAGTGGGTATGGGTGTTCGTTTCGATACGAAACGCAGCATGCAGGAACTGTGCGATGAAGGCGTGCGTCAGGGCTATCTGAATCCCGACAATCCCTTGCGTGCCTCGGTATTGTCGGATCCTCTGTTCACCCGCAAGAATACGCGCGACAACACACCCTGTATCGTGTACGTTGAACTGGTTGAAGGCAGTACGGTCGATGTCCAGGTGGCGGCCAAAGGGGGCGGTTCTGAAAACAAATCCAAGTTTGTCATGCTCAATCCCAGCGATTCCCTGGTCGACTGGGTGCTGAAAACCGTTCCCACCATGGGAGCGGGCTGGTGCCCTCCCGGCATGCTCGGGATCGGGGTTGGCGGTACGGCTGAAAAAGCCATGACCATGGCCAAACAGGCTCTCATGGACGACATCGACATGTACGAGTTGCTGCAGCGTGGTCCGCAAAACAAACTCGAAGAACTGCGCATCGAACTGTATGAAAAAGTCAATGCGCTGGGTATCGGCGCCCAGGGTCTGGGTGGTCTCACCACCGTGCTCGATGTCAAGATCAATACCTTCCCCACCCATGCCGCCTCGAAACCGGTTGCCATGATTCCCAACTGCGCGGCAACCCGTCACGTCCATTTTGAGCTCGACGGTTCCGGCCCGGCCCACCTCACGCCTCCCCCGTTGTCGACCTGGCCCGATGTCAACTGGGCACCCGACTACAACAAGTCCCAGCAGGTTGATCTGAACACACTCACCAAAGAGCAGGTTGCCAGCTGGAAGCCCGGCCAGACGCTGCTGTTGTCCGGCAAAATGCTCACGGGGCGCGACGCCGCTCACAAACGTATCCAGGAAATGCTTGACCGAGGCGAGAGCCTGCCCGTCGATTTCACCAACCGCGTTATTTACTACGTGGGGCCTGTCGATCCGGTTCGCGACGAAGTGGTTGGTCCTGCGGGCCCCACCACCAGCACACGCATGGACAAGTTCACCGACATGATGCTCGAAAAAACCGGTTTGATCGCCATGATCGGCAAGGCCGAGCGCGGTCCGGTGGCCATCGAGTCCATTCGCAAGCATGGGTCAGCCTACCTGATGGCGGTGGGTGGTTCCGCCTATCTGGTGTCGAAGGCCATTCGTGGTGCCCGCGTGGTTGCCTTCGAAGACCTGGGCATGGAAGCCATTTATGAATTTGACGTCAAAGACATGCCGGTCACGGTGGCCGTCGATGCACTGGGCACCTCGGTGCACCAGACCGGTCCTGCCGAATGGAAAACCCGTATTGCTGAAATTCCGCTGATTCCTGTGCGGTGATTCAGGCGCAGTGGGCCTTGACTGGCAGAAAAGGTTTGTTTTGCCTGCGGTCATTCATCAGGTGCGAGCCATCATGGTCCCGGCCTGGCCCCTGAGCCTTTTGCTTCATACTTCCGAAGGCCTGGTTTGTCGTGTGCAAACCAGGCCTTATTCAAATACGAATTCAAAAATTATCCTGGTCGGTGCAAAGTAACCGGCTTGAAACATACTTGGTAAAAAGAACATGACAACGCAAGACTTCAGCGCCTGGATCGGGCGTCAGGAAACCATTGAAGACAACATTGATATCGGCCATGTGCAGAAAATTGCCTTGAGCGTAGGGGCTCGCGCACCGTCAGTCGGTGACCCTTTGCCGGCACTTTGGCAGTGGGGCTTGTTCATCAGTGGTTTGCCCTACGAAGAACTGGGTGAAGACGGTCATCCGCGTCGTGGTGGTTTCTTGCCGCCTGCCGGCGACAACCGCAACCGTATGTGGGCCGGTGGCCGCGTTACGTTCAGCCAGCCTTTGCGTGTTGGCACGCCCGGCCGCAAGGTCTCGACCATTCTCGATGTCAAGGAAAAAGAAGGCCGTACCGGCAAGCTCATGTTTGTTACAGTGCGTCATGACTACTTCCAGAATGACCAGTTGTGCATTTCTGAAGAACAGGACATCGTTTACCGCGAACCCAGCCCACCCAAGCTGCAGGGCAGCACGCCGGCTCCGCAGGCCCAGTGGTCGGAAACTGTCCAGCCATCTACCACCATGCTGTTCCGCTATTCTGCTGTCACGTTCAACGGACACCGTATTCACTACGATTTTCCCTACGTGACCGAAAAAGAAGGCTACCCCGGTCTGGTGGTGCATGGTCCCTTGATCGCCACCCTTATGTGTACCGCGTTTGTCAATGCCAATCCCGATAAGCAATTGGCAACCTTTGCCTACCGGGGCTTGCGCCCGCTCATTGCGCCTGCGCCCTTCCAGGTGGCCGGAACATTAACGGGTGAAGGCACGGCCAGCGCCTGGGCCGAGCAAGACGGCACCCTGGCGCATCAGGCCGAGGTCACATTCCGCTGATCAGCATACCGCGTGTGCCATGTGCACCATGTCAACAGGATAACCCCATGACAACAGAAACTACCTCTTCCCGCTCACCCAGGCCGCTTGACGGTATCACCGTCATCAGCCTTGAACATGCCATTGCCGCACCGTTCTGTACACGCCAGCTTGCCGATCTTGGTGCACGTGTCATCAAGATCGAACGACCTGCCGTTGGCGATTTCGCCCGGGGCTACGATGAGCGTGTCAAAGGCATGTCATCGCACTTTGTCTGGACCAACCGTTCCAAAGAAAGTCTCACGCTCGATGTCAAAGATGCCGACGCGCAGAAGGTCATGGAGCAGCTGCTTGAAAAAGCCGATATTCTGGTGCAGAACCTGGCACCGGGTGCCGCTGCCCGCCTGGGCCTGTCCTTCGAGGCATTGCACGAACGCTTTCCTCGTCTGATCGTGTGCGACATTTCAGGTTACGGCGAAGGCGGTCCTTACCAGGATAAAAAAGCCTACGATCTTCTCATCCAAAGCGAAAGCGGTTTCCTGTCGGTGACTGGTAACGGTGAACACATGGCCAAAGCCGGGTGTTCCATTGCCGATATCGCCGCCGGCATGTATTCCTACAGCAGCATTCTGTCTGCCTTGCTGTTGCGTGAGCGTACCGGGCAGGGAAGCCACATCGATGTCTCCATGCTCGAAAGCATGGTCGAATGGATGGGTTTCCCCATGTACTACGCCTTCGAAGGCGCGGCACCCGCACCGCGCGCCGGTGCCGCGCATGCCACCATTTACCCCTACGGGCCGTTCCCGGTAGGCGATGGCACGGAAGTCATGCTGGGTCTGCAGAACGAACGCGAGTGGGCCAAGTTCTGCACAACTGTACTGAAGCAGCCCGATCTGGCTGCCGATGAGCGTTTCAATATCAACTCGCGTCGTGTCGCCAACAAGGAAATCCTGCGTGCCCTGATTGCCGAGGCGTTCTCCGCACTCACACGCCAGCAAGTCATCGAACGCCTTGAAGAAGCTGGTATTGCCAATGCAAGTGTGAACACCATGGCCGATGTCTGGGCACATCCGCAGCTCAAGAGCCGCCAGCGTTGGTCTCAGATCGAAAGCCCGGTGGGCACCTTGCCTGCGCTCATTCCGCCCGCCACCAGCTCGGCGTTCAGCCACCGCATGGATGCCATTCCGGCGCTGGGTCAGAATACGGCTGATATCCTGGCTGAATTGGGGTATGGCGGTGACACAATCAAGGCGTTTGCCGACAAGGGGATCATCTGATGAGCACGACTCAACCCATGCGCTGTGCGCTGTTTGTACCGGCATCGCGGCCTGAGCGTTTTGCCAAAGCGCTGCAGGCAGGTGCCGATGCCGTCATCATCGATCTTGAAGATGCCGTCGAGCATGGCCTTAAAGACCAGGCCCGCGAAAGTGTGCGCCAGTTCCTGACTGAAAACCCCCAGGCTTCGGTGCTGGTGCGCGTGAATGACGCCACCACGCGCTGGTTTGCTCAAGACATCGACATGTGTGCGTCTTTGCCGGGTGTTGCTGCCGTGGTCCTGCCCAAAGCAGAATCAGCAATCCATGTGCGTCAGGTGTTTTCACGCGGAAAACCGGTCATGCCCATCATCGAGAGCGCACGTGGCGTGTTGTCTCTGGCTGAAATCGCGGCTGCGCCGGGTGTGACACGCCTTTCGTTTGGCAGCCTTGACCTGATGCTTGAAACCGGCACGCAACCTGAAACCGAGGGTGCCGGTGTGCTGCTCGATCACATCCGTTGCCAGATCTTGTTGCATAGCGCCATGAATGGCCTGGAGCAGCCTTTCGATGGCGTTTATCCCAACTTTGCCGATCTTGACGGCCTGGCGGCTGTAGCTGGCAAAATCCGTGACATGGGGTTTGCCGGCATGCTCAGCATTCACCCCAAGCAGGTTGCCGTCATTCAATCCGTGTTCGCACCGTCCGAAGCTGACCTTGCCTGGGCCGCGCGCGTTGTGGAGCAGGCCGATGCCACCGGTTCCCTGGCGTTTCAGGTGGATGGCAAAATGGTCGACGCGCCTGTCATTGCGCGTGCGCGTCGTTTGCTGGCCTTGAAAGGCTGAATTGCGATACAGGCGGGTTATTCCCGCCTGTTTTTTCGGAACGGTATCGAAACAGTTACCGCAGTTTTTCTATGGCTTGATCCTGGCAGTTCTGGACAAGCGTTTGAATGGCGTGGCCCCTGATCGATAGATGTGGGCTGATTTCAGCCAGTGGAACCAGTACAAAAGCACGTTCATGCAGTCTCGGATGGGGAACACTCAGTTCAGCATCCGTGATTTCCACATGGTCGTACAGCAATAGATCAAGATCCAGCGTGCGTGGTGCATTGCGATAAGGCCGCAGTCGGCCATGTCGGTTTTCAATGGCCTGCAGTACATGCAGAAGGTCGTGCGGGGGCAGGGTGGTGGCGACCCGTGCAACAGCATTCACATAATCCGGCCCGCTGGAATCAACAGGTGCAGTGCGATAAAAACTTGAGCAGACCAGGTTCAGGATCCCCGCATCAGCTCGAAGATCGTTCATTGCCGCATCCAGGGTGGTCAAGGGGGCACCCAGATTGGCTCCAAGACCAATCCAGGCCTGTGCACTGGCCTGCGTCGAGGCGCATATACCGCTTGTCTTGGCAGGTACGTTGATGGGTTCAGGCATGGCGGGCAAGCTGGTGGCGGGTGTCTGTGCTCGTTGGTGCATGCTTGGCTTAAGGCTGCATACTCTCTGTAGCAGCCCGCGTACGTGTTCCGGCTCCACCCGATCGACGTCGTCCGGACCTGCGCTTGCGCGGGCCGGTGCTGCCGCGTGTGCGGTACTGTTCGGCGTAGGCTTCGATCATCTCTGCGCGCAATGCATCATCGGTATTGGCCAGGTCCATCCACCACTGTGCCTGAACACTGTCCACTTCGCGTGCTTCGGCACGCAGTTGCAGAAAATCAACGGCGGCACGAAAACGGGGTTGTTCTGCCATGCGCCAGATCGCTTTCGGGGGGGTACGATCAAAGCGGGCTTGCATGAACCAGATTTCCCGCATATCCGACTGGAAACGACGCTGAATCGCCAGTTTTTCGGTCTGTTCATCAATGACTGAATCGGCGGCCTGTACCAGTGCCTGCACCGGAGGTTCACCTGCATTGATCAGACTCTCCCAGCGTTTGTTCACCAGTTTCCAGAGCAGTGCAGCAAACAGGAAACTGGGGCTGATTGTTTTGCCAGCCCGCACGCGGGCATCGGTGCGTGCCAGGGCCAGATCAACAAACTGTTCGCCGCCTTTTTCTTCAAAAATGATGTCGATCAGGGGGATGAGGCCTTTGTGCAGGCCCACAGAGCGCAATTGACGCAGGCAGTCCATGGCGTGGCCACAGGTCAGTAGTTTCAGAATTTCATCGAACAGACGTGATGCGGGCACGTTCTCAATAAGCTGCGCCATACGGGCGATGGGTTCGCGTGTGGCCGGGTCGAGCGTGGCATTCAGCTTGGCGGCGAAACGCAGGGCTCGCAGCATGCGAACGGGATCTTCGCGGTAGCGTTGTTCCGGATCACCGATCATGCGCACCACACGCTTTTTAAGGTCAGGAACGCCCTGATGGTAGTCGATGACTTCCTCGGTGATCGGATCGTAATACAACGCATTCAATGTGAAATCGCGGCGGGCGGCATCCTCTTCCTGGGTGCCGAACAGGTTGTCACGTAAAATGCGGCCGTGTTCATCAGTCTGGGTGTCGGCTGCCGTGGCATTGGCCCGAAACGTGGATGTTTCGATAATTTCCTGACCGAACACCACGTGTACCAGTTGAAAGCGTTTGCCAATAATACGTGCCCGGCGAAACAGGGCACGTACCTGATTGGGTGTGGCATTGGTGGCCACGTCAAAGTCTTTGGGTTCAAGACCGACGATCAGATCGCGTACGGCCCCGCCCACGATGAATGCTGCAAAGCCTTCTTGCTGCAATACCTCGCAGACTTTGATGGCGTGGCGCGAAACATTGCGCCGATCAATGCCGTGCTTGTCGGCACTCAGGCGTTCGGGGCCCCGAGGTTGAGTGGAAAACAGGCGGCTGACGAATTTCTTGATGGTTTCTGTAAGCATGGTCATCGGGTTACGACTTGTTGTCCTGCATGTCTTTGAAGAGATCGAGAATGTGCCAGCCACGCTCCTGGGCTACGGTGCGCAACCCGCTGCTGGGGTTGGTGGCAACCGGGTGCGTTACGTGCTCCAGCAAGGGCAGGTCGTTGCTGGAGTCGCTGTAGAAATACGATTCCGAAAAATCAGGCAGGCTGCGCTGCATGGTGGCCAGCCACGCATTGACCCGGGTCACTTTACCTGCTTTGAAACTGGGTACGCCTTCGATGCGTCCTGTGTAACGACCCCTGTGCATTTCAGGCAAAGTGGCAATCAGGTGGGGTATGCCGAATGCGCGGGCGATCGGAGCCGTTACAAATTCGTTTGTTGCTGTCACGATGGCGCAGAGATCACCCTGTTCGGCGTGCTGGCGCACCAGCTCAATGGCGGATGGGCGAATGGCGGGGCGTACGACTTCGGCCATGAAGGCCTCATGCCAGGCGGCCAGATCAATGGGGCAGGCATCGCGCAGCAAGCCCAGCATGAACTCTGCTGCTTGTTCGGCGGTGAGGTCGCCGGCGTTGTAGCGGTCCATCAGTTCATCATTGCGTCGTTGAGCTTCGGCAGGGTCACCTGCCTTGCCTGTACGGGCCAGGAAGTCAGCCCATTGGTAATCACTGTCAAGAGGAAGCAGTGTGTGATCCAGATCAAAAAGTGCCAGTCGTTGGGCAGTGGTCATGTAGCGCGTGTTCCAGAAAAATGAGTCAGGCCTGTGAGGCCAGGAGATCCTTGAGCAGTGGCACCGTGATGGCACGGTGCTTTTGCAGTGAATAACGATCAAGTGCGTCAAGCAGTGCCGTCAGCTTGCCCATGTCGCGTGCGTAATGTGTCATCATCCAGCTGATCACTTCAGACGACAGGGCCAAACCGCGCTCTTGTGCACGGGTAGCCAGTGCTTGGGCTCTGTTTTCGTCGGATAACTGTTCCAGCCTGAAGACAAGGTCCCAGCCGAGCCGGGTGCGCAGGTCTTCACGAATCTGTGTTGCCATGGGCGAGTGGGTGCCGGCAAGCACCAGCGCAAAGGCATCGGGTGTGCCTGACAACTCGCGCCAGCGGTTGTACAGCGCAAATAAACCGGCTTGGCCCTGTTCATCAAGTGCATCAATGTCGTCAATGGCGATCAATTCGTAGGGAATACGATCAGCAATCGCAACGGCTTGCAGGGGGTGCGCAATGGTTTCAATGGCTTGGTGCGCGGGGTTCCCTGACCTTGTTTTACGTGAGAGGGGTTGGCGTTGTTCGGCCTCGGAACGCAGAGCCGGGCCGGGCTGCAGGCCCCCGTGCACTGATCCCGCATGGTAAAGCGTGCCTGGTTTGCGTGTAAGGGCATGTAACAGATGGGTTTTGCCGGCGCCGGCCGAGCCCCACAAATACACGGCTCTACCCGGGCTGCATTGGCTCAGGGCCTGGACAGCCTGCGCATTGTCACCCACTACGTAGTTGGACAACGAGGGGGGAGAAGGGGGCAGAAGATCGAGTAATAGCTGCTGTGTCATGGGTTGCACGGCATCGCCGGTACGCAAAAGCGTGTTCCGGGCAGTGTCGCCTGCGTACGTTGGGCACTGTTCATCGTAAAATCAAGGATGCTATTTTAATTAAACGTGCAATTCTTACACATCCCACGGCTTTTCTCATGACAAACACACAATCCGCCTCTCTTACTTACCGCGATGCCGGTGTCGATATCGATGCAGGCGATGCCCTGGTTGATCGCATCAAACCCATGGCCGTCCGCACCCTGCGCCCGGGTGTCATGGCCGGAATTGGCGGCTTTGGCGCCCTGTTCGAAGTTCCTCGCCATCTGAAAGAGCCCGTATTGGTATCCGGCACCGATGGCGTGGGTACAAAACTGCGACTGGCATTTGAATGGAACCGTCACGACACTGTGGGTATCGATCTGGTCGCCATGAGCGTCAACGATATTCTGGTTCAAGGTGCCGAACCCCTGTACTTCCTTGATTACTTTGCGTGCGGCAAACTGTCGGTCGATACTGCTGCCAGCGTTGTCGGTGGTATTGCCCGGGGCTGCGAACTGGCGGGTTGTGCCCTTATTGGCGGTGAAACGGCTGAAATGCCCGGCATGTACCCCGAAGGTGAATATGATCTGGCTGGTTTTGCCGTAGGCGCTGTTGAAAAATCGCTCATCATCGATGGCAAATCCATTGCCGAAGGTGACATCGTGCTGGGCCTGGCTTCCAGTGGTGCCCACTCCAACGGGTTCTCGCTGCTGCGCAAGGTGATCGAGCGTTCGGGTGTTTCCCGCACCTTTGAACTGGGGGGGCGTCCGCTCGAAGATGTTGTCATGGAGCCAACCCGCATTTACGTGAAGTCGGTTCTGGCTGCATTGCAAAAACACGGTGCAGCCATCAAAGGCCTGGCCCACATTACGGGCGGCGGTTTGCTCGATAACGTGCCCCGCATTCTTCAGCCAGGTCTGGCTGCCCGGTTGAACCGCGATGCCTGGGCCATGCCTGATCTGTTTGTCTGGCTGCAGCAGCAAGGCGGTATCGACAGCAATGAAATGTACCGTGTGTTCAACTGCGGTATTGGCATGGTTATGGTTGTGCCGGCTGATCAGGCCGATGCCATCAGCGCCACGCTGGCTGATCAAGGCGAGCAGGTGTTTCGTTTGGGTAATATCGTTGCCCGTGAAAACGCCAACGCTCCGCAAACTGTGGTGGTTTGACGGTTTCTGGCGGCCAGCATCGGTGGGTTAAGTATGGTGGGTGAATATGCAATTTCAGCATCAGGCAGGTGCCGCATGCTGGCCTGTATCGGTTGTTCAGAACCGGCTCCAGCATCAGAACCGGTGCCAGTGCTTTCCTGCCACATCGACCACTGATGCCGTGGCATCGGGTGCCAGGCAATCAATCGTGATCCGGTCCGGCATGGCTCTCAGCCAGGTCAGCTGCCGTTTGGCCAGTTGGCGCGTGGCGGCAATCGCACGTTCAACGGCTTCATCAAGGCTGGTCTGGCCATCCAGGTGATCCCACAACTGGCGGTAGCCGACGCACCGGATGGAAGGCAGGCCGGGATGCAAATCAGGGCGGGTGTGCAAGCGCTGCACTTCAGCCAGCAGACCGGTCTGTAGCATGTTCTGATAGCGCTGCGCAATGCGGTCATGCAAAACTGCACGATCCGAGGGCTCCAGGCTGATGGTGACAAATTGCTGGTCAGGTTGTGCCGGGCGTTGTCGGCGTATCCATTGGGACAATGGTAGTCCGCTTGAGCGGTAGACTTCAATGGCACGCTGCAGGCGCTGGCTATCGTTGGGGGCCAGTCGTGCCGCGGTTTCGGGGTCGTAGGTGGCCAGTTCCCGATGCAAGGCAGGCCAACCCTGCAGCTGTGCCTGGGCTTCAATTTCTGCCCGCAACGACGGGTTGGCAGGTGGCAGGTCATTCAGGCCTTCACGCAGCGCTTTGTAGTACATCAGTGTTCCGCCGCACAGCAGGGGGTAATTGCCACGTCGTTGAATCTCATCGATCAGCCTCAACGCATCCGTGTTGAACTCGGCCGCCGAATAGCTTTGCGCTGGATCGCGAATGTCGAGCAAATGGTGAGCCACCTTCGCCTGTTCCAGCCCGGAGGGTTTGGCCGTTCCGATGTCCATGCCCCGGTAAATGGTGGCCGAATCCATGACAATGATTTCTACGGGCCAGCGTTCGGCCAGCGCCAGAGTTGACGCACTCTTGCCGGCTGCTGTGGGGCCTGTCAGGCACAAAACCGGCATGTCATTGGCCTCGCATGAACAGTTTGTCAAGATCATTCATTGTCCACTGGAACCAGGTTGGGCGACCATGGTTGCACTGGTCGGCGCGTTCGGTACGTTCCATTTGGCGCAGCAGGCTGTTCATTTCATCAAGACTCAGTTGGCGGTTGGCACGAACTGAACCATGACAGGCCATGGTGGCCAGCAGTTCATTGCGCTGTTCAGTCAGTCGGGGTGATGTCCCCACATTTTCAAGATCGTGCAAAACATCACGTACAAGGGTTTCGATGTCACCCTGGGCCAGTAAGGCTGGCACGGAGCGCACAACCAGCGATGCGGGGCCGTTGGCCGAAACACTCAAACCCAGTTCGTGCAGGGTGGTTTGATGTTCTTCTGCCAGGGCGACGTGCTTTTCCTGAACGGGCAATACCACGGGAACGAGCAGGTCCTGACGGGGGATGTCGCGTTGGTCGATCGCGTGTTTAAGCTGTTCGTACACCACCCGTTCGTGTGCTGCATGCATATCGATCAGGATCAATCCGCGTCGGTTCTGGGCCAGAATGTAAATGCCGTGCAACTGGCCTAGTGCCATGCCCAGGGGCAGGTCGTCATTGGCCATGGTGGGTGTGGTGGTTTGGCTGGTTCGGGTGTCGGTGGCAGTTGAGTGTTCGCGACTCCGACCACGCATCGATGGCAGCACCCCGGGAACTGGCGTATTGAGCTGGGGTGTTGATGTGGCAAGGGTCGCGTTCGCCGTCGTTGAATCAGTGCGGCCTGCAGGGTGTTGCGGGTTGGAACCCCTGAGTTCGTCAAGCGGCTGGTACAAGGTCTGCCAAAGACCGGTTGCCGTGTGATCGTGCAAGGTCAGGCCGGTTTGGTGTCGGTAGTGTGTCGGTTGTGGTGTGCCTGTACCGGCTATTGTTGAATGTCCAATGTGTGCCGCCCGAGTG
>JAAYGT010000064.1 GCA_012727555.1 Alcaligenaceae bacterium | reverse complement strand
GGGCTGCTGCGGGCGAGCTTTCGTCCCGGTCGCGACATTGCAGAACTACGGGCTTACCTACGTGCACGCGAGAAGCACACCGATTATGCCGCCGCGCATATTCAGCCTATGCAGAAGGCGCTGACGTTCATGAATATTCAACTTCACCATGTGGTGGCCACAATCACCGGGGTGACAGGTATGAGAATTATTCGTGCCATTGTTGATGGCGAACGCTGCCCGGATACATTAGCGGCCATGCGCGATGTGCGTTCAGCACTTTACCAACTCACTGGTACAGACCTGACACAAATTCATGGCATTGGCCCATTTTTGGCGTTACGTTTAATCAGTGAGTGCGGTACAGATTTGAGCCGATGGCCCACAGCCAAACACTTCACGTCATGGCTAACGTTATCACCAGGCTGCAAGATCAGCGGTGGCAAGGTATTGTCCTCGCACACGCGCAAAACAAGTAGCCGATTGACCGTTTCGCTGCGACTTGCTGCGGTAACCGTCGGACGCAGCAATACGGCATTAGGCGCCTTCTACCGACGCCTTGCGAGCCGCATCGGTAATGCCAAAGCCGTAACCGCGACAGCACGCAAAATTGCTGTCCTGTTCTATAACGCGATGCGCTACGGCATGGACTATCGAGACCCCGGAGCGGATCACTATGAACAACAATATCGAGATCGCGTTGTCAAGCAATTGCATCGACGTGCTGCCCAGTTTGGTTTTGTTCTACAGGTTCAAGAATCGACAGCAAACGGATGAGTTTCTTAGGAAGGCCTCGGCCTTCTTCGCACGGGAAATGAAGTGATCCACGATGTCGTCACTGAGTTAGCGAAGAAGGCACCGATCAAACAGGTCTGTCAGGCATTGGACATCAGCCGCTCTGGTTACTACGCAGCGCGTCGCAGAGCAAGTACACCTGCACCCATTTGTCAGGACAGTGTACATGCCCAAGCGGTTTTTCTTGCCAGTGGCCGCACCTATGGGAGTCGTCGCTTGAGCGCAGCACTGCGTGCCCAAGGTCATGACGTTGGACGCCACCGCTGTCGAACCTTGATGAAAGCCTGCGGACTCAAGGTCTGCTGGCGTCGCAAGTTCGTTCATACCACCGATAGCAAACATCATCTGCCGGTGGCTGAGAACGTGCTCAACCGTCAGTTCGAGCCTGAAGCCCCCAATACGGCCTGGGTGTGTGATGTGACGTACATTCGTACCGACAGCGGCTGGCTGTATTTGGCCGCTGTATTGGATCTGTATTCACGTCGTATCGTGGGTTGGTCCATGGCACCTACCATGCCCGCACAGTTGGTGTGTGATGCCTTGAGCATGGCCATTTCGGTTCGCCAGCCGGCACCGGGTTTGTTGGTTCATTCTGACCGAGGCAGTCAATATGCCAGTGCTGAACACCGGCAGTTACTTGAAAACCACGGGCTGGTGCTCAGCATGAGCCGCAAGGGTAATTGCTGGGACAATGCCGTGATGGAGCGGTTCTTTCTGAATTTGAAAATGGAGCGTGTCTGGCAGACTCGGTATGCCAACCATGCAGAAGCCAAACTGTTGTGGTCACAATTAAATGGACACTTTAATCGGCTGCGCGGTGAAAGGATTGCCGGTATTTTCGTGGAAAGCGGCGCCAACAGCCGCATGGTTGAGCAGCTTGCGCGTGAAATCAGTGCCAAATTGGGCGGAGAACTCTATTCCGACGCCTTGGCTACACCCGGCACCCCCGCGGATAACTAACTGGGCATGATGCGCTGGAATGCGTAGCAGTTGCTGGGAGTATTGAAGCCTTGAACTATTTCGGCTCGAAGGCCAATTGCCAGCCCGTAGCTTTAAGTTCCGTTTGAATAATGTCTGCTATCCAGAGCTTGCGTTCGGGAGACATTCGGCTGCGCACCGCGCCGATGCTCATTGAGGCGAATGACGTGGGCGTGACTTTGAAGGGAACGCCAATGCCGCTCACACCCTCTGCAACTAAATTATCGGTGGAAGCAAAGCCGCATTCGCGAATTCTATGAATTTCAGTAAGCAAGCTGGTGAGATTAGCCCGTTGGGGGGCAAGCTCTTGCCACTGACGGCGATGGAACTCGAGAATCTCCGGCTCTTCAAGGGTAGCCAGCAGTGCTGTGCCGGCCGAGCCCGTGCCTAAAAGGCGCATGCCATCTACCTGCAACACTAAGGCTTTTATCGGGTAGCTACCTTCTTCGTAATGTATGCAATGCGCGTAATCGCCATTACGAACCGTAATATAGACGGTGTCCTCGGTTAGGCGGGCCAGCCTGATCATCAAGGGCCTGCAGCGCTCAAGAATAGGCACCCTGCTCATCGATTTCAAGCCCAATTGCATGGCCTCTACACCCAGTCGGTAACGCTTCTTTTCGTCTCTGGCAACTAAGCCGGCGCTGGTAAGACTGCACAACAGTCTGTAGGCGGTTGCCCGGTCCAGGCTGGTAATTTCAACCAGTGATTTCAATGAAATACCGTTTCCATGGTGTACGCCAACTATCTTTAATAAGTGTAAGGCGCGAAGAACAGACTGACTGCCGGTTTGCTTTTCTGTGATGTCCATCCTTTATCCTCTTTCATTTAAATGTTCATATTATGAATATTTAAATGCAAAATAAACAATTCTTGTAAATTACATTCACTATATGAATATTATGACTGGAAGAGTTTGATTTAAGTTAAGCAGAAAAACATACTTGTGCCATGTTTGTTGCTTAAACGACAGCAAACAGCCTTACACAAACAAGACTGGAGACATCTATGAAGCAGTTGGTAGCCGCAGGAATGGTTTTTATGGGCATTTTGGCCGTTTCGCCCGCACTTGCAACTAGCTATCCTGAAAAACCCGTTCATATCGTGGTGGGATACCCCCCCGGTGGCGCCTCTGACATCGTTGCGCGTCTGCTCGCTCAAGAACTCGAGCAGGTTAACAAGCAGTCTTTTGTTGTTGAGAACAAGCCTGGCGTAGGCGGCATGTTAAGCCTTGCCACTATTGCCAAAAGCGAGCCCGACGGCTACGTGTTGGGTTTGGGCGTAAGCGGTACGTTGGTAACAGGCCCTCATTTGCAGAAAAACGCGCTCTACAACCCCAAAACAGATTTCACACCTATTGGTATGGTCGCCAAGGTTCCTATGGTTCTTTTGGCTGGGCCAAGCCTGAAAGAAACAACGGTTGAAGGTCTGGTGAAGAAAGCGCGCGAGAATCCTGGTGATATTACGTTTGCTTCGGGTGCCCAGGCATTCGAACTGGCGATGCAGCTGCTTCATAGCAGGGCGGGCATTAAAACGACTTCGGTTCCCTACAAAGGCGGGGCTGCCGCTTCTATCGACGTGATTGCTGGGCGCGCCGATGTGATGGTTGACAGCATCGGTGCGCAGCAAGCCAATATTAAAGACGGCAAGCTGCGTGCTCTGGCTGTACTCGATGGGTCACGTTCTCCGGTGCTTCCCGATGTGCCCACCATGGCTGAGGCTGGTGTGCCTAACTACGATGCGGTAGGTTGGATTGCAGTGATGGCTCCTAAAGGTGCGCCACATGGCATTGTGAATAAGTTGAATAACCAGATCCAACAGATCACCACCAAACCGGCATTTCGCGAAAAGCTTGAGTCCTTGGGTTTCCAGCCTGCATCAAGCTCGCCTGCTGCTCTGCAGGCAATGATCGAGTCGGAGTATGACAAGTGGGGTCAGGTGGTGCGTGATTCGGGCATGCAGCCCAACTAATTGGTCAGGCAAGCGCCCGTGGGTGCTTGCCTGACCAATGCTCTAGCCACATTCAAGTGGCTTGTTAAGCCACAAAAATATTTCGTAACAAGGTGCTGTGGTTCATGAGCTTTTGTCTCGTGAAGGACCAGCTTTAGCTTATTTTTTGGAAATGAAGATGGTGAATTTATCTACGGATGATCAAGCTAGTTGGGCAAAAGCCCTTGATGAGGCGCTGCCCAGTGCAAATGTGCCAACCTTGCTGATGATGCTTTTCCACCTGACCGGTGATCGTAAATGGTTGTCCGAGGACTACCGTTGCTCACGTATCGTGGGGTTGGATGACAATGATTCCGGTGGGTTGCCAGAGCATGTTCAAAACGAGGTACGCGATGCAGCGAAGCAAGCCCTGATCGAGTGGAAAAACGGCAAATCGCCAGCGATGCCTGCGCCCGCTGAGTCGGACTTGGTGTCAATGCTGGCGTTAAGTGTGGGTGAGCAAATCACACCTTCTTACGGCCCCATGATTTCTTCATGGCTGGGTCTGGATCCGGATTTTGCCCTGGACAAACAAGCGAAAAGCACGTGTCGCGATGGCTTCAGTGTATTGGTTATCGGTGCTGGTGTTGCCGGCATTTGTGCCGCCATACGCCTTAAGGCAGCTGGTATTCCCTACGAAATTATTGAAAAAAATGCCGAGGTGGGCGGCACATGGTACGAAAACCGCTACCCGGGTGCCGGTGTTGATACCCCGAACCATATTTACTCGTTCTCGTTTGCAAAGCACGACTGGACGAAGTACTTCGCCCTGCGTGATGAAATTCAAGACTACTTTGTTGGTGTCGTAGACAAGTTCAATCTGCGTGACTCCATTCGCTTCAATACCAAGTGTGACAACCTTGTGTATGACGAAGAGAACTGCTGCTGGAATGTAAAAATCACCGGCCCCAATGGTGAACAGTCAACATTGCGCGCCGATATGGTTATCAGCGCCGTTGGTATTTTGAACGTACCTAAATTTCCAACGATCAAGGGTCTGGAGACATTCCAAGGCGATTGCTTTCACACGGCTCGTTGGCCAGAGGGCTTCAGCGTTGACGGCAAGCGTATCGGGGTAATTGGCAATGGTGCCAGCGCCATGCAGATTGTGCCAGCCACGGCCGACGCTGTAAAACACCTCACCGTGTTTCAGCGCTCCAAGCAGTGGGCTGCCCCTTTCGAAAAATTCAAGAAAGACGTACCTCAGCAGGTACGGTTCTTGTTGCGCGAAGTCCCCTTCTACCAGGAATGGTACCGTCAACGACTGGCCTGGGTGTTCAATGACCGTATCCACTCCTCATTGCAGGTCGATCCCGAATGGCCGCACCCTGAGCGTGCCATCAACCGCCGCAACGACAAACACCGCGAATTCTTTGAGAACTACGTCAAGGAAGAGATTGGTGATCGTCAGGATTTGCTGAATGCAATGCTCCCTGATTACCCGCCATTCGGTAAACGTATGCTGATGGATAACGGCTGGTTCCGAACCATGACCAAGCCCAATGTCACGCTGGTGAACAGCCATATCACCCAAGTAAGCGGTAACAAGGTGCAAACAGAAGATGGTGAAAGTCACGAACTCGATGCTCTTATCGTGGCAACCGGCTTTGATGCGGTCAACTTTCTATCATCAATTGACGTCATCGGACGAGGTGGCGAGCGCTTGCGTGATCGCTGGGATGCGAATGGCGCGGAAGCGTATCTGGGGATGACAGTTCCGGGCTTCCCGAATTTGTTTGTGATGGCAGGACCGAACACGGCGTTGGGCCATGGCGGAAGCGTAGTGGCATCTCTTGAAATTCAGGCGCGTTACATACTTAGCCTGATGCAGCAAGTACTGAAAGCCAGTCCTTCGGAGTCTGCAGAAATTGAAGTGCGTCAAGATGTACACGATGAATTCAATAAGCGTGTTCAAGAAGCTCACAACAAAATGATTTGGTCGCATAAAGGTATGTCGAACTGGTATCGCACCAGTCAGGGCAAAATTGTGGCGCCAACACCGTTCCGAAACGATGACTACTGGCACATGCTGCGGAGTCCGAGTTTAGACGAGTTTCATGTGCGAACAGCCGTTCAGTTGGCAGGAGCCGAGGGTGCAACAGAGGAAGTGGAGTAGTCATGGAAAGCACAAACAAGGTGAACGAACAATATTTGCTTGGCGGGTTACGCATTCTTGACCTGGGCACAATGGTATCTGGGCCAGTTGCTTGCACATTGTTTGGTGATTTTGGTGCCGATGTCATTAAGGTTGAGATTCCCGAGAGGGGAGACACGGTCCGTGACATCGGGCCATATGTCGACGATGTCTGCTTGTACTGGAGCGTGGAAAACCGCAACAAGCGTTCGATCACGCTAGACCTGCGTCAACCGCGCGGACGCGAGCTTTTGTTGAAACTGATCAAGGCCGTAGATGCAGTCGTCGAGAATTTTCGGCCTGGTACGCTTGAGCGTTGGGGTTTGTCTTATGAAACCATGAAGGCAGAGAACCCAAACCTGATTCTGTTGCGCATCTCGGGCTTTGGGCAAACAGGCCCCTACCGCGAAAGGGCAGGCTACGACAGGATCGCGTTGGCTTTCGGTGGTGTCATGGGCATCACCGGTTTTTCTGATCGGCCACCTGTAAAGATTGGCACATCGGTTGCCGACTATCAAACGGCGTTGCTTGGCGCGTTTGCGTTGCTGATGGCCATCTATCATCGCGATATGCACAATGGTGGTGGTCAGGAAATCGATCTGGCGATGTACGAAGCCATAGCGCGCTTTACCGATGTGCTGATCCCAACCTATGATCGTTTGGGGGTTGCCAGACAGCGTCGCGGAAATACACACTTTGCATCGGCGCCAGGTGAACACTTTCTGACCAGTGAGGGTCGTTACATCATACTGACCATCTCGGCCAACGCTGGCTTTGAGCGCTTGTGCCGGGTTATGGGCAGGCCCGATTGGCAAGTCGACCCACGGTTTCGTTCGCACGAGAGCCGTTGGGAGCACGTTGACGAGTTGAACAAGGCGGTAGCCGAGTGGATTCTAAGTAAGCCTGAAAAAGAGGTCTGCCGTTTGTTGGATGAGGGCAAACTGGCCTACTCCTTCATATACAGTGTTGCTGACATGATGACCGATGAGCATTATCTGGCGCGCGAGACCATTACAACTGTCAACGACCCCAAGATTGGTCCTATACGTATGACGGGGGTGATTCCACGGTTTTCTAACGCGCCCAAAAAGTCGATCAAGCCAGCCCCTGACTTGGGTGACAGCAACGACGCAGTGTATAGAGAACTTCTGGGGCTATCTAACGAAGAGCTGGAGAGTCTTAGATCAGATAAGGTGATCTGATGGAGCAATCTCAGACAACCGCTCTTGTACTAGGTGGTGGCGGGGTTACCGGCATCGCGTGGTTGATTGGCGTGCTGGCGGGGCTTGCCCGTTACGGGTTTGTTCTTCCCCGGAATTGCCATTTCATTGGAACATCGGCTGGTTCTGTGGTCAGCACGGAATTGGCCAATGGCATTTCACCCGACAGCTTGTTGAACAGACAATTGGACACACAGGCCACTTCCTCAGAGAGCTTTCGAGCTTATTCGCAACGAGAGGCTGACCAGAAAAATCAGGTCTTGATGCAGAAAACGGGTGGAGACCTCGTTCTTGCCCGACTGCGCATCGGCGCCTTCGCTTTGCGCAAGGCAGGTGCAGATTTGGGACCGCGCAGGGAAATCATCAGGTCGCGGTTGACCTTGCTTGACTGGCCAGTGCGTAAGTTGTCATTGATAGCGGTTGACGCGCAGTCGGCCGAGCACGTGACACTTACACGTGACTCTGGCCTGCCATTGATTGATGCGGTCATGGCCAGTTGCGCAGTTCCCGGCGTTTGGCCAACAGTCCCATGGAATGGAAGGCTGCTGATGGATGGAGGGATCCGGTCAATGACGAATGCCGATCTTGCGTCGGGATCAAGCAATGTTCTGGTGCTGGCACCACTTGGCTACAGTCAGGAAAACCCTGTCAGCGGGCATTTGCAGGCCGAGATTAAAGAACTTGAGCGTGCCGGAGCGCGCGTTGATGTTGTAACACCCGACGCCGTATCGTTAAGTGAAATAGGTGACAACGTGCTTGATCCATCGCGCAGCCAAGCCAGCGCCTTGGCCGGTCTTGCCCAGGCATCTGACGTTTGCAACAGCATCAGTGCGCCCTGGTTTTGTACATGAAGAGCTCTGAATATCGTAAGGAATTACGTAAAAGTACACAAAACCACCAAGGAGACACTATGAAAAGACGAGCAATACTAACCGCCATGGTTATGGCCATGAGCTTGAGTGCCGGCATGATGGCAAGTCCGGTACAGGCACAGAGCTGGCCTGACAAACCTATTCGAATCGTTGTGCCATTCCCGCCGGGTGGATCGACTGACATTCTTGGGCGCACTACGGCAGATTACTTGCAGAAAGAGTTAGGTGTGCCAGTAGTGGTAGAAAATCTGCCAGGAGCAACTGGCACGATCGGCGTTGGTGCCGTGGCCCGAGCCAAACCTGACGGCTACACTTTGCTAATGGGTTCGATTGGTACCGTGGTCACCAACCATTTTGTTTTTCCAGAGCTGCCTTACCAGATTGACTCGCTATCTCCTGTCATTAACATCGCGGAAACTCCCAATGTTGTGTTGGTCAGTCCCAAGATCCAGGCTGATTCGGTGTCCGAGCTTGTGGAATATATGAAGGCGAATGCGGGCAAACTCAATCATGGCAGCCCTGGACTTGCGTCTAGCTCTCATGTTTCGGCTGAGCTGTTCAAGCAAAGAACGGGCACCGAGGCGCAACACGTTCCCTACAAAGGTAGCGCGCCCATGCTGGTGGACTTGATGGCCGGAACCATTGATTTCACGATTGATAACATCTCGTCATCGCTTGAGTTGATCAAAGCGGGAAAGTTGAAAGCCTTGGCAGTTACGTCACGGGCAAGATCACCTCTCTTGCCTGATGTGCCGACGGTTATAGAGTCTGGGCTTTCTCATTATGTGATGGCGCCTTGGTTCTGTGTGGCAGCACCAGCCGCAACTCCCAGGCCTGTTATAGACAAGCTCAATTCGGCACTTAACAAAATGCTCAATGATCCAGCCGTAACTAAGGTGTTGTTGTCGTACGGAGCTGAGCCTGTGGGTGGCTCTGCAGAAGATCTGCAAAAGTTGATTGAGAAAGAAGCGGGCACGATTAGCGAGCTTGCCATGAAGGTGAACTTCCGGCCGCAGTAGTTCTCATCCGCTGTTCTTCGGGTTCTTTGCGACCTTGCAACCGAATCCGGAGTGATACTCTCAGCACAGGGTTACCTGTGTGCTTTGAAACCAAGGAGCACTTTTAATGATTGATCAGTACACCCCTGCCCGACTGGCTGACAGAGCCAGGATTCAAGATCTGATTTATCACTGGTGTCGGGCGGTTGATCGCCTTGATTACGAGGGAATACTGCGCGTTTTTCACCCGGGGGCTATCGATAGCCATGGCCCTTATATTGGCCCTATCGAGGGCTTGGTAGACTGGATTCGCGAACGCCACAAGCCGATTACGTTTTCCAGCCACTTTATCGGTAATGTGTTGATTGAGTTTGCTGATGATGACACTGCTTTGGTGGAGTCGTATGTGCGAACTATTCAGCATTATCCTGCTCATGCGAAGGAGCAGCTCGCTCAGCTGACCGGTGGTACTCAAGGGCCTGAAGGGCGTGCAATGGATATGTACACGTCATCACGTTATCTTGATCGCGTGGAACGACGCGATGGCGTATGGAAAATTGCCCGGCGAGACCTGATTCAAGACTGGAAGTATCTTGTCGAGATTGGCAAGCCTGCTCTTGTGCCGCATGAAGGGTGGATTGTTGGGCGACGTGACGGTACCGACGCCATGCAACAGGCGCGCAAAGAGTTGGGTATAGGTTAACGAGCATGGCAAGCGACAACACAAGTCACGGCCCTTTGAGCGGGATGCGTGTAATTGAAATGGCCGGTTTTGGGCCAGCTCCTTTTTGCGCGATGATGTTGGCCGATATGGGGGCGGATGTAGTCCGGGTGGAGCGTGCTGGTGCGCCAGAAAGGGGCTTGCCGATTCCTGCCAAATTCGAGGTGCTCAATCGCAATCGACGCTCGATTGCGATTGACCTTAAAACCTCGGAAGGTCAGCAAACACTACATGAACTAATTGCTAAAGCCGACGTCCTCATTGAGGGCTTTCGCCCGGGAGTCATGGAGCGGCTGAACGCAGGCCCGCAAACCTGTCTGGCGCTTCAGCCTGCGCTGGTTTACGGACGCGTGACGGGTTACGGCCAGCAAGGGCCAATGGCTGGTGAGGCTGGCCATGATTTGAACTATATCGCTTTGAGCGGTGTGCTTGACGCGATTGGGCAACAGAATGGCGAGCCTGTGGTCCCGTTAAACCTGGTTGGCGATTTTGGCGGCGGTGGCATGCTTTTGCTTGCTGGCGTTTTGGCAGCATATGTCGAAGCACTGCGTTCCGGAGAAGGGCAGGTTGTGGACGCGGCAATGACCGATGGTGCAAACTTGCTGATGGCCAGTACCTATGGCTTGAAGGCTGCAGGGCACTGGGCTATGCAACGTGGTACCAATGTGCTAGATGGAGGAGCACCCTGGTATAGCGCTTACCGCACAAAAGACGGTCATTACGTAAGTGTTGCCGCGGTCGAGCCAAGGTTCTATGAAAATTTGGTGGTAGGTCTTGGTATGGACTTGGCTGCACTCCCCCCCCGCAACAATCGTGCCGATTGGTCTGCAATTAGAAGCGCGTTTGCTCAAGCGATAGGAAGCCTGGATCGTGTGGAGGTTGATGAACGCTTAAGGGGTCTCGATGCCTGTTATGCGCCGGTTTTGTCCATGTCGGAGGCTCCCGATCACCCTCAAATGCTTGCTCGTAACGCCTTTATTGCTATAGAGGGGGTGGTTCAGCCCGCACCCGCGCCGCGATTCAGCCGTACTCCGTCACAGGTAAAATCTAGGCCCCCGGAACCCGGATGCCACACTCAGGAAGTTTTTGCTGAGTGGTTGGGGCGAGCGACGTAAATTTTTTTACCAGCGCTTACCCAAGCCAACCCAGCAACAGGCATTTTGTGCGACCGCGCTCAATGCCTTTTTTATTTCGTGCTTTTAGCACGCTCAGCCCTGGGATGCGCCTGATTGTAGGATTTGGCCAGGTGCTGGAAATCAAACTGTTGTGGTCAAATTTAAATGGACACTTTGATCGGGTGTTTTCCCCCCGACAAGGAACATGAAGCGATGACCGACAAGACAACCGACACAGCCAAGAATCGCCGAACCTTTGATCCAGCCCTTAAGTTGCAAGTGGCTCGCATGGTGCGCGAGCAAGGTGTCAGCGTCAGCCAAGTCTGCCGCGAAATGAAGCTGACCGAAAGTGTGGTCCGACGCTGGGTGCACCAACTGGATGAAGAATTGGCCGGCAGGCCCGGGATTGGCAAACCGTTAACGGCTGAGCAGCAGCGTATTCGAGAACTGGAAGCCGAAGTCCGGCGACTGAAATCGGACAACGAAATTTTAAAAAACCGCCCCCCACGGCGTTCCGAGCCCCTTGTGAATAGAAACTCTCGACGCATACACTGGATGCACGCAGAGACTGAGGCCGCTTGCTTTTTGGAGGCATGACCCCGTCAAAAAACCTGGCCCTGGGGACAATTCGGACCCGTATGTGGTGGCGCCTTTGTGTGACCCCGTTTAGGAAGTTGATCTATTCCGAGTTCCCGTCCTGCGAATGGCTATTCAGGAGATGGATCATGCCTAAAAATCAATCAGCACCCAAGCCCTCGGGGCTACCCATCATTCACCCTTTCGC
>JAAYGT010000063.1 GCA_012727555.1 Alcaligenaceae bacterium | reverse complement strand
GATGCCATGTATGAACGCCATCCTGAACGCTTTACCCAGGGCCGACCCACGGTGCAGATGCCGCCGATTAAAGTGTGTATCAACCCGGCACCGGAGGATGCCGACCCAGCCACCCTTGAAAAAGGCGTCAACTTCCCGACCCTGCCACGGGTCATGGCAAAAACAATTTAATTTTTAAGAAAGTGGTTCAAATGAGGTTGACACGTTCCGGTACCACATGGCTTTTTAGTGTTAAAAACTTATTGTTAATGACTTACCAAAATAGTGTAAACAGCCCCATAAGTTCCTATTTAACTAGGTTTTCCATTAATTCCCAATAAAAACTGTCAACAACTAATACGATAAACCTAAATTTATTTACACTCGCGACTAAAATACCCAACAATTTTTATCACTACAAGCTAGCAAATGGCAATACAAGGAAAGCAGGTTGTTTGGCATTGCCGACAAAACTGTTGAGCCTCAATACTTCATTGAGTTGCCTCCATAATTATGTCTGGAGTCAACTCCAAAATTTGTTCATGTTTTGGGCCTATGGCATTCCAAACATAAACCAGATTTTCCATGGTTATTGGGATGCGAGGGCGACACTCCGATAGAGCCATTATCAATTTTGGTCGCTTTATTCTAAGCAAATCTTTTGCTGCGCTTGGATGAGTATCCAGAATAGCGATCAACTCATTTGATATAGTATTCTTAACTCGCATTTTCAATAAGCTCGAAAGCATACCTGGCCAATTTTTTTCTCGGTAATGCCTATATGCCAGTTCATCAAAAACTTTCCCCATACTCCACTCTGCGGTTTCAAGCGTCGCGACAATTCCATTAAGAGTACGGCTCAAATCATCATGATTCTGCCAATTATCCTTAGCCTTATATCGTAGATCGTGCTCAACTTCGTGCCAACCTTCAGACAAAATACTTCTGATCTGAACTTCGAAGGTTGAGTCAAACGGATTACTGCCAGATATACGCCGAAAGTTGTCTTCATCATCTCTTGGTAATTTAAAAACCAAGTTATGGCGTGTCACAGAAAATTGATCGCTATCTGGTTTATCAATAGCAGACGCGGTGCTATCTATACTATATTTTGAACACAAAATATCCTGTACGATCGGAATATCTTCGCGAAAATAGAGAGCAATCCGCACCCCTATAATATCCTGAATCATTTTTCCATCGACTTGATATTTCCCGGGCTCTCGCCGAATTTTCTCTTCGATAGATTTTTTGTCTTTACCTCTAGCAAATGCTCGAAAAAGAATACCGACCGCTGCAAGCGACCCATCAATTTGCCGCCGAATATCTTCTGCAATGTATTTAAAATCGCTTTGCATTATGGCCTCCCAAGTATTTCTCTAATTTCTGGCAGGCGCTCAAAATTCAACTCAACAAATGACGCTTGGTTAGGTTGCAATAAAATCCCATTCTTCTTAAGCCGAAGAACTGCGTTATAAATTTCATCTGGCTTATAATCTCCCCTGCCCGAACAAATGCTGGCAATCGCCCTATGCTTATGAGTAATCAAATCACGCCCAATTGGCCAAAATTTTTCAAGAACTAGCCTTTCAAGCTGAGCGGAGCGTTCGAGAGTAGGCTCTGATGTTACTAGCTGCTGCGCTTGGACTGCACTTTTGATAAACTCACTATCTCCAATTTCACCCAAAATATATATTTCGCCACCAGGCACTTCTGCAGCTGTATTCTCGCCATAGAATCGGCAATTTAAAAAAGTAACATCAGAAAATTTTCCAAGATTGAAATGACAGTCTTTAAAAATACAATCATTAAACTGGAAATTCTTTATCACTTCTATACCAATATCGATACCCTCAAGAACCAGGCCTTCGGCCTCGTCAGTTTCAAGCGGAAAATTAATTACCCCAATGAGCTTAGCTGTAAAATCAATACGATACGATATAGAGGTAAACTCAAGAGATGGGTTGATTTTCGCAAGAAGCTCTGATTTATCTTGAGATGTCCTTGGTTGATATGAAATCACAGCAGGCTCAAGAAAACGCACATCATCATTAAGCCATTCTGGCTGCCCAAGAATATTCCTAGACACAAAGTATCCGAGAGCAAATTCATTAATAAATCCAATTTTGCTCTCTTCTTTATTACTTCTATCCAGCAATGCATGACTAGCTATTTTGTTAGCTAAAAATTCTCTGTCAGGGCGTTCAGCGGCTGGATAAAGAGTTAACGCTTTATCTAGCTCACTTGCACATGCTCGCAAAATTAGCTCAACAATGTAATCTCTCTGCTCAGAGGTATACCCTAGGGAAATCATATCGTCAGCAATTAAGGTAAGTATCGATTTTTGTGTTTCGACACTCATTTTCAGATCCTGACGAACTTGTTCTCGCTCCAATAAAAAGCTGAAATATTTTTCAACAAGCTGATCGGGTGACTCCAAGGCTATATCAAATTTTTCCTGTGGGATACTTCTCAAATAAGATAGAAGCACAGGATTGGCAAGCCCATTTTTTATATCTAATGTTGTCGAACTCAATGCCCTAAGCCTATCTTCTGGCAACCAGTCTTCTATCGAAGGCTCTCCAATTCTGATTCGCACAAGATCAAAATCTTCCGCATGCGTAGCTGCCCATGTATGAAACGCATCACCTTCAAACAACACCGTCCGTCTAGTCGTCAGTACTATCTTCGCATTTCCTGTTAGAAACTGACCTATCGTTTCCAACATCGGCTCCTGATTTTCAAATTCATCAGTGTCATCTGCCTTTCGCAGCAACTCATCAAAGCCATCTAGAATTGTTATTACTCGTCCATTGATCATTTCAGATTGCACGAGACGTGAGCTTAGTGTTGGGAACTTTCTATCTATTTCATCCAATAAAACATATCGAAAGATAGGAGCTTTTCTATTGCGCGACAACTCTGAGAAAAGAGGTAAATAATCTGCAGTTTGAGTCAGAAGATGAACTATCTCATAAGCGGTACAGGTCTTACCAAATCCCGCAGCAGCCTCAATAAGAAAGAGAATAGGCCGGTTTTCACGTAACCTAGACATGACCTCTTCCGCAGGCGATTTTTCTCCTCGGACTCCGTTTACTGCGTATGGCGCATTTATATATTTATACTTAGCATCATTCGAAAAAGGGCGAACTATATTTTCTGAAAATTGAAAATAGTCCTTTCTTAATCTATCTATTATTGTAGATACAGAAAAGAACCCTTTAAACAGTTCTACTTCAGTTTGCTTTGGAGATAGATACTTCCTAACCGTGCAAGCAAAGCCAATCTTGGAAAACTCTGAAAAAGCAGCATCTGTATTTGAATCTTCGTGAAGAGGAACTATATCTGCATTATCGAAATACCCTGTTTTCAGGGTAAATACAATTACAGCTTCTGCATCATATACCTTTGCTGTTTCAAAACCGTAGCGTTTATATATATCACTTAGCTTACGCTTTAACTCATCGCTCACTTCTCACTCCCGTTGAGAGTTCCCTCTTCGCCAACATTATTAATATGCCCTCCGGCATAGGCCTGTTTGATTTTTGACGGAGGTCGGACTCCCCTCAGCATCCTAAATTAGCAGCACAAACAGCCTCAAGCGCCGCTTGGACATCTTCACCCTGTCGTATGCGCTCAGCAAATGAAAGCAATATCGTTGCTTCGCAGCCCTGCTCAATCGCCCGTTGCATCATTATTCGCGCAGCAGCAACAACCTCTGAGGGCGGGCCTACCTCGTCCTCATCTAAATTCTGATCTGCAAGTATCTCCATGGCCTCTCGTCCAGGGGTGTACTCATACAGCCCAAAAAATTCATAAAAGACATCACCTAATGTCCCCGCAGGTTGCTCACCTGGGCGATCCCAAGACTTCACAGCAAGACCTTCTCGTGCCGCCCGTTCCAAGTAGCGCTTGATCTTGCCGTGTATAGTTGAAGCGGCCTTCTCTTTGTTGTAATACTCGCGAGCTGAAAGTGATGCCGCATCTCTTACAACCTTCCAAATTACTGACCAGAGCTGAGCAATACTGTAAGTCTCAAGTGATGTACGCAGAACACTTTGGGCTTGTTCGTCACTCTCATCACTCGTTTGCAATCTATGCAAACTGCATTGATCATATAGATACTGCATGCACTCCGACACCGCATAATCAAGCCATAATTGCCGAATACGTGAAAACTGCGTATACGCACGATTCCTCAAGGAGTCTAGCGCTGCCTCTGTTTTCCCTAGCTCGTGATCAGGCAAAAGAAAATAACTGACTTTTGTGTTGGTGTGCCATACTTCATCGTCCCTCAAGAAATATGCACCTGGAAGTGCTTTTGAGGGCAAATCGGCTATTACTCCAGCCTTCCATAATTTTGTTACCAATGCACTAGTGAAGCATGGAGCAAGCCCCTGGCATTGGTCTCGACTAAAGAGCCCTGTCAACAGGCGGGGATTTATTGCACTATTAAGGGCAATTAGGATCAGCGCAATATCGTCTGGGATCGTTTCGTAATCAATCACTCGTTGAGTGTTTCTGTCCTCTATCTCTTTCAACCGTGCACTTAACTTATCAGATAGTATTCTTTGCTCTTCCATCTGCTTAAGGTTTTCTTGCTCCCTGCATGCATCACAAACGCCTGTAGAAAAGCGAGTCCTGGTTTGATAGTCAGCACGCGATCGAGCCTCAAAATACTCTGAGCACCTTGAGCAGACAATCCGATGATCACGAGCAATAGAAACTTTTTGAATATGAGACAAGAGATGATAGCTACTGCTTATACCCTTATAGGGAAGCAAGTCACTCACATTTTCAATGAACTTGCCATCCTCATCCATCGCCCAATAGCGCGCCACCAGCTCCTGATCAGCTGGGTCATCAGTCAGAATTTCAAACTTAATCATTAATACGCTCCACTATCCCCTACCAGCAGCGGCGGTGGTAATTCCGCTGCGATTCGCGCATCCGTTCGAGACGTTTGATTTTCATGTCACGACCTTATTCAATCAGCATTGAGCGCCGAGGCTATCAATGAGCACCAGCAGCTCACAAACCATTAAACAGTACCCCTGGCCCATCGCTCACGCTATCGCGCCCATCAAAGCGACTCCCCCACGAATCCTAAACACGGCGCCTTCAATCATCCGTAAAGCCTCTGGCGCGGTGAGGCTCACAAGAGCATCGTCTGTCGTAGGTGCCCTGTAGTGTCGTCCGCTTCGAGAGAAACTCTCATACTCCAAAAATGCACGTAGCCAAGGCGTATGACACTGCGCACAACGCATACTGCTTAGGTCCCAGTCGTTGGCAAATCCTATATCCTGGCGCTCCGACCATTGCGGTTTTGCTTCAGGATTGAAGCAGTCGCAGTTTGACATCAGTTTCACCTCCAAGTCTGTCGGCACACGCCCTTATTGCCCCTGTCATCCTTACTTGAGCTGTTCTGCAATCAGCTCCCAGCGCTTGTCAGTCACCATGACAAAGCGGCATCGGCCCTCTGACAGTTTGGCCCATAGGCCGCCAATCAAACGGTCGTCTTGTGCGGCTGCCCACCGGTCAGCCCCCTTGTACTCCACCGCCAGAATTGGGCCAGGGGTAGCACCCTCGCCAGGCAATTGGCACAAAAAATCTGGATAAAAGCGGTCGTTTGCTTTTTGCAGGAAGAACGATGAGCCTTCGCGGCGAACCAAATTGCGCACCCAGAAGAGGATCTGGCCTTTTTGCGCCAACATATCCAACTGGCAAGCGCATTGGAATTCTTCATTGCTGTCGAAGTCGCCAATACGCCCGTAGTAATGCTTGCGAAAATCGAATGCCCCAAAGCGCCCGTCATAGTCTTTGCTGGGCGCATAAGCCTGCGGGTGGAAGGTGAAGGCAAAATCATCCGATACTGCCACACGAGAAGCAGCGTCCTCAGCGAAAAGCGCCTGCTGGTAGGCCTGCTTGATCGCTTCTTTACGCAAGGCCCGGATACGCGCCTCGATGAGCTTACGGATCTCGAATTTCTGCTGATTGGCGCGTGCCAGCGAAAAGTCTTCACGCGTCAGCAGATCTCCCACCCAGGCGGCGACGAAGGCACGCTTGCTTGCATGGGTGAGCGACGGCTCAAAAATGTTCTGACAGAGCCAAGTCGCCAGCCGCACATCATCCCAGTGCTCAGGCTGGTATGCCAGGCCCAGGTCTCGCTGCAACTCCGGCAGGAACCGCGACCGCACTTTGCCCGTCCCGGCGTCAATATCAATTTCGCCAGAATCAGCGACCCTCCAGGCGGCCCCAAGCGCAGCCCAATCACCCGCCTGCGGACCTGCATCATAGCGAGAGAGATCCCATGGGTATTCGAGCACCTCGGGATCATCGAAAAGCTGCAATTCGCCTTGTACGTTCAGCGCCAACTGAGGCACCTGGAATTGCACGCCCAGCTCGGCGGGTGTCTGGAAAAACTCCAGCGCGGTTGTGCGGCTTTCTTCAGCCGCCTGGGTAATGGCCTGTGCAGCGGCAGGCGTCGTGACCGTCGCGGCCAGTGACTGAGCTTCTTCCTCGGTCAACGGTGCATGCAGAGTCAGGGTATTGCGTTTTGCATCCCACTGCACCTTGTTGCGAAGGCCTTTCGACGTTGCTTTCAGGTCCGGCTTTTCAGGCAGCACCACCGCGACCGGATGCATGGTGATACGTCCTGGGTGGCCTTCCAGATCGAGGCGACCTTGGTCAGATCGTCCTGCGGCAATGAACTCAGCCACCTCCTTGCGTTCAAAACCTGCCCCTGCCACCAAACGATCTCGCAGTGCATTGGCCGTTTCCGCAAAGTTATGCGAGGCCACAAAGGCATATGAGCGGTTCAAGGCAGGGTTGCTCAGGTGCTGAGCATTGGGCTGACGCAGCACACGCCCCAGCAATTGCTCGACCGCCGTGGACGACGAAAGAGACGCCAGACTGACCAGGATATAAGCGAACGGACAATCCCACCCTTCGGCCAACGCCTTCTGAGTGATGATGAATTTCACCGGACAACGCGGGTCGGAAATGCCCAGGGCGTAATCGGTGGCAATGCGATCCAGCCCCCTTTCATCTCCTGTGGCGACGACGATTTCCTCGGCAGGAATGCCGTGATTGTTGATCAGTTCCTCGCGTACCCGATCAAAATCCAGTGTTTCGTGGGTAGCACTACGCGGTTGCGACTGAATCAGCACGAGAGGGCGAAGATACTGCCCCCCTGCACGGTATTCCGTCGTAGCCAATCCCTGCAATGCATCGCGCCGTGCAATGGCATCGGCCAGACATTGCTGCCAATCGGGCTGGGTTTCCAGCAGCACCGGGAGCTTGATCATCTCCTCGGCCTTCAGCTCTGCTGCAGAAACACTGTGCAGGACATTGCTGGGCGTGTGCTCGGTATCAGGTGTCGCGGTCAACTCCAGAATGCCTGCTGGCCGCAGTCGGGCCAGCATCTCAAAGGCCAGTTCCGTGCGATTGTTATGCGCCTCATCCACCACCACAAACGGGCGTCGCAGGCGCAAGACATTGGCCAGCGACGACGGTGTCGTGCGCTCAGCCCCTTCGCCGTCAGTCAGCAATTCCGCCCGTTGCTCCGCACTCAGATGCTCGAAATGGTGCATCAGTGCGCCGTTGGACTGATAGACCTTGCGGCACTCTTCGTCCTCCACCTGGAATGCCTGGCGTGTGGTCACGATCACGACCGTGTTGGTATCCAGCGTGGCGCGTGTGATGCTTTTGGCTTCGTCCAAATCCATGACGACCACGCGGCCCGCTTCGCGCAGAGCAGCATGGTAGGGATGCTCTGGGTCCTTCAATGCTTTGAGGGTCTGCTCACGGATCGGTTTGCTGGGCACCAGCCACAGAATGACACTATGCGTGGACCGAAGCAGGTGCGTATTCACCAGTGTGACGCTTTTGGCAGCAAGCCAGGTCTTGCCGCCACCCGTGGGCACACGCAGGCAGAAATACGGCATCTCAGGCTCGAACTCAGGGAGCGGGTGATAAGCATTTGCTCGGCCCCACAGCGCTTCAGTGGTGCTCATGTAGGCAATTGAAGCCGAGCCCTGCGCCTGACAAGCCTCGAAATACGCCTGGACGCTATCCAACACCTGCTGTTGATAGTTTTTGGGGGTGTAGTCATTCATGACTGTACCTCCAGTGCATAGGGCGTCTGCTTGAAGGTGATGTTCTCGCGTGCAATGCGTGACCCCATGCGATTGGCAGCCGCATAAATGACTTTCGGGCCGCGAAACGTCGGCAGTTGTCCGAAAACGGCCGCCGTGAGGACATTGCCGCTGTCTGGGGCGAGATCCTTGAGGATGCCGTTATAAAGCAGATAGATCGCACGGCCCTCATGCACACCCAGCAAGGGACTGTCAGCAACGCCAGTGAAGCCTGTGCCTGTTTCGGCAAACCAGACGAATTCGGCAAGTTGGGCAAAGGTCACATCTTCCCGGATCTGGCCGTCTGCGGTAAAGAGTGGCTCGGCAGAGAGTTTGCAATACTGGAAGCTGCCCCCCAGACCTTCGACATCTTCACCTTTGGCATTGGTGTAGCCCTGGGCCACACGACGCACCCGCTCAGCCGTAACGTTTTGCGCGATGTGTTCGTCCATCTCGACCAGAATGAATCGGCGATTTCCCCCGTCCTCGGCGTTCTGTTTCAGAACCGCGTGGGCCGTGGTGCCGGAGCCTGCAAAGCTGTCGAGAATAAGGGAGTCCTTATCCGTAGCGATTTTCAAGATGTGCTGAATGAACCGATGAGGTTTTGGTGTGGCGAAGTAGCTAGCAAGTCCAAAGTCATTGAGATCCAATTTTCCTTCTTGGTTATGACCCGCATTCTCAGGTGACCAAAAACTACGAGGCACCATGAGCTTCGCAGCGCTAAGGAATTTTTTTAGTCTAGGTTTCTCAGACAACCCGTCAGCCCCCCAATAAATCAAATCCTCAGATAGGTGCTGTTGATGTCGAGCTTGGTCATATGCCCAAACCCTTGTCTTACTAGGCCAGATTTTCTTACCTGTATTGGGCTGTGTGATGGCGTAGTAAAGATTAGGTCTTTCATCTGAAGTTTTTGCACATGTGTATGCAGAGGAGTTCCATACTCCACGGGGATCAGAATCTGGATTGCGATAATTATTAAGTTGACTTGCACTCATCGCTAAGCGATTTGGCCGCCAGCGCGATAGACGGGATGCATAAACCAGAACAAAGTCTAGGTCGGAGCTGAAATATTTCGCGTCATTTGCCGGGGAAACCCGCTTATGCCATGCGATTGTTGTAACGAAATTCTCAGCACCAAAAATTTCATCCATCAGCAAGCGAAGGTTACCTACTTCGTTGTCATCGATGGACACGAAGATAGCACCCTCATCGTGCAAAAGTTCCTTCAACAGCACAAGACGCGGGTACATCATGCATAACCAGCGGTCATGGCGATCCAGGGTTTCACCTTCCTTGCCCACCACTTCTCCCAGCCAACGGCGGATTTCAGGAGAATTGACGTTATCGTTGTAGGCCCAGCCTTCATTGCCGGTGTTATAGGGCGGGTCGATGTAGATGCACTTCACCTGACCCGCATAGCGGGGTCGCAGCGCCTTCAGGGCATGCAGGTTATCGCCCTGCACAATCAAGTTCCCATCACTTCCCACGCCAGCACTGGATGATAGGTCTTGCACCGGCTCCAACAACCGGCATGGGACCTCTTGATGGTGACGTACAACGGCGTCTTTACCGATCCAGTTCAGTGAGGGCACAGAAAAAATCCTTCTTACGTGTGGTAGCAGATTCGGGCATTCTACAAGCTGAGAAACCCAAGATGAGGAACCCGGCACTGCGTTGGATACCAGCCTTCGAGCGCATCGGCAGCATACTTCGACAAGGGAGCCGGAGTGCCGCTACATCAATGGTCATAGATGATACTAAAATCAACGCAAGACCATTGAAAAACTTCCTGTTTATCGTGTCATTTGGCCTCGGCTATCCGGTAGAAAACTGCCGATTTAACCGATTTTCTATTAATAAAAAATCTCTAGCCATCCTGCTGCTAACCTCTTCCTACAGACACAAAAAAGCTGCACTTTTTAATTTTTTCGGCCCACTCTCTTCGCCGACTTCAACTCTATAGTCTGATCTCTGTTCACATGAGGCAATGGTTGGCTCAAGAATTTTTTATCCAACCCGCGTGTATGCGCGTTATATGCCCACACGACGAACTGCTCAAGTAGCCGTTGATTCTCCGCCTCCAGTCGCTGGTTTTCAGCCTCTAATCGAGAGATTCTTGCCATTACATCAGGAGGCATTCCAGAGCGACGTTGACCGGCTTCCTGGCTTTTTCCACCAAGAGCTTCTTTCCGTTGAGTAAAGGCCGCACGAATACGCTCATGCTTATGTAAGGCTTGCCGTGTGTACCGACAATGGAGTCTAATCACGGTAGCTTGAATCAACGCCTCCCATGTCAATTTTCCCTCCCACCCATCCAGAATTCTAACGATCTGTTCTATTGCATCGTCAGTTAAATTCTTACCTCTGCGGGTAGCACCTTTTTTTTTCATCACTGCCCTCCCAACAGAGCTTTAACATCAGCAGGTAAACCAGTTGGCCCATCTTCTAAGTCATTAACAATAAGTTTTTAACACTAAAAAGCCATATGGTACCGCGTGCCGACACTATCCAGTATCTCTCCCACGTCGTTTTCCAACGTCTGGGCGTCGCGGTGCTTGGGCGCCATCCAGGTGTGCTTGACCAGATGCCAGAGCGTCTCGATGCGGTTCAATTCCGGACAGTACGGCGGCAGAAAGTACAGCGTCACACCTTGGCGGCGTAGTTGCTGCATCAGCGGCGCAATGGCGCGCGACTTGTGGACCGAAGCGTTATCGAGAATGATCGTCAGGGGCTTGGTGACCTGCTCCTTGAGCAGCCCGACAAAACCGGCGAATAACGGCGCCGTGAAGGTACACCATAACTTCGCACTGAAGACCTTGCCGCTCGACAGCAGTGGCGCAACGACGTTCATGCGCTTACCGCGCGTTGCCTCGATGCAGTGCTGCTCGCCCACGGGCGTCCAGGCGCTGCGATTTGGATGGATCTGCGCGAACCCGGCTTCGTCCAGGTACGCCACCTCGATCTCGCCTGCCTGGGCTCGCGCTCTCAACTGAGCGATTTCTTGTTTTGCCTGTTCAAATGCCACGTCATCTCATTTTTTTAAGGCTGTGTCGAGTGCGCTTCCAGACAAACCCTTCAGCCTTGAGAAGCGCCTTCAAGGTGTTCGAATGCACCGGGGTGCCGCCCGCCTCTTCGTGGCGCGCTTTGAGCGCCGTTACCGTGAGCGGTTCGTCTCGTACCCACTGCAGCAAACGCTCAATCTGCTGCCTGGGCAACTTGGCCGGCGCGCCGCTGCGGGGCAGATCCGCCAGACCGTCCAACCCCGCCGCAATCCACCGATTGCGCGTGCTGCTCACGGTGCGCATGCTCAGTTCCTGCAACGCGGCAACCTGCGCGCAAGTCTTGCCTTGGGCAAGCAGCAGCACAGTGCGGGCACGTTCGCGAACGCGCCAGTCAGGGTTCTTTTTCTCCGTCTGCATCAAGGCTTCTTTGTCCGCAGCACTCAGGGCCAGCATCACGCGCAGGGGCACTCTACAACTCACAAAGACAATTGGGGCAAGTAGCGTACCGCAAAAAAACGCCACAGTCACTGGTGGAAAGAAATTTATGTCAATAACTTAATTATATCTATAGGGCACCTCGAAAAACCTCATTTTTAGAAATCGTGACCTTTAAAAATCAATGACTTACAGAACATCTTTTGGCGAAATCAGGGGTTTTTCGAGGTGCCCTATAGTCAAAAAAACCGTAAATAATAAAAAATCCCAGTAAGCACAAAGCTTACCGGGACCTTGTTTACAAATAAATCCAGGTCGGATCTAAAATGGAATATCATCATCTTCAAAGGCGGTACCAGTATTATCTGCTGGCTCCTGCTTAACCTCTTGTGGTGCTTCGGCGTCGGCTTGTTGCCAGTCAGTGGCGATAGCCTGCCAATCCACGCTGCGCTCGATCTTCTCGCCGTGCTCATCCTCTTCCAGCCCCTCACCAGACCAGACCGCCCAAAAGTCAGGGTCATCCGACTTAGGTCGTTGTTCTTCTTGTGAGCCCCAGATCAATGGCGCACGCTTTCTGAACCGCACTCGAGGCAGGCCGAGGGCGCTTGGCCACTTTAACGGTGACGTTCAGGTACCAGCGCCCGCGCGCGTCTTCGGAAAACGAGCCACTGCCCAGGTCGTACTGATGCAGGCCGTAGGAGTCCCACAAGGACAACGGCTGCCCACCATACCAGACCTGGCCGTTGCGGTAACTTAACGCGCTGGCTTTGACGGGGATCCAGCCCCGCCCCCTTGGTATAGGGCTGCATCGCGTAGGCGCTAAAGAATTCACGTTTACGTTGCCAGTGTGTGTAAGAAAGCTCATTGCAATAGTTCCAGACAAAATTCACCGCACGCGCCTGCTCGCACAAAAAAGCCTCGTGCTTGTCTTTCAAGCGCAGACGCAAGGTTCGGGTGGTGAATTCAATGCTGGACATATAGTCAGTATAGCGTTGTTTTCGCCTTATATCCCCGGTCTGAAGGCCGAGGTTTTACGGAGATCCGGATAAAAGCCACCAGATCTGCGTTCCTCCGTAGTTGAAATTCAGATATTTGACGTATATAAGTTATTCAGTTATCTTGCGCTTAACTGAATCCCGGGTATTCGCCATGCTGCCTACGTCACATCCGCTGGTCACTGCCGGCCAACTTGGGTCGATGCTACAGGCTGCGCGTAAGGCCAAGGGGCTAACCCAGTCGGCGCTGGCGGCTCGTATTGGCTTGAGCCAGTCGCGAGTCTCTCATCTGGAACTCAACGCCCATGAATTGAGCGTCGAGCAACTTCTTGCATGGTGCGCAGCGCTGGGCCTGGAGTTGGCCGTGGGAGCCCGGGACAAGGCTGCGATGTCAACGACAACTACGGATTGGTAACATGGGGCGTCGATCACACAGCCGCAGCCTGTCCATCTGGACCAACGGGGTTCACGTCGGCCGATGGACGATTCCAGCTCGCGGAGAGATGGAACTGCAGTACGATGCGGATTGGCTTGCTGCCGACATGGGCCGACCGCTATCCTTGTCGCTGCCGTTCAATTTGCAGAACCTGCCGCTCAAGGGCGAGAAAGTCGCCAACTACTTCGATAACCTGCTGCCGGACAGCGACGCGATCCGCCGTCGTGTGGCCGAGCGTTTCCGGACCGGTTCGACCGAGCCGTTTGACTTGCTGAAAGCCATCGGGCGCGATTGCGTGGGCGCCGTTCAGATCCTGGAGGAGGACGAGGTACCCACAAACTTCGATCGAATCGAGGCCGTTCCCCTGACCGAAGGGGATATCGAGCGGCACCTGATCGAAACCGTTTCGCCACAGCCCTTCGCTGTTGGCCGGGATCCGGATGTGGACTTCCGTATTTCGCTGGCCGGTGCGCAGGAAAAGACGGCTTTCCTGCGGTGGGGCGATCAATGGCTTGCGCCGCGTGGCGCCACGCCGACGAGTCATATCTTCAAGCTGCCACTTGGCCTGATGGGTGGGCGGCGGGCGGACTTCAGCACGTCCGTCGACAACGAATGGCTGTGCCTGCGGCTGCTGAAAGCCTACGGATTGCCCGTGGCTGACGCCCGCATCGCGACCTTCGGTCAACAGCGTGTGCTGGTGGTGGAGCGTTTCGATCGGCGCGTCGCGCCTAATGGGCAGTGGCTTATGCGTCTGCCACAGGAAGACTTTTGCCAGGTCGAGGGCTGTTCGCCATTGCGCAAATACGAGAACGAAGGCGGTCCAGGGCTCAAGGCCTTGTTCGGTAAGCTGCGGCAATCGGTAAACGCCGAAGCCGACATGAAAACGCTGATGGCGGCGCAGGTGCTGTTCTGGTTGCTGCGAGCGCCCGACGGCCATGCCAAGAACTTCAGCATCCAGCTCCTGCCACGCGGTCGTTTCCAGTTGGCTCCGCTGTATGACGTCATGTCGGTCTACCCGGTGTTGGGCGATGGTCCCAACCAGTGGTCTCCTTATGAGATCAAGTTGGCCATGGCGCTGCTTGGCAAGAACCGGCACTACGACACGCAAGGCATCCAACGCAGGCACTTCAATAACACTGCACAGAAAGTTGGCTATGCCTCAACTGCCGAGCCGATCATCGAAGAGCTTCTTGCCCGGACTCCAGCGGCCATTGCCGAAGTGCAGGCCGAATTGCCACAGGACTTCTCACCCCGTGTCCGCGATGCCATTCTGGGCGGGCTTGAGCAGATGACCAGAACACTCGGTAAGATGTCACCGTAAGCAGGCGAAGGGCAGGGGGGCAAGGGGCATAAAAATGCCCTAAGCCCGCGTGATCCGGCCCAGCACCCACAGCGCTGCAAAAGAAACAACCCCCAGCGCACTGGAAAACACCAATGCGCCTGTACCCCAGGCATTGATCATCCAGCCAAATACGAAAGGTGACGTTGCCTGGGCTAGGCGCGCGGGCATCATCAGTACACCCTGCCGATGTCCGTAGCCTGACGCCCCGAAAATGACCAGGGGCAGGGTACCTTTTGCAATCGTCAAGATCCCATTACCCAGACCATGCAGAATGGCGAAGACCATGCCGGCCGGCCCCCCCAGCACAAGAAGCAAAAAAGCACCGATCGGGTGTGTCAGCGTGGCCATTTTTGCGGCCAGCAGCGGATGCAGGTGGCGCAAAAAACCGAATTCCATCAATCGTCCGGCCACCTGGGCAGGGCCAATAAGGGCACCCAGAGCCACAGCCCCGGCCAGCGTCAGACCGGCGCTTTGCAATAAAGCAGGCAAATGTGCTGCCAGAGCAGTACTGATGAACCAGGTGTTTGCAAATACTAATGCCAGCAATAATGAAGCCTGCAGCGAACGGCGGGCAGACAGGGCAGGGGGCGAGTGTTCGGACGACGTAATACGGGGCTCGGGTGCAGAAACGGACACTGCCGCCGTTGGTGCAGCATTTGCTGCACCTGCCTGATGCCCCCTGCCATTGGCGCTTGCAGCCACGCTTTTTTGCGTTGAAGGACCTGGATGCACTTTCTTCAGCCCCGGCAGCAGCGCATTGAGCGGCAAGCCCACCACAATATGCAGTGCGGCCCAGGCGAAGCAGGCGATCCGCCAGTCGTAGTTCACTTCCAGCCAGCCCGTCAGGGGCCAGCTGACCGTGCTGGCAAAACCGCCGAACAGGGTAACCCCGGTGATGGCGTTGCGCGATTGGGTTCCGTATAACCGCACCAGTGTGGCGAAAGCGGCTTCATAAAGGCCTGCACCCATGCCTACTCCAACCAGCAGCCAGCCCAGCAAGAACACAGCGATGTGCTCAGACAGGCCCAGGCACGCCAGACCCAATGCAAAGATCAGGTTGGTGGCTACCAGAACCGGCCGCCCGCCCAAAATATCGATCATTTTCCCGGCCCAGGGACCCAGCAGGGCAGACAGAATCAGGCATATCGAAAACGCGGCGAATACGGCCTGGGTGGAAAGCCCAAGGTCGTTTGCCATAGCCGGCGCTAGCATGGCCGGAATATAGTAGGACGATGCCCAGGCCAGGGTCTGGGTGATACCCAGTACGGTTACCGTTGCAAAGCGGGAATGGGCAAGAGGCGTCAATGAATTCCTTGCTTTTGATCAAAGCGACCGCAAAAGTCGGGTTTATCCTGAAGGACACACGTGAGCGTCCGCAGGCATGCAGGCAGTATCATATTGAAAAATTTCCGAGGAGACACGCATGACCAGCATTTTTGATCAGGATCTGCCCAAAACCCCAGCCAATTTCACGCCAATCTCACCGCTCTCGTTCATCGAGCGGTCGGCACTGGTCTATCCTGACCGCCTTGCCGTGGTGCATGGCTCGGGTGAAACCGCATTCAGGCTGACCTGGTCCCAGTTGTACCAGCGTACACGTCGCCTTGCCAGTGCGCTGGCGGCGCGTGGCGTTTCCAAGGGTACAACCGTGGCAGCCATGCTGCCGAACACCCCCCCCATGATCGAAGCGCATTTCGGCGTTCCCATGCTGGGCGCCGTGTTGAATGCCCTCAATACCCGTCTCGATGCCAGTGCTATTGCCTTCATGCTCGATCACGGCGAAGCCAGTGTGGTCATTGTCGACAGTGAATTCGCATCCGTCATGCAGCAAGCCCTGGCGCTGCGTGAATCCACCCGGCCTGTTCTGGTCATCGATGTCCACGACCCGGTGCATGCCGGCTCGCATACCGCCATCGGTGAAATCGAATACGAAGCGTTGCTGGCTTCCGGGGATCCCGAATTTGCCTGGGATCTGCCCGAAGACGAATGGGATGCCATTGCCCTGAACTACACCAGCGGCACAACGGGCAATCCCAAGGGGGTTGTGTACAGTCATCGGGGTGCGGCTGTGTCGGCCATTTCCAACATCATGGAATGGGACCTGCCCAAACATGCCGTCTATCTGTGGACCTTGCCCATGTTCCATTGCAATGGCTGGTGCTTCCCGTGGGCTGTGGCAGCACGCGCCGGGGTCAATGTGTGCCTGCGCCGTGTCGAACCCCAGGGTATTTTCAATGCCATGCGTGAGCACGGCGTTACCCATTATTGCGGCGCGCCAATCGTTCACAGCATGCTGATCAATGCACCGCCGGCCATGAAAGACGGCATTCCTGCCGGTGTGAAGGCGCTGGTGGCAGGCGCTGCACCACCCGCCTCAATGATTGAAGGCATGGAACGCATGGGTTTCGATCTTCTTCACGTGTATGGCCTCACCGAAGTGTATGGCCCGGCCACAGTCTGTGCCAAACACGAAGCCTGGAACGAACTTGATATCGGTGAACGGGCGCGTCTGAATTCGCGTCAGGGTGTCGCTTATCACCTTGAGCGCGGCATTGCTGTCATGGATCCTGCCACCATGCAACCTGTACCTGCCGATGGCGAAACCATGGGTGAAATCATGTTCCGGGGCAACATGGGCATGAAGGGCTACCTTAAAAACCCCAAAGCCACGGCCGAGGCCCTGGCCGGGGGCTGGTTCCACAGTGGCGATCTTGCCGTCATGTACCCCGATGGCTACGTGAAAATCAAAGACCGCAGCAAAGACATCATCATTTCAGGCGGCGAAAACATTTCATCCATCGAAGTCGAAGATATTTTGTACCGTCACCCCGATGTGCTGGCTGCCGCCGTGGTCGCCAAGTCCGATACCCGCTGGGGCGAAACACCCTGCGCCTTCATCGAGCTGAAAGCCGGTTCCACGGCTACCGATCAGGAAATGATCGAACATTGCCGCAAACACATGGCCCACTTCAAAGTGCCCCGTACGGTGGTGTTCTGTGAGCTGCCTAAAACATCCACAGGCAAGATCCAGAAATTCGAGTTGCGCAAGAAAGCGCAGGAACTGGCGGGGTAAACTAGGGGCTTCAAGCATTTATTTTGACAGGAAGTTCTCATGCCATCGTTCGATGTGGTGTCTGAAGTCGATAAACACGAATTGTCCAATGCGGTTGATCAGGCCAACCGCGAACTGACCACGCGCTTCGATTTCAAAGGGGTTGATGCACGTTTTGAACTGGAAGGCTATGTGGTCACCCAAACAGCCCCAAGTGTTTTCCAGTTGAATCAAATGCTCGACATCCTGCGTGCTCGCCTGGCGGCCCGATCAATCGACGTCCGTTGTCTTGAAGTTGCCGAGCCTCTTGAAAACCTGGGTGGTGCCCGGCGCAAGGTCACCGTGCGCCAGGGCATCGAACAAGCCGTTTCAAAAAAACTGATTGCGCAAATCAAGGCCGCCAAGCTCAAGGTCGAGGCCCAGATCAATGGCGACAAACTTCGCGTCAATGGCAAAAAACGTGACGACCTCCAGACGGCCATGGCGCTTCTGCGCAAAACCGATGTCGATCTGCCCCTGCAGTTCAATAATTTTCGCGACTGAACTATATTTCGTCCATGACCCTGTCTTCTGTGCGCGTTGATCGTTCCAGTCCGGTTCATCGTCCGGGGTGGAAGCCTTTTCTGCTTACGCCGGATCAAATGGCGTGTGCCGACCAACGGGCGATCCAAGGCGGGGTGCCTGGAACACAGCTCATGGAGGCCGCCGGTTTGGCGGTTGCGCGTGCCATTGTGCAGCGCCACCCGGTATGCCGTGTGGTCGTACTCTGTGGTCCGGGCAACAATGGGGGCGATGGTTTCGTGGCTGCCCGTCATCTTAAAGCGGCGGGCTGGCCGGTGCGCGTCGCGTTGCTGGGCAGCCCCCAGGCGCTGGTCGGTGATGCAGCGCATCATGCCCGTCTGTGGTCCGGCCAGGTTGAACCCCTCACACCCGCTGTGTTGCACGATGCCGGGCTCGTTGTCGATGCACTTTTTGGTGCCGGTTTGTCGCGCCCTCTCGACGGCATTGCATTGCAGGTGGTTCAGGCACTGAATGCGGGTCCTTGGCCTGTGTGCGCCATTGATGTTCCCAGTGGCCTTGATGGTGCAAACGGTCAGCCCCTGGGTGAAACCGTTCAGGCCGACTTCACCGTCACATTTTTTCGCAAGAAACCCGGTCATGTGCTCATGCCAGGTCGTTTGCTGTGCGGTGAACTGGTACTGTCCGATATCGGCATTGCGTCATCCGTACTTGATACGCTGGGTGTCCAGTGTCTGGAAAACGATCCCGTCAACTGGCTTCATGCCTTCCCCTGGCCGCGTCTGCAAGGTCACAAGTACCACCGCGGACACACACTGGTGGTGGGCGGTGAACTGCTTACAGGGGCCTCCAGGCTCAGCGCCCTGGCCTGTGCACGCGTCGGTTCGGGGCTGGTCACGCTGGCAGCCCCGCAGCTGGCATGGCCGGTCTACGCCAGTGCGCTCACCAGCATCATGGTGCAGCCTTTCGGCCAGCCTGAAGACCTTGTGAGTCTTCTCGCACAGGCACACCGCAATGCCGTGGTTATCGGTCCGGGGCTTGGTGCCGGGTCTACCGTGCCTGCGTATGTTCAGGCCGTGCTGCAGGCGCGTCTGCCCACGGTGCTCGATGCCGATGCGCTCAGTGTGTTTCAGCCTGATCCTGCCTGTCTTTTTGAAAACCTTCACGCCAGCTGCGTGCTTACCCCCCACGAAGGCGAATTTGCCCGGTTGTTTCCCGGCCTTTCAGGTTCACGCCTTGAGCGGGCGCGTCAGGCCGCGCAGCTCAGTGGCGCTGTAGTGGTGCTGAAGGGGCCTGATACCGTCATTGCAGCGCCCGACGGGTGGCTCAGCATCAATACCAATGCGCCGCCTGATCTTGCCACGGGTGGCTCGGGCGATGTCCTTGCCGGTTTCATCGCCGGTCTCATGGCCCAGGGCATGCCTGCTTTCCAGGCTGCGTGCGCTGGTGTATGGCTGCAGGGTGAATGTGCACGTGCTTTCGGTCCGGGTCTTATCGCCGATGACCTGCCCGGCATGTTGCCTGGCGTACTCAAATCCTTGCGCTGATCCTGTGCTCACGTCTCTTGTCGTTCCCGCCGATCTCACCGGCATGCAGCATGCCCTGGCACAAGCCCGACTGGCCTGGCAGGCCGGTGAAGTTCCGGTTGGTGCGGTCGTTCTCGATGCCGGTGGGCAGATCGTGGGGGCCGGTTTCAATCAAACCATTTCCTGCAACGACCCTACAGGTCACGCTGAAATCGTTGCTCTGCGTCAAGCTGCACAGCGGCAGGCCAATTACCGCCTTCCCGGCCTGACACTGTATGTCACGCTGGAGCCTTGTGTCATGTGCATCGGGGCCATGCTGCACGCCCGGCTGGAACGTATCGTTTTTGGTGCCCATGATCCTAAAACCGGCGCGTGCGGTTCAGTGTTGCGTGTTCATGAAAATCCGGTTCTGAATCATCATGCCACCGTTGTGGGGGGGGTGATGGCCGATGAATGTGCCGGTTTGCTGCAACAGTTTTTTCGAGAACGTCGAGAGCTCGCGCGTCAGCGACGCCTCAGGCTCCGAGAGCAATCTGACGTCGTTCCGCAGGGCACACCCTGATGCTTGCCCTGCGCCGTTACCGAGTTCAGGTTACGCAACCTGCACCAGGGATGCGTTGGCTACTTGTCGTTCATTTGTTTGGCGTTTTTTTGCTGGTTGTTGCGCTCTTGCCTCATCCTGTTCAGGCTCAGGTCGTGCTGGCTGAACAACGTGATAAAACCCAGGTGCTTTTGAACGAGGCTGTTCAGGAGCTCCAGCGCGTACAAGCCCAGATCCAGCACGAAACCGGATCCCCTGTGTCGCGCGACCAGACAGAGCACTTGCGCCGCATGAAGCTCGGTTGGCAGACACTGGTCGATCAGTATCACGGCCAACTGGATGTTCTTGAAGACATTGAACGGCAACAGGTCGAGCTTGATTCGGTCACTCAGGCGCGGCGTGACTGGTCACCGCCTCAAGACGGCCCGCCCTGGCCGCTGGAACAGGGTGATGCACTCCAGCGTGCCATTCGCCAGGCCGAACTGGCTTTGAAGCAGTTGCAGGAGCGCAAACAGACACTGGAAAACGAGCGTCTCCGATTGATCAAGGAGCGTGACGATGCCCAGGTTCGCCTGCGTTTGCAGGAGGAAAAGTCGCTCGTGCAGTCCGAACCGATGCGCAACGAAATTGTCACTATGTTGCTTGAGTCGCGACTGTTGGTGCGCATGCGCAACGAACGTCTGGCTTCGCTTGAACTGGATCGACAATCCACGGACCTTGCACTTCGTATCCGGGAAACTGAATTGCGGCGTTATCAAACCGTGCGTGATCACCATGCCGGTCGCTATTTGCTCACGACCGATCGACTGACCCGCATTCTGGCCGACCTTGACGATTACGTGGCCCAGTTACGCGATGCCGAAACATTGGCCATGGAGTCTTTGGGGCAGGCTCAACTGGCAGTCATTGCAGCACGTCAGGCAATTTCTGATGCTCGGCAAGGCGGAAAAAATGACCTCATTCAAGCAGCACACCAGCATTTTGAACTGGTTTCATCCGATGTCGAACGTTTGCAAAGCCGCCTTGATCTTGTGCGTTTGCGTCTGACACTGACTGAAGCCTTGCACGACATCTGGCGTTTCCGCTTCGAGCTCTACAGCGGTGAGGCCCCTACACAGAAAGAAGTCATCACCCTTGAGGAGCAGGTCAAGCAGTCGGAGTTGCGAATGGCCAGTTTGCGCCTTGAACTGGAGCAGGTGATTGATGTCAAGGGGCACGAGGTCTTCCGTTTGCGTGACGAAATGGAAAGCGGCAGCCTTCAACAAGCACAATACAACCTGGCCCAGGCGCGTCTTACAACAGCGCGCCAGATGCTGGAGGATGCCCGTGAGGGCATTGATGAGTTGCGCCGCTTCAGCCAGATGCTCAGCATCATTCGTGCGGAAATCGATCAACGCTATCATGCAGGCGATTGGCAGCTTCGACTTGGCAACGTGTACGCCCAGGCCTTGGCAGCCTTCGATAAAGTCTGGAATTTCGAGCTCATGACCGTTGATGACACAGTGCGTATCGATGGTCGCCCGTTCACCGCCACGCACAGCGTCACGGTTGGCAAGAGCTTGGGGGCGATTGTCATTCTGGTGCTGGGTTATGTGTTCATTTCAGCTGTCATCCGTTTTCTGCTGAAAAGAGCGGTTCGCCATCTCGGGCTGCGCAAAGCCAGTGCCATCGTGCTTGGGCGCTGGCTGCGTTTTCTGGCACTGGGTACGTTGGTGCTGATCAGTTTCAACTTGGTGCGAATACCTATTGGCATTTTTGCGTTCATGGGCGGTGCGCTGGCCATTGGTGTGGGTTTTGGCCTGCAAAATGTACTCAAGAATCTGATCAGCGGCATGATGCTGCTGGCCGAGCGTCCGGTGCGGGTCGGTGACCTGGTCGAGGTCGACAATGTCAAAGGGCGCATTGCGTCCATCGGGATTCGGTTTTCCACAATTCACACGTCACAGGGCACCGACATGCACATTCCGAACAGTGTCCTTGTGGAACAGCGCCTGATCAACTGGACCTACAACGATGAACAGGTGCGCGGTGAACTACGCATCAATGCACCTCGCAACATCGATGCGGAAACGATGCGTCGGCAACTCATCCAGGCTGCGTTGATGCACCCGAATGTCCTGCCTGATCCACCGCCGACTGTGCTTTTCGAGAACTTTGATCTTGAGCAGAGTGTCTTTCTGCTTCGGTTCTGGGTACGCCTGACATCCGGTGTCGATACCAGTCAGGTCGCCAGCGATCTGCGTTTTGCAATCTATGCCGGCAACGAAGCGCTGGCACCGTGGCGCAACGCACCGGGTACGTCATCTGGTAAAACAGGGCGCTGAGCAGACAGGATAAATTCCCGGCATGTGTCGACCCGGTTTGTTGTAAGCGTGTTTGCCCTGCGTCCTGAACGGTGGCATTATCGGTGATGCGCCATTTTGGCCCCTGTGCCTTGCGCACGCTTTCAATCGTTCAGCCATGTCAAAGAAAAAAACAAAGAAATCGCTTCCCTCCGTTTCAGAGCCTTCCATCCACGACGCCCCGGCACCGGCCCAGGAAAGCGAGCAGCACGGGCATGATCACGTGCGTCCCGCGCCTCCCGGCATTTACCTGATCTCGCCGTCCGGTGGCGTGACCGACACCGAAGGGCTGGAACGTGGTCGCAAACAGCTTAAATCCATGGGTTTCAAGGTCAAACTCGATCCTGCCGCCAAATGTATTCATGAACGGTTCGCAGGTACCGACAAGCAGCGTGCCGATAGTTTCGACCGCGCCGTGGAACAAAAGCACCCGATCATCATGGCAACACGTGGCGGGTATGGCCTTAGCCGTATTCTGCCGCTCATTGACTGGCACGATATGGCCCGCAGCGGCAAGATCTTCGTCGGCCAAAGCGATTTCACGGCTTTCAGTCTGGCCCTGCTGGCCAAAACGGGTGCGGTCAGCTATGCCGGCCCCACCGCCATACACGATTTTGGTGCCCGCAAGGTCGATGATCTCACTGTAGACCTGTTTGTTGAAATGCTTACGGGCCAGCTCGAGATCCTTTCGTTCAAAAGCAAAGATGCCGATCCCGTCGATACGCGTGGCGTGTTGTGGGGTGGCAATCTTGCCATGGTGGCTTCGCTGGTGGGTACTCCCTTCATGCCTCAGGTCAACGGTGGCATCCTGTTTCTTGAAGACATCGGAGAGCATCCTTACCGTATCGAGCGTATGCTCACGCAACTCTGGCATGCCGGCATTCTTGACCGTCAGGAAGCCATTGTGCTGGGGCATTTCACCAACTACCGCCTGGGCCCCCACGATAACGGCTACACCCTCGCTTCGGTGGTGAAATGGTTGCGCGAAACGGTCCGTATTCCCGTTGTCACAGGGTTGCCCTGGGGGCACGTGAAGGTCAAAGCCACGTTACCCATTGGGCGGCAAGTGGGTCTTGCCACTGAAAAAGGTATGGCGCATCTGGTTTTCCAGGAACACGACTGATGCGGGTACACGACTGACGCGGGCTTGGTACACTACAGGGTTATTCCGAACCCTACAGAGTGCCAGCGCCGTGATCTCAACCGCGAACCTAACCATACAGTTTGGCTCCAAGCCGCTTTTTGAAAATGTCAGTGTCAAGTTTGGCGAGGGCAATCGCTACGGCCTGATCGGAGCCAACGGCTCGGGCAAGTCAACGTTCATGAAAATCATCGGGGGCGACCTTGAGCCGTCCTCGGGGAATGTGTCGCTTGAGCCAGGACTTCGTCTGGGCAAGCTGCGTCAGGACCAGTTCGCCTTTGAAGACGTGCGGGTACTTGATGTCGTGATGATGGGCCACGCCGAAATGTGGCAGGTCATGGCCGAACGTGATGCCATCTACGCAAACCCCGATGCCACCGAAGAAGATTACATGCATGCGGCCAACCTGGAAACCCGGTTTGCCGAATACGATGGTTACACGGCGGAAGCGCGTGCCGGTGAATTGTTGCTCGGGCTGGAAATTCCGGTCGAACAGCACAATCTGCCCATGCGTGAACTGGCCCCGGGCTGGAAGCTGCGCGTTTTGCTGGCCCAGGCTTTGTTCTCGAATCCCGATGTCCTGCTGCTCGACGAGCCCACCAACAACCTCGACATCAATACCATTCGCTGGCTTGAAAATGTGATCAATGGCTACCAAAGCACCATGATCATCATCAGTCACGATCGACACTTCCTGAATGCCGTGTGTACCCACATGGCCGACCTCGACTACGGCGAACTGCGTATTTACCCCGGTAACTACGACGACTACATGCTGGCCTCCGCCCAGGCGCGTGAGCGACAGAGTGCGGCCAATGCCAAAGCCAAGGAACGCGTGGCTGAACTGCAAGACTTCGTTCGCCGGTTTTCTGCCAACAAATCCAAGGCACGTCAGGCGACATCGCGTCTTAAACAAATTGATCGCATCAAGGCCGGTACCGTAGAGGTCAAACCCTCGTCGCGTCAGAACCCCTATATCCGTTTCGAGCAGAGCAAAGTGCTGCATCGTCTGGCTGTCACGGTAGAAAAAATCACCAAGTCCTATGACCAACCGGTGATCAAACCGTTTTCTGCCATGGTGGAAGCCGGACAAAAAGTGGCCATTATTGGTGCGAACGGTGTAGGTAAAACAACGCTGTTGCGTATGCTGGCCGGTGATCTCCAACCCGACAGCGGCACGATCAAATGGGCTGAAAATGCCGACCTTGGTTATATGGCCCAAGACGTCTCCGAACAGTTCCAGTCCGACAAGAATCTGTTCGACTGGCTCAGCGATCACCGTCAACCCGGCGACGATGACCAGTCCATGCGTTCTGTGCTGGGTCGTCTGCTGTTCTCGGGCGATGACATTTCCAAAGAAGTGCGGGTGTTGTCGGGCGGCGAGAAAAACCGCTTGAGCTTTGGTCGCCTGATGCTCGGACGTCACAATGTCATGCTGCTCGACGAACCCACCAACCACCTTGACATGGAATCGATCGAATCGCTGCAGTATGCGCTTGAACTGTATGCGGGCACACTGTTCTTCGTTTCACATGATCGTCAATTTGTATCCGGTCTTGCGACCCGCGTGATCGAAATCATGCCCGATGGTCAAATCATCGATTACCAGGGCAACTACGACGATTACCTGGCCTCGCGCGGTATCGAGGGTTGATTTCAAAAAAACAATCATGTCGTACACGCTTAGCGGTCAGGCCAGTTACCAGGAAGATATCCGGAAAAGCCGATTCCTGGCGCTGGCGGCTCCCATCATGACGGTCGATGAAGCGTTGCGTTTTTTTGCAGAACACGCTGTGCCCGATGCCACGCACAATTGCTGGGCTTTCAAACTGGGGCAGGTTTATCGCTTCAACGACGACGGCGAGCCCGGGGGTACAGCCGGCCGTCCCATACTTCAGGCCATCGAGGGGCAGGGGTGTGATCGCGTGGCCGTCTTGGTGATCCGCTGGTTTGGCGGGGTGAAACTGGGTACCGGCGGATTGGTCAGGGCATATTCGGGCGTGGCCGCGCACTGTTTGCGTCTGGCTGAAAAAATTGAACTGGTCGATGAGGTTCGCGTGCGCTGTGGTTGTGTTTTCAGCGACATGGCACGCGTGCAATCACGTATGCAAGGGTGTGACGCTCGCATTGTGCATGAACAGTTTGACGAAACGGGCGTGCAATGGGACCTGATACTGCCCCGCGCGCAGCTGGAGGTCTGGGAAGAGACCTTCCGGAACCTGACACGGGGGCAGGGTATCTGGGCGCTGCCTGACGCACCGGACTAACCCATAAGGCGAGTTTCCGGCAGAATCATCAGGCGGTCGTGAAGCCGATTGCTCAACCGGCCTGCTGACCTTGCTGTTCGGCGATTTCGGCATGGATTTTTTCCATATCAAGACCTTTCACCTGGTTCACCAGTTCCTGGAGCTGGGAAGCTTGCAGGGCACCTGCCTGATTGAACAGCATGACCTGCTCGCGGAACACCATGAGGGTAGGGATGGAACGAATGCCCAACGCGCCAGCCAGTTCCTGTTCTTCTTCGGTGTTGATTTTTGCAAACGTGACATCAGGGTGTTCGCCGGCCACCTGCTCAAAAACGGGGCCGAAACTGCGGCATGGACCACACCAGGGTGCCCAGAAATCAACAATCAGAGGCTTGTCTCCCATGACGGCATTCTGGAAAGTGTCTTTGGTCAGTTCGATAGTGCTCATTGGCGGCCCTTGAAAAATGCAGGCGGCGGGTGCGCTGCCTGGTTGAGAAAAAACAGAACGAGGCACGTGGAAAATCTCGGGATCCATCGCACGATGCCTTTCACTCATCGAGTGTACTGCATGTTCAACGTCCCGGCAGACGGGCTTGATCGAACGGCTACGTACTCTGCCGGTACACTCCACCAAGCCACACTGTTAAAATCGGCCACATGATTATTCTCGGATTCGAAAGCTCCTGCGATGAAACAGGGGTCGCGCTGGTGTGTACCCAACGTGGCTTGCTGGCGCACGCCTTGCACAGTCAGATCGCCATGCATCAGGATTACGGCGGCGTGGTTCCTGAACTGGCCTCGCGTGATCACATACGACGCGTGTTGCCACTGACGCGGCAGGTGCTTGATCAGGCTGGCTTGAACTTCAACGACCTTGATGCCGTGGCCTACACAGCCGGCCCCGGTCTGGCGGGGGCTTTGCTGGTTGGTGCCAGCGTTGCACAGTCCTTTGCCTGGTCACGGGGTCTGCCGGCCATTCCCATTCACCACCTGGAAGGGCATCTGCTGTCGCCCTTGCTCGCCGAACCGCGTCCTGATTTTCCGTTTGTCGCGTTGCTTGTGTCAGGCGGCCATACCCAGATCATGCGTGTCGATGGCGTGGGTGCCTATACCTTGCTGGGTGAAACCCTTGACGATGCAGCCGGAGAAGCATTCGATAAATCCGCTAAACTTCTGGGTCTGGGCTATCCCGGTGGGCCCGCCCTGTCACGACTGGCAGCACAGGGTAGCGCCAAAGCCATCGAATTGCCGCGCCCCATGCTGCATAGCGGCGATCTCGATTTCAGTTTCAGCGGCCTCAAGACAGCCGTACTCACCCGCTTGCGCGCCCTTGAAAAAGTTCCTGGTGGTCTGACCCAGCAACATCGGGCCGATCTGGCCGCTGCAACCCAGGCGGCCATTGTCGACGTACTGGCTGCCAAATCAATACGTGCCCTGAAAGAAACGGGTCTGAAGAATCTGGTGGTAGCCGGTGGTGTAGGTGCCAATAGTCTGTTACGCGAAAAACTGGTTCAGGCAGTTCAGCGCCTGCGCGGCACAGTGTATTTTCCTCCGCTTGACCTGTGCACCGACAACGGTGCCATGATCGCATTTGCGGCAGCAATGCGCGTGAATGCAGGGCTTGTGAATTTGCGTGATACATCACATGCGTTCACGGTCCGGCCGCGCTGGGATCTTGACAGCGTCTGTGAGCCCTTCAGTTCCTGAGCTCCGATTGATCCTGCCTCCTTCTGAAGCGGTGGTCGTTCATCCGCTTGTGCGGAAAACCCCGGCCTCCGGGCCGGGGTAATTCTTACCCTGAACGATTAAACGTTGTTGCTTATTTCTTGCCTTGCCCGATGCGGGGTTCCTTGCCCTGCAACAACCGGCTTATATTGGCCTGATGGCGCACAAGCAACACGGCACACAGCACCAACAGTGCCAGCACAAAGCTGCCCTGCATGGGCCACGCAGCGCCAGCACCCAGAAAATAATACAGCGGAGCACTGATGGCGGCCAGAATCGAAGAAAGAGACGAATAACGGGTGGTGTAGGCAACCAGCAACCATGTCAGGGCTGTTGCCAGGCCTAGCCAAGGGTTCAATGCCAACACAACGCCCAAAGCGGTTGCCACACCCTTGCCACCCTTGAAACCCAGAAAAACCGGATACACATGGCCAAGAAAAGCGGCAATGGCGCTGAGGCCGACCACGCTGGAAGGTGCCCCGAAGATCGGGGCCAGTGTGGCTGTGGCCCAGACAGCCACCCAACCCTTGGCAGCATCACCGATCAGGGTCAGCAAAGCGGCTTTCCTGTTGCCTGTTCGCAAGACATTCGTTGCTCCCGGGTTGCCTGACCCGAAAGTGCGGGGATCTTGCAGCCCCATGGCTTTGCTGACAACGACAGCAAACGGGATTGAACCCACCAGATAAGACCCTGCGATCAGGGTAAGGGCAGCCAGCCAGGGTAAAAATGAACTCATGCGTTCCGGTCTCCGAATCAATTGTGCGTGGATTCTACCGACTCTCCCCCTATTCGCCAAAATCAACGGGTACAATTTGCCACAGTCGTACAAAATATAGGTCAGGAAGCATGCAGATACTCGTATCGAACGATGACGGCTACAACGCACCCGGCATAGAAGCGCTGGTCAGTGCCTTGCAGGGCTTGGGCACGATCACTGTGGTTGCGCCTGAAACCAACTGCAGCGGCGCATCCAACTCCCTGACCCTGAATCGCCCTCTGTTCGTCAAACAGGCACGCAACGGTTATTACTACGTGAACGGCACGCCTTCCGACTGCGTTCACGTGGCGCTTACGGGTCTTCTCGATTTTCGCCCTGATCTCGTTGTATCCGGCATCAACAACGGCGCCAATCTCGGTGAAGACACCCTGTATTCCGGTACGGTGGCTGCAGCGACCGAAGCACACCTTTTCGGTATTCCCGCCATTGCTTTTTCACTGGTTGAAAAGGGTTGGGAACATCTCGAAACAGCGGCTCGGGTTGCACGCACGCTGGTTGAGCACCACTGCACGGCCCCCCTGGGCTCCGGTACATTACTGAACGTCAATGTTCCCAACCTTGCCCATGAACAGTTGTCGGGCATGAAAGTTACCCGGCTTGGCAAGCGCCATCCGTCCGAACCCGTCATTCGCAGTACCACACCCTACGGCGAACCCGTTTACTGGATCGGCCCCGTGGGTGCGGTGTCCGACGCCGCCCACGATACCGACTTCGGTGCCATTAATGACGGTGCAGTCTCCATCACGCCCCTGCGTTTCGATCTCACTCACTACGAGCAGCTTGATCAGGTTGGTATCTGGGCTCGGTCGTTATGCGCAAGCCGCTGAACCAGCCTCAGGCTGTGAAGGCCTTTGCACGGCGGTCAGGCCCTGCGGGTCTTGATTATCGTCGGGTTTCCGCCGCCAACAGCAATACGCGCATTTTTGTTGGATCAGGTGGCCGGCAGGCCACACAGGTGCCTGCAACGGATCCCGGCACCGACCCGCACGAACAATCCGTTGGCTTGAACACCGAGCGCCTGCGCGCCGGCATGGTTCAGCGTTTGAGCAATCAGGGTATCACTGATGAGCGGGTTCTGGCAGCCATGGCCCGTGTGCCCCGCCACCGGTTTGTCGATCAAGGGCTCGCAAGCCGCGCCTACACAGATGACGCCTTGCCCATTGGCTACAATCAAACCATTTCCCAGCCCTGGATCGTTGCCCGCATGGTGTCTGTAGTGTGCGAAAATCGCACGCTTGGCCGCGTGCTTGAAATTGGTGCCGGGTGTGGTTACCAAGCGGCCGTATTGTCGTGCCTGGCAGCGCAGGTGTATGGTATCGAGCGTATCCGGGGTCTTCAGGAGCAGGCGGTGAATACGCTTTCGCAACTTGATCTGCCTGGCAAAATTCAGCTCGTTTTTTCAGACGGCTTGACGGGTTTGCCTGAAAATGCCCCTTTTGACGCCATTCTGGTGGCTGCGGCCGGGCCCGAACTCCCCGTGGCACTGTTCCAGCAACTGGCGATTGGTGGCAGGCTCGTTGCGCCGTGCGGGTCCGATATCCAGCATCTTGTGCTCGTAGAACGTACTGGCAAAGATACCTGGCGTCAGGAAACCCTCGAGGCTGTACGTTTTGTTCCCCTTCGATCAGGAATTCAGTTTTAAGTTTCAGGAGATCCCCATGCAGACCGGGAGCCCACAGCATCATTGTTTCAGTCCATCGTTTTCTGCCCGTCATTCGGCCAGGTTTTCCCTTGTTGCCGTTGCCATTGTGGCCACCGCCCTGATGGCAGGGTGTGCATCGCGCACCGGCCAGGCGCCGGTCACCGACATGACATCCGGATCATCCTCGTCGGTTTCACCGGCAGGGGGAGCCACCTACACGGTGCGTCCGGGCGATACACTCTACAAAATTTCGCAGGCCAATGGTGTCAGCGTTTCCGAATTGGTACGTCTGAACAGTATCAGTGACCCAAGTCAATTAAGGGTGGGTCAAGTGCTCAGCCTTGGCGGGGCATCCGGTGGCAGTGTTGCGGCGTCTGTGCCCGAAACCACGGCCACCACCTCTCCCGCGGCAGCGCCCACACGCCCTGCAGCGTCCAGTGAACCCGCACCGGTCGCCAAAGCATCCGACGCCTCGCTCATCGCCTGGGGCTGGCCTGCTTCGGGCAAAATCATCCAGGGTTTCAATGCCAACACCAAGGGTATCGACATCGAAGGCAAGCCCGGTGATCCTGTCGTCGCGGCAGCCGATGGCAAGGTCATGTATTCAGGCAACGGGGTGCGTGGCCTGGGCAACCTGATCCTGCTGGGCCATTCAAACGGGTTCATCACGGCGTATGCCCATAATCAAAGCCTTGCCGTCAAAACGGGCCAGCAGGTCAAGAAGGGTGAGCGGATCGCCGCTATCGGGCAAACCGACACCACATCGCCGCGCCTGCATTTTGAAATTCGCCGTCGTGGCACACCGGTCAACCCCATGTCGTATCTGCCTGCCCGATGACCCCCACCCTGGTATTCGACCTTGAAACCATTCCCGATGCGCACGGGTTGCGCAGCCTGAATCCTGGTTGGGATCCTGAACTCAGCGATACTCAGGTTATCGAGCGTGCATTGGCCGAGCGACGCGAGACGCACGGTACCGACTTCCTGCCGCTCCACCTGCACAAAGTTGCGGTGGTAGGCTGTGTGTTTCGTGACAGCAGCGGTTTTCGGGTGAAAACCCTGGGTCAGGCAACTGACCCTGAAGCGGCGTTGCTGGCTGGTTTCTTCAAGACCATCGATCGATACACGCCGCGTCTTGTAAGCTGGAACGGTTCCGGTTTCGATCTGCCGGTATTGCATTACCGAAGCCTGATTCACGGCGTTCCAGCACCGCGTTACTGGGACACCGGCGACGACGACCGCGATTTCAAATTCAATAACTACATCAGCCGTTACCATACTCGCCACATCGATCTCATGGATCTTCTGGCCAAGTACAACGGTCGGGCCAACGCACCGCTCGATGACCTCGCAAAATTGTGTGGTTTCCCAGGCAAACTGGGTATGGATGGCAGTCAGGTATGGCAAGCCTGGCAACAGGGCAGGGCAGACGAGGTCCGGGCCTATTGCGAGACCGACGTCGTCAATACCTGGCTGGTGTATTGTCGTTTCCGGCTGCTCAAGGGCGAACTCGACGCGGTGTCCTATCAGGCCGAAATTGATCTCGTACGCAGTTCACTTGAACAGAATCCGGCACCGCACTGGAAAGACTACTTGGCGGCCTGGCATGCCAGTAGGGCGTAACGGGTTGAAATTTCTTGCCCTTTTTCAGAAACAGGGCCGTAATCACTGTGGCGGCACAATGAAGCTTCCTAATCCACTTCAAGGACGCATCATGAAAACCACCTCCCTTCGTCATTCTCTTCGTGCTGTTGCTGTTGCATCGCTTTTTGCCCTGGGTGCCACGGCAGTCCATGCGGCCGGTCCAGGCATGGGTGGCCACGATGGCACGCAGGGTTCACGTGCCGACTGCGTGCAATCCGGACAGGGGGGCAAGCATGTTCGCATGGGTAAAGAACACATGCACAGGCACCTGCATGACGCCGCGCTTCTGGTGCCAGGTTATGGCCCGGTCGGTGCCGATTTCGTCAAATCACTTGAACTCAACGATCATCAGGCGGCTTTGCTGAAATCTGCTCAAGATGCACAAAAAACACTGCGTGAGTCGCATCAGGGGCAAGGTCGCGATGGTATGAAGGCACGTGCGCAGGCGCTCAAAGACGGTACGCTGGATCCCAAGGCCGCATTGGCAGCCCACGATGAGCGGCGTCAAGCCATGCAGGCAGAGCATCGTCAGATCCAGGAAAAATGGCTTGCCGTCTGGGATGCCCTGACGCCGGACCAACAGCAGAAGGTCGGCGCTCACTTGCAAGAGCGCACTGCGAAATTCCAGGAGCGCATGGAGCGCCGCATGGAACGTCACGGGCAGCGCCAGTCTTCTTGATCGCATCGGTCAACAACAACCGGCCCGGTCGGCCGGTTGCATGGACTTGTTTGATCAGGAGTGTCACAATCTGGCCTGTTTTTCACGGCAGGCCAAAAAATGACCTCTGAATATCTCGATATTGAATCCCTGGATCTTGAAGCCCGCGGTGTTGCGCGGCGTGACGGGAAAGTTGTTTTTGTGGAAGGGGCGTTACCCGGTGAGCGCGTTCTGGCGCGAATCAACCGGCGCAAGCCCAGTTTTGATACGGCAACCACAGAACAGGTCGTTCGTCCCTCTTCCCAACGTGTGGTGCCTGCCTGTCCCAGCTTTGGCGTGTGTGGTGGTTGTGCCATGCAGCATCTCGACGCCGCCGCTCAGGTGGCCATCAAACAACGGGTGCTTGAAGACGCACTCGACCACATCGGCAAGGTTGAACCCGCCCGGATTTTGCCGCCTTTGCACGGGCCCACCTGGGGGTATCGGTATCGGGCCCGTCTTTCGGTGCGCGTGGTTCGCAAGAAGGGCGGTGTCCTGGTCGGGTTTCGCGAAAAGCGTGGCAGCTATGTCGTTGACATGACCGAGTGCCGGGTTTTACCCCGGCATGTGTCCGACCTGTTGGTACCATTGCGCCAACTGGTCGGTCAGCTCTCGTGCCCCGAACGTATTCCGCAAATCGAGGTCGCCGTCGGTGATACCGTCACTGCGCTGCTGCTGCGACACATGGAGGCGCTGACAGATAACGACATTGCACAACTGCGCCAGTTTGCCCGTATCCACAACGTCAGTTGGTGGCTGCAACCCAAGGGGCCTGATACCGTTCATTTGCTCGATCACGCAGATGACGGACGCCTTGGGTACTTCTTGCCTGAGTTCGGTGTTCGCATGCCGTACAAACCGACTGATTTCACGCAGGTCAACCATGCGATCAATCGCAGCCTCATTTCCCGGGCGCTTTCGCTGCTGAATGTCCAGCCGGGTGATCGGGTGGCCGACCTTTTCTGTGGTCTGGGTAATTTCACGTTGCCGCTGGCTACCCAGGCTGCCCATGTCACCGGCATCGAAGGAAGTGCCTTGCTGACACAGCGTGCCCTTGAAGGTGCCCGATTGAACGGCCTTGCAGAGCGAACCGTGTTTTCAACGCTGAACCTGTTCGAAGTCGATGTGCAATGGCTGCGCGATCTTGGTTACTTTGACCGGATGCTGATTGATCCGCCGCGCGACGGTGCCGAGGCCGTATGCCGGGCCCTGGTTCAGTTATTGCCGCATGAGCGCCCGCTGCGCATGGTGTATGTTTCATGCAATCCGGCCACGCTGGCACGCGATGCCGGTATTCTTGTGCACGAGGGAGGCTACGTTCTAGAAAGCGCCGGTGCCATCAACATGTTTCCCCACACAAGTCATGTGGAATCGATTGCTGTGTTTGCCAGTCAGCCGGCCTGAATCAGGCCATCAGTTACTGTCCCTTATAATCAGCAACTTCAGAACTTTAACCATCTTTTCCCATCATGCATAATCAGTTTGCCAATAAAGCCCAGGCATGGTCTGCCCGTTTCTCCGAGCCGGTGTCGGATCTGGTCAAGCGTTACACCGCATCGGTCAATTTCGACCAGCGCATGGCGCGCTTCGATATTCAGGGATCATTGGCCCATGCTGAAATGCTGGCATCCATCGGCATTCTTAGTGCAGCCGACCTGACCGCCATTCAAAAAGGCATGGACCGCATCCTTACTGAAATTGATGAGGGTCGTTTCGAGTGGTCCATCGATCTCGAAGATGTTCACCTGAACATCGAGAAACGCTTGGTGGAACTGATCGGCGATGCTGGTAAGCGCTTGCATACCGGACGTTCACGCAACGATCAGGTGGCAACCGATATACGCCTCTGGTTGCGCAACGAAATCGATATTGCGATCGATCTGCTTGGCCAATTGCGTACTGCACTGGCACGCCTTGCCCTTGAGCAGGCTGAAACCATTCTGCCCGGCTTTACCCACCTGCAAGTGGCGCAGCCGGTCACATTTGGTCATCATTTGCTGGCTTATGCCGAAATGTTCGGTCGCGATGCCGAGCGCCTGGCCGATTGTCGCCGGCGTGTCAATCGCCTGCCGCTGGGGGCTGCCGCACTGGCGGGCACATCGTATCCGCTCGACCGCGAACGCGTGGCACGAACACTGGGTTTTGACGAGGTCTGCCGCAATTCGCTCGATGCCGTCTCCGACCGCGACTTCGCCATCGAATTCTGTTCTGCGGCCGCACTCATCATGATGCACATCAGCCGCATGTCCGAGGAACTGATACTCTGGATGAGTCCACGCATCGGTTTCATCCAGTTGGCCGACCGCTTCTGCACCGGCAGTTCCATCATGCCCCAGAAGAAAAACCCGGATGTTCCAGAACTGGCCCGTGGCAAGACAGGTCGTGTCAATGGCCACCTGATCGGTCTGCTCACCCTCATGAAGGGGCAGCCACTGGCCTATAACAAAGACAACCAGGAAGACAAGGAAGGTTTGTTCGATGCGGCCGATACCGTGCGCGACACACTCACCATTTTCGTCGACATGATGTCGGGCGTGAAAGTGAACGCACAGGCTATGCGCGCTGCTGCGTTGCAGGGCTTTGCAACGGCCACCGATCTTGCCGATTACCTGGTCAAGAAAGGGATCCCGTTCCGCGATGCCCATGAAATCGTGGCGCATGCGGTACGTACCTGCGAGCAGCGCCAGTGCGATCTCGCCGACCTCTCGTTGCAGGAACTCCAGGCATTCAATCCACTCATTCAAGACGACATTTTCCAGGTGCTCACGCTTGAAGGGTCTGTGGCCGCGCGCAGCCATACCGGGGGTACCGCGCCGGTGCGCGTGCGGGCTGAAGCACAGCGCATACTTGATCAGTCTGCGCAGTAAACTTGCCTGATAACGCCCGGTACGCAAAGCCGGGCCATTCCGCCGCCCACGTAACGAACATGCGATAATTCGCCAATTTACCGGAGCCCACGTTGATGAAACAAGTCACGGCCATTATCAAACCCTTCAAACTCGACGAGGTTCGCGAAGCCTTGGCCGATATCGGGGTGAGCGGTTTAACCGTTACTGAAGTCAAGGGTTTCGGGCGTCAGAAAGGGCATACCGAACTGTATCGCGGGGCTGAATATGTGGTCGATTTTCTGCCGAAAATCCGTATCGATGTCATCCTTCCGGCTGCATTGGTCGATGGCGCCATCGATGCCATCATCAAGGCAGCCTACACGGGCAAGATCGGCGATGGCAAAATTTTCGTCATGCCCGTAGAACAGGCCATTCGCATTCGTACCGGTGAAAGCGGTATCGACGCACTGTAGGAACCCTGTTCAAACCCGTTGTGCCAATGCCCAGAAACCGGGTAAAAAGCATTCTTCCACGACCAAGGGTTGGGCGTGCCGCCAGAATACCGAACAACGGGCCAGCAGGCCCGGGGAAGGAATGTAAGGTTGCCTTTTTGTACCTGACTGCAGTCGTTGAAACGTTGTGAACAATGCATGCTGGCGACCCAGGCGTGCTGTTGCAAAGCTCGACCTGACAATGTCCGGATCGTTGTACAACATGTCGGCCAGTGGCCGTGTTCTGAGACGTCGAATACCTTGCCAGGTACCCTGCGATGCGCGCGAGGGCGTGATACTGCGTGCGAACACGCTGTCGGTGCCATTGATCGACATACACACTTCGCGTATCCAAATGGCCTGGCCACGTTTCCCGGGGATCAGTCCATGTTCATCGCCGCCCAGGCCGCCGGCGTATTCGCGCAGGACTCGCAGTTCAACATGACCCAAAGCACGTAACCCAATCGTGAGTGCGCCCGGCCTGTGCAGCCAGTATTTCTGCATTCGGGTCAACGATGAGGCCGGTTTGTTTTGCCAAAAAGAATTTTCAGGTACATACAGTTTCATAAGCTGTATTATCGCCAAACTCCGGAATGAAAGCAGATGGAAAAGATACGAATTTCAAAACTCATGGCAGAGCGCGGTTTGTGCTCGCGTCGCGAAGCCGATGCCTACATCGAGCGGGGCTGGGTTCGCGTTGACGGCGTTGTTGTCTCGGAATTGGGCAGCAAAGCCTGGCCCAGCCAGACCATCACGCTGGACCGCAATGCCCAACGTCGCCAGACAGCGCGCGTTACGATCATTTTGAACAAGCCGGTCGGTTATGTGTCTGCCCAGGCAGAGCGTGGCTATCGCCCGGCGGTTTCCCTGATCACTGCGGCCAATCAGTACCGCTCCGGTAAGGTGGTTCAGCGCTTTGATCCCTCGCATTTGCGCGGTCTTGCACCGGCCGGCAGGCTGGATATCGATTCCCAGGGTTTGCTGGTGCTGACCCAGGATGGCCGGATTGCCCGCCAGTTGATCAACGATGATTCCGATATTGAAAAGGAATACCTTGTTCGTGTCACGGGCAAGATCGCCGGCAATGGCCTGGCCCTGCTGAATCATGGTTTGTCACTCGATGGCCAGGCTCTCAAACCCGCCGAGGTCACCTGGCAAAACGAGGACCAGTTGCGTTTTATTTTGTGGGAAGGGAAAAAGCGCCAGATCCGTCGCATGTGTGAAATGGTTGGGCTCAAAGTAGTTGGCCTGAAACGTGTGCGCATGGGGCGCATCGTGCTCGGTGACCTGCCGCCGGGCCAATGGCGCTACCTTAAAGAAGGCGAGCGTTTTGTCTGATCAGGGTTCATGACGCCCTGCATTTTTGCCGGGTTTTGTACGCGCGACACGGGCTGGTGTTGCCGTTGGTTTGCCGGAAAATCGGGGTGCATCTGGTCGGACCCCGCGTGAGCCTCGAGGTGTGTTCAGGCTTTTTGGGGAGGTGGCAGACTGACTGGACGGGTCGTGCTGCTTTAGCGTAAAGCCGGCACGGTCGTCCTGGCCCAGCACACGGGCAAGCCAGGGCAGGTTTTTTTGCAGTTCTGCATAGAGTGTGTAAGGTGGGTTGATCACGAACATACCGCTGCCGTGCAAGCCAAAACCGTCGCCGGCCGGTTTGCATACTGTCAGGCTGGCATGTACCCACGGACTATTCAGCCGCTCAAGCGAGCGGACCATCTCGGTGACCTCGCGGCGTTGAACCAGGGGATACCACACGGCATAGCATCCGGTGGCAAAACGCTGCAGACCGTCATTGATTGCCTGAATGGTTTTTCTGTAGTCGGTTTTATCTTCGTAAGACGGGTCAATAATGGTTACTGCGCGTCGGGTGGGCGGGGGTAGCTGGCTTTTCAGACCGGAAAAACCATTGGTGCCGTAAACTGCAGCCTGGCGTTGCGCGGCACGCCCTGCGGCCGCCAGATTCTGTTGCAGAATCTCGTGTTCGGACGGGTGCATTTCGAACAGGCGCAGGCGATCGTGCGGGCGCATCGACATCAGGGCGATCCAGGGTGATCCCGGATAAATATTGGCCAGACCATCCGGATTCACAGCCTGCACGGCTTCCAGGTAGCGTTCTATGAAAGCCGGGCGGTCAGTTTGCTCAAGCACACGGTCAAGCCCATCGATAAACTCACCATTTTGCACCGCCCAATCGCTGCGCAGGTCGTAGAGCCCGGCGCCGGCGTGTGTATCAATCACCCAATAGGGTGTTTCTTTTTTGTTGAAGTGGTCCAGCAGATGCACAAAAATGGAATGCTTGAGGACATCGGCATGGTTGCCGGCATGGAATGCGTGACGGTAGCTGAACACAAAGTTTCCTTGGGGTTTGCAGGTGCAAGGCCGGCCTGCAGGGCTGAACCGGCATTAGAAATAGGTGGGGGAAATGGTTTTTATTTCGTCGGTGAACAGGGCGTTACAACCCCAGTTGATCAGTTCCCGGGCACGCTCAGGGTCATTGACGGTATAAACGGCCAGAGTGTAACCGGCGTCAAGAATGGCGACTGCGTTGTCGTGCGTAATGTAACGTGTATTCATGTTCAGGCCTTTCACCCTGAGCCGTTCGGCCTTTTCCTGCCAGTCGGCGGGCAGTTCGCGGGCCAGCAGAAGCGCGCGAGGAAGGTCCGGCGCTGCTTCCATGGCTGCCTGCAGAGCGATTTCCGAAAAGGACGAAAGCAAGGGTGGCAAAGGTGCATCGCGCCAAAGGCGTGCTGCCTGTTCGGCGACGGCTCTGCCCGTTTCATGTTCCAGCCCTTTGGTTGGTTTGATTTCGATATTGCTGGCAATGCCATTGGCAAGTGTGTACGCGGCGATGGACGCCAGGGTGCCAATAGGTTCACCGGCAAAATCACGTGAATGCCAGCTGCCAAAGTCGATTTCAGCCAGTTCGCTGAAGCTCAGGTTCCCGGCGATACCCCGTGCGTTCGATGTACGATCAAGCGTATCGTCGTGTAGTAGCACAGGTACACCATCGCGACTCAGTTTGACATCGTATTCCATCATGGTGAAACCATGTTGTGCGCCCATACGTATGGCAGACAAGGTATTTTCGGGCGCATAGCGTCCTGCCCCCCGATGGGCGATCAATCGGGCGTAGGGCCAATGGGTTTGAGTTGAGGTCATGGGCTTTCCGGTAAGGGTGGCAGTTTGGAGTACCGATACCCTGATTTTAATGGCAATGTCAGGAACGGGGACGTGTGGTGGTAAACTGCCGCATGTTTTTCTGTACGCTGTGGGTCAGTGTGGTTCGCAGTCTTGTGAGTAAGCAATGTTTGACTTTATCCGTACACATCAGCGCCTGATGCAGCTCGTGCTGCTCATCCTCATTCTTCCGTCATTCGTACTGATCGGTGTCAGTGGCTACACCAATTATGTATCCGGTGACCAAGAGCTCGCGAAAGTGGGTGACTCCGCCGTCACCACACTTGAATACGACCAGGCGCGCCGGCAGCAGCTTGAACAGATGCAGCAAACCCTGCAAGGCGGGTTTGATCCCGAGCTTCTCGAAAATCCTGCTGTTCGAAAAGCACTGATCGAATCGCTGATCGACCGCCGCATTGTGCTTGATGCCGCAACCCGGTATCGGTTCAATGTGTCTGACGACGCCTTGCGCCAGTCGATCGCCGCCATTCCCCAGTTGCAGGTCGATGGCCGGTTTTCGCCTGAACGTTACAACGAAGTTCTGGCTTCGGTCGGCTTGAATACACGCGACTTCGAACAAGGCCAGCGTGCCGAGCTTGCCATGAATCGTGTGCTGGGGCCTGTGGCGGCTACGGCGTCGGTGCCTGCCGTTACCCTGAAACAGCTTGACCGTGCCCTGAGCGAACAGCGCACAGTTCGCTTGCGCACTTTCAGTGCCACTGATTATTCGGCAGAAATCCGTGTCACGCCCGATGACATCCAGACCTGGTACAACCAGAACGCATCGTCGCTCGAACTGCCCGAGCAGGTCAGTGTCGATTATCTCCTTCTCAACGAAGAGGCCGCCCTCGCTGGTTTGCCTGCCGTCAGCGAAGCAGATCTTACAGCCTATTACAACCAGAACAAGGCGCGCTATGTACAGCCGGGCCGTGTGAACGTCAGCCATATCCAGTTCAACATTCCATCAGGTGCCAACCCTGATCAAGTTGACCAGGTTCGCGCCAAGGCACAGGCTGTGCACGATCAGGTGGCTGCTGCGCCCGACACGTTCGCCGACATCGCGCGTGAACAATCCGAAGACGCCGGTTCATCGTCTGCGGGTGGTGTGCTGGGCTGGATCTCTCCGGGCAGCTGGCCTGCCGAATTTGAAAAAGCCGTGTTTGCGCTTGCCCAGGGTTCAGTGTCGCCTGTGGTTCAGGGCCCCTCGGGCTTTCATATTTTCAAGGCCAATGAAATCCAACCTGAAAAGGGTGAAACCTTCGAAGAAGCCCGTGCCAAGGTCGAGCATGAAGTGCGTCGTCAGCTGGCGGCAGAACGCTTTGCCGACATGGCAACGCGGCTCACCAATCTGGTGTACGACAATCCTTCTTCGCTGGCGCCGGCCGCCGATGGCCTGGGCCTGAAAATACGGCATGCCGATGGCATCGCACGCGATCGTCTTTTGCCTGCTGCCTTTGTACAGGCCGACAACCCGGCCAGTGCATCGCCCGATTCGGCCGTGCTGGGCGATGACCGGGTCCGACGCGCTGTGTTTTCAGCATCGGTGCTGAACGAAAAACAGAATTCGGGTGTCATCGAGATTTCACCGGATACCCTGGTGGTTTTCAGAGTCGATGCCCTGGTGCCCGCCCAGGTGCCACCACTCGAGAAAGTCACTGATCTTGTCCGTGATCGTCTGGTTGCCGAGCGTGCGCGCACAGCGGCGCGTCAGGCGGGTGAACAGTGGCTTGCAGCGCTCAAGGCATCACAACCTGACCAGGCTGCCCTTGATCTGTTCCAGACGCCTCTTGATATCAGCCGTATCAATCCGCAAGGCATTGATCAGGCCACCCTTGAAGCCGTTTTCAGTGTGGCTCGCGAACCGTTGCCGGCCTTCACAGGTACAGAAACACCTGCCGGCTATGTGGTTGCGCAGGTCACTCGGGTACAGGCCGGCGATGAATCCAGCCCCGTGCTGGCCTCGTTGCCTTTGCAACTGAATTCCGCCTTGGGCAACGCTGAAGAACAGGCTGTCCTGAAGGCACTGCGCCAGCAGGCAGGCGTTACTTTGTTGCCTGAAGCCGAAGCGGTGATCGAAGGAAAAGAGCAACGCTGAAACAGCACCCGATCAACAGATCGAATCAGGTGCGCCTGATTCGATCTGATACCAAAAACAGGCCGACCCAATGTCGGCCTGTTGCATATTTGACGACTCATGTTACTCTTGTCCAGGTCTTGCCCGGACTCTCCTGTCTGAATCCACTGCGTGTCCACTTCACCGTATTCCTGCCCATGAACAAGAAAGCGTCTTCCGTTCACGCTGGAGCCATGTCCGTGGCCGACTCATCACCGGCTCCCCAGGCTAACGCACAAACCCTGCTTTCTCAGGCGGGTACCTTGCATAGCCTGAAGGCCATTGGCGTCAGCTCAATCGCCGACACCTTGTGTGGCAGGCACCATTCAAAAGATTTTTCATATGCGCGTGGCGATTACCTTCGTGGTCGCGTCACGGTCATTGCCATTCTCTTTCTTGTCCTGCTGCCTTTCTGGGCTGTGCTTGATTTCTTTTTATTACCCGATGACACACGTTCGTACACGCTCGTGGGCCGCATCTTCATGATGGCGGGTCTTGTGCTGGCCGTGTTTCTTGCGCGCGGCAGCGCAGGCCGATTCAATCGCGCACGGGTCTCGGCGGGCTTGCTGTTCTTTCTGCCTGCGGCATTCTACGTGCTCGTTCTTTTTGCACTGACACGGCACCCAGGCACTCACGATCTGGTCGGATACAGTTTCATTCCCTACATGCTGGTGGTCATGCTCAGTCTGTTTCCCTTCACCCTGATCGAATCCGGGGTGGTGGGCGCGGTTTTACTGCTTGCCCAAGGAGCCTCGCAGTACCTGACGGGAAACTGGTTTACAGCTGCAGGGTTGCAGGAATCATGGCTCCTTTTTGCATTGCTGACCATCGCTCTTACATCGAATTATTTTCATCTTGGTCTGTTGCTGCGGCTGTATCGCGAAGCAACACACGACCCCTTGACAGGCCTGTTGAACCGGGGCGCTCTGGCACACAGTCTCGATCAGGCCCTGCAGGCCAGGGGTGACAAGCAGATGGCCCTGCTCATGATGGACCTCGATCATTTCAAGCGCATCAACGACCAGTACGGCCATCCCGTGGGTGACCGTGTGCTGGCAGAATTTGCCCGATTGCTGCGTCAGGTGGCCGGCAAAAATGATTTTGCTGCGCGTTACGGGGGCGAGGAATTCGTTGTTGTCCTTACACAGGCAACACGCGCACAGGCACTTGAAACGGCGGAGCGGATCCGTGCCCAGGCGGAAATCACGCCGGTGACCGATCATCATGGGCGTACCCTGAATTTTACGGTCAGTATCGGTGTGGCCATGTTCAGGCCTGGCGAGACACTTGAAATCGTTGCCCGACGGGCCGATGAACGTTTGTACGAGGCCAAGAAATTGTCACGCAATTGCGTGGTGGGCGCCTGAGTTGTCAAGGTTGCAGCATAGGTGCCAGTGCTGACCAGACCGTGTCGGCGAGCACGGGTTGTGCCTTTTCATTCGGGTGAATGGTGTCTGACTGAAAAAAACCCAGGTCAGCAGCGATACCTTCAAGCAGGAAGGGAACCAGTGCGCTGCCGGTTTCCTGTGCCAGATCGGGGAACAGTTGCTGAAACTGGCGCGTGTAGGTTCTGCCATAGTTGGGTGGAATCTGCATGCCGACCAGCAGCACACGGGCTCCGGTCTGATGCACCATGTTGATCATGTGATTCAGGTTTTCACGGGTCGCTTCCAGTGGTAATCCCCGCAAGGCATCGTTGGCACCCAGTTCCAGAATAACGATCGACGGTTTGTAGGTATCAAGTGCATCGGGAAGACGCGAAACCCCGCCGCGGGTCGTGTCGCCACTGATACTGCTGTTTTGAATCTGGTATTCTGGATGCCTTTCCTGAAGGCGCTGTGCGATCAGTTCAACCCAGCCCGTACCACGTTGCAGGCCATATTCGGCCGATAAACTGTCACCGATCACAAGCACGTTTTTTTTGCTTGTGGTTTGCGAAGTGGTTGCGTGGGGTGTGTGAACAATAGTCGTCAGGCCAAGTGCCAGCATTGAGCTCAGGAAAAAGCGTCTTTTACCGGATACATTCATGAAAAGCGTCCATTCCATCGAGGTTGATCAGTTAAGCAAACGTGTTACCGACTCGAGCGGCACACTGACCTTGCTTGAGAACATCAGTTTCGGTGTGCAACCGGGTGAAACCCTGGCCATCACGGGCCGCTCAGGTTCCGGAAAATCGACCCTGCTAGGGCTGATGGCCGGTCTCGATACCCCGTCATCGGGTACGGTGCGCCTGCTGGGCCACGACATTTTCCAGATGAACGAAGAACAGCGAGCACAACTCAGGTCACGCCACGTGGGTTTCGTCTTTCAATCCTTTCAGTTGCTGCCTAATCTTACCGCACTGGAAAACGTGATGCTGCCACTTGAACTGGCCGGCAAGCCTGCGCTGTCCGATGCCCGTGCCATGCTCGAACGTGTGGGCCTGAGCCAGCGCATGCAGCACTACCCGCGCACGCTTTCCGGGGGTGAACAACAACGTGTCTCGCTTGCCCGTGCCTTTGTGGTTCAACCCAAAATACTGTTTGCCGATGAACCCACAGGCAGTCTTGATGCGGCCACTGGAGAAAAAGTGATTGAACTCATGTTTTCGCTGCATCTGGAACGTCAAACGACACTGGTTCTGGTAACCCACGATGCCGCGCTGGCCTCACGCTGTTCCCGCGAATTCCGTCTCGAACCGGTTCCGGTTGTCTGATCATTGCCCCGGGCGCTCGGTCATTCATGGTTCTCATTCTTTCCGTTGTTTTCGTGTTCGTGTGGTCCACCGGATTCACGGTGGGCAAGTTCATCTTGCCCCATGCCGACACCACATTGTTTCTCATGGTCCGTACAGCAATTGCGGCGGCCATGTTCACGGGCATTGCACTGTGGTTGCGTCTCCCTTGGCCACCACTACGGCAATTTCCACGTCACCTGCTGGCCGGTGTGCTTTTGCAGGGTCTGTACCTGTCGGGTACCTACTGGGCGATCGGACACGGAGTGCCGCCTGCAATCATGGCTTTACTCGGGGCGCTGCAACCTGTATTCACTGCAGTTCTTGCCATTCCGGCGCTCGGAGAGCGCCCTGACACGCGCGTTTGGGCAGGATTGGCTCTGGGGCTGACTGGTGTGGCTCTGGTTGTACAGCCGGGTCTGCAGGCGGGCGGCGACCAGTCTTTTGGCTGGATGGGGCTATCCATCGGGTTGCTGGCTATTTTTTCGATCACGCTCGGTACGCTGTTGCAGAAAACATCGATTGCCGGTAGCGATATCCGCGTTTCGTCAGCTATCCAGAACATGGGCTCCATGGTTTTCACGGCGGTCTTCGTTGTGTTGCTTGGTGAACGCCATTGGGATGGGTCCCTGGCCTTGTGGGGCGCTCTTGCCTGGGCATCGTTTGTCCTTTCAGGGGTTGGCGCGTTTCTTCTGGTCTGGCTGGTGCGTCGTGGTCAGGCCGCCAAAGCCTCATCGCTCATGTTTCTTGCTCCCCCTCTGGCAGCGCTGCAGGCCTGGTTTCTGTTTGGTGATCGTCTGGGTACGATCCAGATCACCGGATTTGCCGTCGCCCTGATGGGCGTTGTTTTATGTAATTGGCGTTGGAAAGTACGCGTATGAAGGCAGCAGTACACAAACTGGCTCTTGTTGTCGTCTTTTTTTGGGGGATGCTGGCTGCAGTCCATGCCCAGGCATCGGCAGGTTACATTGCGCGCCAGTTGCACCAGCCTGTGCCGGGTGGTGTGGCTGCGCTGACACTCAAGCCGTCAGTCAATCGTCCCGCCGTGACCTACAACGAACTTCCCGTGCTGGTCGTCAAAGACTCCGATCAGCAATGGCTGGCTCTGGTGGGTATCGATCTGAAGGCAGTACCCGGCAAAAGTGCGGTGCGTGTCACCGAGTCTGGTCGAGACTACACAATCGATTTCACGATCAATCCAAAAACCTACAAAAGCCAGCACATCACGCTCAAGAATACACGCCATGTTGATCCGGATCCGGAGCAATTGAAACGCTACGAACGTGAGTTTCGTGAACAGATGCAGGCATATGCCCGATTTCGTGATCACCCCCCAAGCAATGTGCTGTTCGACAAACCTGTGCAAGGGCGTCTTTCAAGCCCCTTTGGTCTGCGCCGTTTCTTCAACGGTCAGGAACGCAATGCACACTCCGGGCTTGATTTTGCAGTGCCCACAGGTACACCCGTCAAGGCACCGGCCGATGGCGTGGTCACCATTGTGGCTGACTACTACTTCAACGGAAAAACAGTTTTTGTGGATCACGGGCACGGCCTGATCACCATGTACTGCCATTTATCGGCATTTGATGTCAAGGTGGGAGACACAGTCAAGCGTGGTCAGATCATTGCGCGCACAGGATCCACCGGTCGGTCAACCGGACCGCATTTGCACTGGAATGTCAGTCTTAACAATGTCAGGGTTGACCCCGCCATCTTTTTGCGTCAGTAAGTATGCAAGCCCATTCAGGGCGCCAGGCTGGATTGCCCTGAACACAGGCAGGTTCCTGCGCACCAAGATCTTGCAGATTCTTGGCAACAGGTTTCAGCCTTTCACGCGCACAATTTTCTGAACTTGCGGCACATGACGTATGGCCCGGATCACCTGAGCCAGGTGCTTGCGGCTGTCAACTTGAACGGTCAGGTGCAGCAACGCTGTCGAGGCGCCAGGTTCGTCTTGCATGGTGACATGCATGATGTTGGAGTCTGCTTCAGTCACTTCTGCTGCCAGACGACCCAGCACGCCGCGTTCGTTCAGTACGGTTACATCAAGGCGGGTTGACAGATGGCGGGCAGTGTCGCGTCCCCAGGTGACGGGTATCCAGCGCTCAGGTTCGCGCGCCTGGGCACGCTGCGCCACGGCGCATTCGGCCATGTGCACGACCAGGCCATGACCCAGGCGAATACCCCCGATGATGGCATCGCCTGGCAGGGGGCCGCAGCATGGTGCCAATTGAACGGCCTGGCCTTCATTGCCGTGAATGAGAATGGGTGTGTTGGTTGTTGCCGTGATTTCATCGACAGCGGCTGCCGTGGTGGCCACGATGGCATGTTCAGGCGTGAAGCGGCGTGCAACAACCGCAGCCAGCCGTTTTCCCAGACCAATGTCAGCCAGAATTTCCTGACGTGAACTGGCCCCTGAACCCTTGGCCAGTTTTTCCCATTCGGGGTCATCGGGAGCCGGTTCGGTAATGCCCAGTTGAGCAAAGGCCTGGCTGAGAAGGCGCTGCCCGAATGCCACGGATTCTTCGTACTTGACCGTACGCAGGTAATGGCGGATTTCCGAACGGGCCCGCCCGGTGCGTACGTAATTAAGCCATTGGGCACTGGGTCTGGAGGCTGGTGATGTGACGATTTCGATGGTATCGCCACTTTTCAGTTCGGTACGCAGCGGTGTGAATTCGCCATTGACCTTGCACGCAACAGCCTGGTTGCCGATGTCGGTGTGAATGGCATAGGCCAGGTCGATGGGCGTGGCGCCGCGCGGCAATGAAATGATTTTTCCCCGCGGTGTGAATACGTAGACAGCATCTGGAAAGAGATCAACCTTGACATGTTCAAGGAACTCACCGGAATCGCCGGTCTGGCTTTGAATATCGAGCAATGATTGCAGCCACTGATGCGTACGCTTTTGCAGTTCGTTAAGACTGGTTTTGTCGTCTTTGTAGAGCCAGTGTGAGGCAACGCCTTCTTCGGCTACGTGGTCCATGTCGCGGGTACGGAACTGGAATTCGACTGGTGTGCCGTAAGGCCCGACCAGTGTAGTATGCAGCGACTGATAACCATTCAACTTCGGAATGGCAATGTAATCTTTGAACTTTCCGGGTACCGGACGGTACAACTGATGCAGGGTACCCAGAGCCAGATAACATTCAGGCAATGTATGCACAATGACCCGGAACCCGTAGATATCAAGGACCTCGGAAAAGGTTTTTTTCTGTTCAAGCATTTTGTTGTAAATGCTGAACAGCGACTTTTCGCGTCCGGAGACTTCCGCCTCGATGCCGGCTGCAGGCAGGGCGACCCGAACGGCATCCGTGATTTTTCCAATTACTTCACGCCGGTTACCACGCGCTGCCATCATGGCTTTCTGAAGCACCTGGTAGCGATTGGGGTGCATGGCCTGAAAACAGAGATCCTGCAGTTCCCGAAACAAGGCATTAAGGCCGAGTCGGTGAGCGATCGGAGTATAGATTTCCAGCGTTTCGCGCGCTACGCGACGACGTTTTTCATTGCTGACAGCCCCAAGGGTGCGCATGTTGTGCAGGCGATCAGCCAGTTTGATGAGAATGACGCGAACATCGCGCGCCATGGCCAGCAGCATTTTGCGAAAACTTTCTGCCTGTTGCTCTGCCTTGGTTGCGAATTCAAGGCGATCAAGCTTTGAAAGACCATCGACGATTTCTGCCACACCGGTGCCAAACCGTTCAGCCAGCTCCTGCTTCGTTACCCCTTGATCTTCCATGACATCGTGGAGCAGGGCGGCCATGAGGGAATCGACATCGAGCTTCCAGCCGGCACAGATTTCAGTGACTGCGATAGGGTGTGAAATGTAGGGTTCGCCACTGGCCCTGAACTGCCCCAGGTGGGCCTGATCGGAAAAGCGATAAGCTTCGCGCACCCGCTCGATGTCTTTGGCATCAAGGTAGGCGCTGATCGTTTGGGTCAGTGCCGCCAGTGATGCGATCGGCGGCGCTGAGGATTCTTCGAGGGGATCAGGAGGGCGTAATCCACCTGGCTTGGAACCTTTACTTCGTCCAAGACGCGGGCGCTTCTTCAGAACGGCCAACAGGCCGGATGAAGCATCACGAAGAGTGGAGAACGCCATATGCTGCCTTGGGAAATCAGGTTGGAACCTTGCGAAGCATTTCGGGACCGGTGACACCGGCCGCTATTTCACGCAGGGCGGTTACCGTAGGTTTGTCTTTGCTTTCAAGGCGCGGTTCGTGCCCCTGGGCAAGTTCGCGTGCGCGATACGTGGCCGCCAGCGTGAGGTCGAAGCGGTTGGGAATACGATTGAGACAATCTTCAACAGTGATACGGGCCATGGGATTCCTGGATAGATAGAATGAGCGTGACGGGAGCGAAACACCATGCGCCCGCCGACAATGAACAAGGGGTTATTGTACGCCTGACACAAACAGCCGATACACCGCTAAGACGCAGATGACCGGCCTATGCCCAACTGGGAAAACAGGTTCGAGTGTCGGGTTGCTTGGGCAGGGAAGCGCATACGCGCCGCCGAAACAATGTGTACAAGCTGCTCAAGAGCCAAGCTAAAGTCTTGATTGATAATAACATATTGGCATTCTGGTGCATGCGATATTTCACTGCCGGCGGCCAGCATGCGTCGGGCTATAACCTGTGGATCGTCTTGGCCGCGTTGGTTCAGGCGCTCCTCAAGTGTTTCGATGGACGGTGGAAGGATGAAGATGTCAATGACTGATGGGTAGTGCTTGCGCACCTGTCGTGCCCCTTGCCAGTCAATTTCAAGCAGGACATCGCGCCCGTTTGCCAGGGATTCATCGATACGATCACGGGGCGTACCGTAGAAATTGCCATGCACTTCGGCCCATTCCAGCAATTTGCCCTGAGAGCGTAAAGACTGGAATTCCGGAACGCTTATAAAACGGTAGTGCTTATCGTGTTCTTCACCGGGGCGTGGGGCACGCGTCGTGCATGAAACGGACAACACAATGGCGGGGTCCTGCTGAAGCAGGGCGTTGACCAGACTGGATTTACCGGCGCCACTGGGCGCAACGACCATGAAAACGTTACCTGATGATTCTGTCATGATGAAAACACGGGTGGGGTCAAGGACGATTCAAACCTGATCGAACACAGCCAGCGCTGCATCGAAGGTCGCTTCGTCGATACAAAGAAAAACAACGGTGTCACCGGGTTCCAATGCAAAGGTGATGTCGTTGATGGTGTCGCCGGCGTCATCAGGATGAGTCAGTGCAGCCACATGCACATTGGCATCGTTTTCAAAATACCGGGGAGGCAGGATGTCGGCGACCAGGTTGATATCGGGTTCGGCGATGGCCAGGCAAACGGTGAACTCTGCGTCATCGAGGTTCACGCCCAGCAATAAACACTGTTCAAGTTCCTGAAGGATGCGTGTCTTGAAAGAGGGTGTCATGGTGTTTGGAGGAAAGGCAAGCGCGTGCAGGAAAATGGAAACAGCTGACACGGGCCGGAGGAATGTTGGCCCACACGAGTGTGGAAAAGCCTGCTGTCGCCTTGATGAAGCGCATCCAGCCGGGTTTCGCCATATTGTACGTGAACTGCACTGCAACCCCGCCGCGCACGCCCAGCACATGTTCCCACTGATCAAGAATTGCGCGTGTCAAGGCCGTTGGCAAGGAGCACAGCGGGAGACTGGAGACAATGGCATCGACAGGCAAAGACCGGGGTACGAGCTCGGACAAATTCGCTGCATTGCCATGCAGGACGGTAACGCCTGGAAAGCGTTGACGCAGTCGCTGGACAAACGGAGCAGAAAATTCGATCAGGACAAGTTTGTCGGGCGATACACCGCGCTCAAGAAGCGCCTGTGTGACAACACCGGTACCCGGGCCGAGTTCGATGATCAAGCCGGCAGATGACACGGGAATCTGACGTGCCATGGTGCGTGCCAGGTACCGTGAGCTGGGGCAAATAGCCCCGATCGATTTAGGAGACGCCAGCCATTCCCGCAGAAAAGCCGTGGCAGGAAGGTCGCGCATATAGCGTTGGAGACGCTGATGCGAAACAGACAATATATGCTGAGAACCTGACCTGATCACCTTGAACAGCATGGTGTATGACTCCGAGTTGGCCGATGCCTGCAAAGTATATCGTGCCGTTTGCCCGGCATGTTGAAGACACACGGTAACCAGCAGCCTGTCGGATCAGAATCGTTCATAGCGAAGCGCCGCTTGAACGAGCCGGGTATTCGCCGGATTTGCAACCGACGATTTCCGGCTCTGGCAGCGTGGCGGGGCATTAAAGTGTGATCGACGCGATCACCGGTGCGTGATCCGAGGGTTGTTCGAGTGCACGCGGTTGCGTGTCAATGATGCATGAGGTTGCACGTCGGGCCAGGTTGTCGGACAGCAGAATGTGATCAATGCGCAGGCCTGCATTACGCCGAAAAGCAAAACGCCGGTAATCCCACCAGGTGTAAAGTTCAGGTGCCTGCGGGAATGCCCGGAAAATGTCGGTCAGGCCAAGTTCGAGCAGTGCCGAAAACGCATGACGTTCAGCAGGGGAAACGAGTATGTCGTCTTTCCATTTGACGGGATCGTGAACATCTTCATCGGCCGGGGCGATGTTGTAGTCGCCCAGAATAGCCAGATTGGGGTGTTTCCTGAGTTCCTGCGCGAGCCAGGCTTCGAGTGCCTTGAACCATGAAAGCTTGTACTGGTATTTGTCACTGTCAAGTGCTTGCCCGTTTGGGCAATAAGCGCTGATCAGGCGCACCTGGCCCATAGACGTTTCAAGCGTTCCGGCGATCACGCGCTGTTGGGGATCGTCGAAGCCCGGGATATTGCGCTGGGTGTCTGTAAGCGGCTCACGACTGATGATCGCGACACCATTGTATGTTTTCTGACCGGCCCAGCAGGCCTGGTAGCCCATGTCGGTGAATGCCTGCAGGGGAAATTTTTCGTCAGGCAACTTCAGTTCCTGAAGACACAGCGCATCGACCGGGTTTGCCGTGAGCCAGTCGGTGACATGTTGCAGCCGCACCTTAAGGGAGTTGACATTCCAGGTGGCGATTTTCAGTCGAGAAGCGGTATTCACGTGTAAGTGCTTATAAAAATTGGATTTATCAAGTTTATTAGGGTACCCTAAAAGGGCCAGGAAAGCATACGGTGTGTTTTCCGCATCGCAACAGGAGATCCTATGTCGAACAAATCGACTGCACGCAAGCAGCCTTTTGTCATCAAACCTCTTGATTGGGTGGCCCCGGATGCCAAGTCATCACAAAACAAGGGTGAACCCGGCGATCAGGAAAAAACAAGTCGCGAGTCAAATGATCCGCGCTCCTGAGTTTTTTTGATGTTATTCGCATGTTTGCGATGGGTGCCGTCTTGACGGCACCCGTTTACAATCTAAGAAAAGGTGGATGCCGTTCATTCAGATCGGGTGATGGCATGTTTGCCTTCAAACTGGAGACTCATAATGCACGAAGTAGTGGTGGTCAGCGCCTGCCGTACCGCAATCGGTGATTTCGGTGGTTCCCTCAAAGACATTCCCCCTTGCGATCTCGGTGCGGCTGTCATCAAGTCGGCGCTTGAGCGCGCGGCCGTGGCCGGCAGTGACGTCGGGCATGTGGTGGTCGGGCATGTCATCAATACCGAACCGCGCGACATGTACCTGTCGCGCGTTGCTTCGGTGGCGGCCGGTGTCGCCCACGAAACCCCGGCCTTCAATGTGAACCGGTTGTGCGGATCAGGTTTGCAGGCTGTTGTGTCGGCGGCCCAGGCCATCATGCTAGGCGATGCCTCGGTGGCTGTTGCCGCCGGGGCTGAAAGCATGAGCCGGGCGCCGTATGCGGCGGTCGGGCAACGCTGGGGCTCACGTATGGGTGACAGTCGCATGATCGACATGATGACCGGTGCTTTGTCCGACCCGTTCAAGGGGGTGCACATGGGTATCACCGCCGAAAATGTTGCGCGCAAATACGGTATTTCCCGTGAAGCTCAAGATGCGCTTGCTGTTGTCTCTCACCAGCGTGCTGCCCATGCATTGGCCCAAGGGTATTTTCGTGACCAGATCGTTCCTGTCGTCCTGAAAACCCGCAAGGGTGACGTAACATTCGATACCGATGAGCATGTTCGCACCGATGCCACAATCGATACATTCAACAAACTGAAGCCTGTGTTCGACCGCGAAAGCGGCTCGGTCACGGCCGGAAACGCCTCGGCCATCAACGATGGTGCTGCGGCTGTCGTGCTCATGTCGGCTACCGAAGCTGCAACGCGTGGCAGCAAGCCACTGGCTCGCCTGGTTGCCTACGCGCATGCCGGCGTTGATCCCGATTACATGGGTATTGGTCCTGTGCCTGCAACGCGTCAGGCGCTTGCACGCGCGGGTCTCACGCTTGATCAAATCGATGTCATCGAGGCCAACGAAGCCTTTGCCGCACAAGCATGTGCCGTTGCCCAGGAACTTGGCTTTGACCCGGCCAAAATCAATCCGAACGGCAGTGGTATCAGCCTCGGACACCCCATCGGGGCTACCGGTGCCATTCTTACCGTCAAGGCTGTCCACGAATTGCAGCGTATCCAGGGTCGTTATGCGCTCGTAACCATGTGTATTGGCGGTGGCCAGGGTATTGCGGCCATCTTCGAGCGTGTTTAATCCTTTGAACTGACTGACCGTGTCTGAAACCGTTGATCCCGGCTATGCCAACGATGAGCCCACGCTGTCCGAGCAGGGTGGGATCCGCTACCTGCATTTTGATTCCGAATGGGTGCAGGGTGCCATGCGTACTGCGCGGCCAAGCGAACTGGTGCTGGCTTATACGCGCCAGATGATGGCCTGGCTGTTGTTCATCCAACCCGGCAAAAAAGATACTCTGGGGATCCTTGGCTTGGGTGCGGGCTCACTCACGCGCCATTGCATGCGCCACACGGTTTCGGATCTCGTCACCGTTGAATGGAATCCTGCCGTCACCGCACTGTGCCGGCAGTTTTTTCGTCTGCCGGTGTCGGAACGCAGCCTGATTGAACATACCGATGCCGGGGTGTGGGTCAATGATCCTGTCAATCAGGGTCGGGTGCGGGCGCTGATGGTTGATCTTTACGATGCCGATGCCCAGGGCCCCGTGCGCAGTTCTCTGAAGTTTTACAAGGGTTGTCACAACGTGCTGGCCGATGACGGCATCATGACCGTCAATCTGTTCGGCAACCACAGCAGTTTTCAGCCCAACATCGACCGCATTTCAAAGATTTTTTCCGGGCGTGTTCTCGAATTGCCCGAAATCGATGCAGGAAACCGGGTCATCCTGGCTTTCAAGGGGGCGTTGCCTCCGATCACAACAGCAGATCTCCTTGATCGTGCCCAGGCTCTCGAGAGTCGGTTCGGTCTGCCCGAGGCAACGCGCTGGGCCCGTCAGTTGCTGGCACAGCTTCACGGTGGCCCCCCCGGAGTTGCCTGAGCACACTCGGTGCTGCGGGGGAAATCCCCAGCGGGCATTTTTTTTCCGGACACGGTAGACTTGCCTTTCAGCACTACAGGTCGTTGATCCATACTAATAACATGCGTGCGCATGCATTGTATTGCATGTGCTTTTTCTTCAAGGAGTCTTCAATGCGGTTAACTTTGTCTGCCCGTGCCGTTCTGGGTGTTGCTGCTGTCGTGGCAGCATTGGCTTGCGGCCCCGCCGCGCTTGCCCAGTCTGTTTCCGTTACCTCCATCGTTGAGCATCCAGCCCTCGATTCCCTGCGCGATGGCGTTCAGAAGGCACTGACTGATGCCGGCTACACCCAGGCCAAAGGTCTGAAGTGGGAATTCCAGACAGCGCAGGGCAACACGGCCATAGCCGCTCAAATAGCCCGCAAGTTTGTGGGCGACAAACCCGATGTCATTGTGGCCATTGCCACGCCTTCGGCGCAGGCTGTGGTGGCTGCCACGAAAACCATCCCTGTTGTCTATTCTGCCGTCACCGACCCCGTAGCGGCGCAACTGGTCAAGTCCATGCAGCCATCGGGCACCAATGTAACCGGGGTCTCCGACACGCTCTCACTGGAAAAGCAGGTTGATCTCATCAAGAAAGTCGTGCCGGGCGCCACTCGGGTCGGCATGGTCTACAACCCGGGCGAGGCCAACTCTGTCGTTGTCGTTGAACGCTTGCGCGAATTGTTGCCCAAGTCTGGCATGAGCCTGGTTGAAGCCACAGCCTCACGCACCGTCGATGTCGGCGCAGCTGCGCGCAGTCTCATCGGCAAGGTCGATGTCATTTACACCAATACTGACAACAACGTGGTTTCTGCCTACGAGGCATTGGTCAAGGTTGGTAACGATGCCAAGGTGCCGCTGGTGGCCTCTGATACCGACTCGGTCAAGCGTGGTGCCATTGCCGCTCTTGGTGTCAACTATCACGATCTCGGCATCCAGACCGGCAAGATGGTCATTCGCGTTCTGAAAGGTGAAAAACCCGGCGACATCGCGTCCGAAACAAGCAGCAAACTTGAACTGTTTGTAAACCCGGGTGCCGCAAAACGCCAAGGCGTCACGTTGTCCCCTGAACTGATCAAGTCGGCAGCGCAGGTTGTCGAGTAAAATTCCGACAATCAAACCTCGAGTCAGGCGGGAGGTGCATCAGCAGCCCGCCTTTTTCTTTTTCAGTCACCAGTCATGTCAATCTATTCATTGTGGGGCGCCCTTGAAATCGGCCTGATCTTCGGTCTGGTCGCGCTGGGCGTGCTTATTTCGTTCCGGGTGTTGCGCTTTCCCGATCTCACCGTTGATGGCAGTTTCCCCCTGGGTGGTGCAGTGGCTGCCACGCTCATCGGCATGGGCATGGACCCCTTCACCGCAACCCTGGCGGCTATTTTTGCAGGTGCTGTCGCCGGTATGATCACCGGATGGCTGAACGTGCGCCTCAAGATCATGGATCTTCTGGCCAGTATTCTGATGATGATTGCACTGTATTCGATCAACCTGCGCATCATGGGTCGTCCCAACGTGCCGCTCATCACGGAACCCACCGTGTTCACGCTGCTGCAGCCCGACTCCATCGCCGATTACGTCGTACGGCCCATCATTCTTCTGGTGCTCGTGATCCTGGTGAAGTTTGGTCTTGACTGGTATTTTTCCACTCAGGCCGGGCTGGCCATGCGAGCAACAGGTTCCAACCCACGTATGGCGCGCGCCCAGGGTGTGGCAACAGGCAACCGCATTCTGGTGGGCATGGCCATTTCCAATGCCCTGTGTGCACTGGCTGGTGCGCTGTTTGCGCAGTCTCAGGGCGGAGCCGATATCTCCATGGGTATCGGCACCATTGTCATTGGTCTTGCTGCAGTCATTGTGGGTGAAAGTATCCTGCCCTCGCGCAAACTGGCCATCATCACGCTGTCGGTTGTGCTCGGTGCAGTGCTTTACCGTTTTTTCATCGCGCTTGCACTGAATGCCGATTTCATTGGTTTGAAAGCCCAGGATCTCAATCTGGTCACGGCGGTACTGGTCACCATTGCGCTGGTCATACCCTTGCTCAAACAACGTTTGCGTGCCAAAGGAAACTGACATGCTCAGCGCATCCAATCTCCAGATCACATTCAACCCGGGAACGCCTATTGAAACCCGGGCGCTCAGGGGGCTCTCACTCGATATCCCGTCCGGTCAGTTCGTCACCGTCATCGGTTCGAACGGAGCCGGCAAGTCTACGTTTCTGAATGCCATTTCAGGCGACTTGCCGATTGATTCCGGTGCAATCGTCATCGACAACAAAGATGTCACGCATCAACCCGTCTGGGAACGGGCAAAACGGGTTGCGCGGGTTTTTCAAGATCCCATGGCAGGCACCTGCGAAGACCTTACCATTGAAGAAAATATGGCACTGGCCTGCAGTCGTGGCGAGCCCCGGGGGTTGTCAAGGGCCGTCAAAGCATCCATGCGCGAACTTTTCCGCGAGCGCCTTGCCACACTCGGACTCGGGCTTGAGAATCGCCTTTCAGATCGCATCGGTCTTTTATCGGGTGGGCAGCGTCAGGCAGTCAGCCTGCTCATGGCAGCGCTGCAGCCTTCACGCATTCTGTTGCTCGATGAACACACTGCAGCGCTCGACCCGCGCACGGCCGACTTCGTTCTGCAACTTACGGCGCGTATTGTCCAGGAAAACAGCCTGACGACCATGATGGTCACGCACAGCATGCGCCAGGCACTTGATGTCGGTGAGCGCACCATCATGTTGCACCAGGGCAAGGTTGTGCTCGATGTCAGCGGCAACGCCCGTACGGGTCTCGATGTCCCTGATCTGTTGCGAATGTTCGAGCAGGTCAGGGGAGAAAAGCTCGCCGACGACGCCTTGTTGCTGGGTTGAAGGGGCGCGTTGCCTTCATCACCTGTTTTTTTTCAATGCCGCAACTGAACTGCGTTGCGGCTGTTCCAGCTGATTGTTCCAGCCGTAAACGGAGCCTTTCGTGATCGAACTCGGTGTCAATATTGACCATGTCGCGACCTTGCGCCAGCAACGTCACACGTCCTATCCAGATCCTGTTCAGGCCGCCTTGCGTGCCGAAGACGCAGGTGCCGACCTTATCACCCTGCATCTGCGCGAGGATCGCCGGCACATTCAGGATGCTGATCTTTTTGCCCTGCGTCCCCTCATCCGTACACGCATGAATCTGGAATGCGCGATTACGTCTGAAATGCTTGATATCGCCTGCACAGTGCGTCCACACGATGTCTGCCTGGTACCTGAACGTCGCGAGGAACTGACAACTGAAGGCGGGCTCGATGTACTGGGCCACTTCACCCAGGTGCAGGCTGCCGTTGCCCAACTGAATGCTGCAGGCATCCGTGTTTCATTGTTCATCGACCCCGACCCCGTACAGGTCGAAGCGGCAGTTCGTGCCGGTGCCCGCGTGGTCGAACTGCACACAGGGGCCTATGCGCACGCAACCGAGCCTGATGCAATTGCACATGAATTGAGCCGTTTGCGTGTCGCTATTGCTGCCGGGGTAGGGCACGGCTTAAGGGTCAATGCCGGGCACGGATTACACTACACCAACGTGCAGCCGGTTGTTGCGCTGCCAGGGTTGTCAGAACTGAATATTGGTCACGCCATTGTTGCACAGGCTGTCTTCGATGGCTGGGAAAAAGCGGTGCGTGACATGAAAGCGCTGCTTGTTCAACGTTAAGGAAGAATTGCATGTCTGCTGATCCCATTGTTTCCCTGATTTCACGCCGTTCCATCAAATTTGTGCAAGGCCCGGCGCCCACCGATGACGAACTGGCCCGTATTCTGCAGTCGGCAGTTTCGGCACCCGACCACGGCAAACTTGAGCCCTGGCGTTTTGTGATCATTCGTGATGCTGCAGTTCAGCAGCTGGCCGACATGGCCCTGGGGGCTGTCAAGGCTTCGGGGCAAGCTTTACCACCCGAAAAAGAAGCCAATGCCCGGCGCTGGCTACACAATGTACCCTTGCTCATTGGCGTTGCCTGCCACCTTGATCACGCCAATACGAAAATCCCCGAGCACGAGCGCTTGCTCGCCACCGGGGCCGCTGTCATGAATATATTGAATGCCGCTCACATGCTGGGTTACGGAGCATTCTGGAGCACCGGGATAGGCACGTATGTTGACGAAGTCGCCGAAAACCTTGGTTTTGATCCCCTGGATTACCGTTTCATGGGGTTTGTATCGATAGGCACACCCATTCAGTCAACGGCTGCACCCAAGCGTTCCGACTACAGCAGGTTTGTGTCGCACTGGGGTGCACCGGGCTGATACAACCCGCTCCAATCAGCCCGCATCCAGAATGCGGCGTACTCCTTCGGTCAGTGCCTCAACAGATTCCCCGTCGCTGGCAAGCAGGCGGGCTTTACCCTTGGTGTCAAACATGTAAATCCCCCGACTATGTGCCACTTCATAGTTGTTGGGGTTGTCGGCGCGGGGTTTTTCGATCTGGTAAGCCACCCGGTAACGTCGGGCAAGATCAGCCACCTGTTTTTCTGTACCTGTTAGCCCGATGGCATGCTTGTCGAAGGCATCTACATAGGCTTGAAGGATCTCAGGGGTGTCGCGGTGTGGATCGACACTGACAAAAACGATGCGAACCTGTTCAGCACGCGGACCCAGTTCTTCCATGACATGGGACAACTGGGCCATGGTGGTCGGACAGATATCCGGACAACTGGCATACCCGAAAAACATCAAAACGACTTTCCCTTTGAAGTCGTTTTGAGTCCAGGTTTTGTTGCCGGCCCCTTGAAGCGTGAACTGCAGGTCAGGCAGAAAGCCCTTGACCGGGTGCACGGCTGTTTCACGTTCAGTGCCCGCTGCAGTCACACCCGAGGCAATCACGGTATTGCCGATGCACGCTGTGCCCAGGCACAGGGAAAGGACAAGGGAGCGCACCACGGCCTTGCTGCGTACAAGCGCCGTGGTGCGCAGGCGTGCCAAACCACGGCAATCGATGTTATGAAGTGTTTGGTTGGTGGGAAATTTCATCGGATTTTCATGAGTTTGATCCCGCCGGTGCATGACGTGTTGATACACCGGCGGGTGGCATCACAGAGCGCGTGATCAACGGCTATCGAGCTGAAATCAGCTCGACAGGGCCTCAGTGGTCATGCCGCTATGGCGCAGTAACGCCTCGATCGATGGCTCACGCCCCCTGAAGGCCCTGAACGATTCTGCCGCCGGGCGTGCACCGCCGACAGCAAGGATCTCGGCAAGAAAACGCTGGCCACACGCGGCATTCAGAACATGCCGGTCGCGCCCTTCGTGGGCGAAGGCCTGTTCCTCAAAAACGGCATAGGCATCGGACGACAGAACTTCGGCCCATTTATAGCTGTAGTAGCCCGCACCATAGCCGCCTGCAAAAAGATGCGAAAAATTATGCGGGAAACGGTGCCATTCAGGCGGGAACAGTACGGCAACTTCGTCACGTACCGTATTCAGCGTTGCAAGTACCGCGTTTATCGACAAGCCTTGCGCCTGATGGTGAATGATCATGTCAAACAACGAAAATTCAATCTGACGCAACATTTGCATACCGCTCTGGAAGTTACGTGCGGCAAGCAGTTTGTCGTAAAGCTCGCGAGGCAAGGGTTGCGCGGTTTCAACATGCGCCGACATTGCCCTGACAACAGGCCACTCCCAGCAGAAATTTTCCATGAACTGCGAAGGCAGTTCAATGGCATCCCATTCGACGCTGGCAAAGGGGGATGCACCCGGGTCATCGATACGTGAAAGCAGGGCATGCAAGGCATGACCGCTTTCGTGGAACAAGGTGATGACGTCATCGTGGGTGAGCAGGGCGGGCTGGTTGCCCTGGGGTTGCGAGAAGTTGCAGGTCAGGTACACCACGGGTGTCTGCAGCCCTTCAGGTGTGCGACGGCGACTGCGTTCGCTATCGACCCAGGCACCACTTTGTTTGCCCTGACGCGCATAAAGATCGGTATAGAGCGTACCCAGGACAACACCTTGTGTGTCAACCACATTGAAGACGCGGACATCGTCATGCCATACAGGAGCCTGGAGCGGTTCAAAGCGGACGCTGAACAGTTCTTCGGCGACATGGAAGAGCCCTTTCAAGACGTGGGGTTCAGTGAAATACTGTTTGATTTCTTCTTCAGAATAGGCATAACGCGATTCACGCAAGCGCTCGGAAACAAATGCGATATCCCAGGGCTCAAGGTGATCCATGCCCAGTTCGGCGGCTGCAAATGCCTTGAGTTCGGCAAGGTCGCGCTGCGCATGCGGTTTTGCCCTTGTGGCAAGATCGCGCAGGAAGGCAAGCACTTGTTCTGCCGTGTCTGCCATGCGTGTTTCAAGACGCATCTGTGCAAAACTGGTATAGCCCAGCAAAGTCGCCTCACGCGCCCGCAAAGCCAGCAGTTGCTCGATTAGGGTGGAGTTATCGAGTTCGGGTTTGCCGTGCTCGGAAGCGATGGTGGCGTAACCACGGTACATGGCCTGGCGTATCGAAGCATCGTGCGCGTACTGCATGACCGGTATGTAGCAGGGCATTTTAAGCGTGAGTACCCACCCATCAAGCTCGCGTTCGCGAGCCTGTTCCTGCGCCTGGCTTTTGACGCTTTCCGGCAGCCCTTCAAGTTGGGCAGCATCGGTTACATGGAGTATCCAGGCATCGACGCTGTCGAGGACGTTTTCCGAGAATTTCTGGGATGCCTGGGCCTGCTGATCGGAAATTCGGGCGTATTCTTCGCGTTGTTCGCCTTCCAGTTCAACACCGCTCAGGCGGAAGTCGCGCAGCGCAAGCTCAAGAATACGCTGACGCGTCGATGACAGCAGTGCAAATTCTTCCGACTGGCGAAGCTTCCGGTACTGCCCGAACAAGCCACGATGCAAACCGACCCAGGTGGAAAATTCCGTGATCAGGGGAAGACATGCATTGTAGGCAGCGCGCAATTCAGGTGAATTGACAACAGCGTTCAGGTGTCCAGCCACTGACCAGGCCCGCCACAAAGCCTGCGAACTGTCTTCAATGGGTTCGATCAATGTTGACCACCGGGCGGGTGTTTCGGGCAGGGCAACACGTTCAATAACCGTGCGTGTCTTTTCGATGAGATGACGCACCGCCGGTTCGATATGGGCAGGTTCGACCCGCGCATAATCAATCAGTTCGCTGACCGGAACCAGCAAGGGGTTGGTATCAAGATCAGGTGTCATGCGTTCAGTGACCTTTCGGCCGCTTCAAGGGTGTTGACCAGCAGCATGGCAATGGTCATGGGACCCACACCACCGGGCACCGGTGTTATGGCTGCAGCAACTTGCGAGGCAGACGGGAAATCGACATCGCCGACCAGTTTGCCGTCGGGCAAGCGGTTGATACCGACATCAATGACGACTGCGCCGGGTTTGATCATGTCGCCCGTGATCATGCCGGGTTTTCCGGTGGCAACAACCAGCACGTCGGCACGGCGGGTCTGGGCGGCCAGGTCACGTGTTTTCGAATTGCAGATGGTGACCGTGGCACCGGCCGCCAGCAGCAGCATGGCCATGGGTTTGCCAACGATGTTGCTCGCGCCGACAACCACGGCTTCGGCACCGCGCAAAGCAACGTTGCAGGCCTCGAACATTTTCATGACACCGTAGGGCGTGCACGGACGAAACAGCGGTTGGCCGGTCATGAGCAGACCCGCATTGCTGATATGGAAGCCGTCGACGTCTTTGTGAGCTGCGATCGTTTCAATGACCCGGGCTGAGTTCATGTGTTTCGGCAAAGGCAGTTGCACCAGAATGCCGTGGATGGCCGGGTCGGCATTCAGTTCACGCACCACATCGAGCAGTGCTTCTTCGGTGATGCCGGCATCAAGCCTGATAACGCGCGAGTGCAGGCCGGCTTTCTCGCAGGCCGCCGCCTTGTTGCGCACATACACCTGCGACGCGGGATCTTCTCCTACAAGCACAACAGCCAGGCCGGGTGTGACGCCCCGGGCTTTCAGTGCTTGTACACGTTCGGAAACATCTGTTTTAACGGCATCGGACAGGGCTTTGCCATCGATGATGCGGGCGGTCATGCGTCACCTTCAGCGGTGATGAGAGCGATTTTCATGAGATCGGCAACGGTAGTGACTTCAAGTTTTTCCATGATGTTTGCGCGGTGCGCTTCAACGGTTTTGATACTGATGTTAAGGTCGCCGGCGATCTGTTTGTTCAGGCGTCCGGCTACGATGCGCTCAAGCACCTGCTGCTCCCGGGTGGTCAGCCGGCTGAGGATGGCTTCATGATTCTTGCGGGCGCGAACCTGCTCGTATTTTTCAGTAGCCTGTTCGATCATGCGGGCCACAATGGTCCGGAGATCGGCTTCGTTGAATGGTTTTTCAAGGAAGTCGATCGCGCCTTTTTTCATGGTGGATACGGCCATCGGGACATCGCCATGGCCTGTTATGAACACAATGGGCAGGGGGGCTTTACGTGCAATAAGCGCTTCCTGCAGTTCAAGCCCGCTCATGCCCGGCATGCGAACATCGGCAATCAGCACGGCAACCTGGTCGGGATCGTAGTCATCCAGGAACTCTTCGGCGCCACTGTAACTTTGCACATGGTAGCCGTTGGCTTCAAGCAGCCAGCGCAATGAATCGCGGACGGCTTCATCGTCATCGACAATGAAAATGGTGTGAGGCGCCTGAGGTGTGGTCATGCATGCAACTCCTGAGTGTTTTCTGGATTATGGGGGGCTTTTGGCCCTGCACAAGGCAGCGTGAAGCGGAAAATCGTTCCGCCTTCGGGATTGGGTTCAGCCCAGAGCCTGCCATGATGGGACTCGATAATGGTACGACAAATATTTAAACCCATGCCCAGCCCTTCAGATTTTGTACTGTAGAAGGGCTCGAACAACCGGTCGGGATCACGCAAGCCGTGACCCCGGTCAATGACGGCAATTTCGACAATCGGGCCTTGTTCCGACACCACCAGGTGCAGGGTGCGTTGTTCACTTTTCTCCATGGCTTCAATGCCATTTTTGAGAAGGTTGAGCAATACCTGCTCGATCAGGATCGGGTCGGCCAGGACATCGGGCAGTTCAGCGGGAATGTGTTCCTGGATGCTGACCTGGCGTTTGCGGGCATCGATATCGGCAAAACTGACTGCATTTTCAATGATTCCGGTCAGGGGAACCTGTTGCCGGCGAGGTTCGCTGCGTTTGACGAACTCGCGGATGCGGCTGATGATCTTCCCGGCACGTTCTGCTTGCCGTGCCGCTTTTTCAAGGGCTTCAAGCAAACGTTTCGGGTCAGCATGCCCCGATTTGAGCATGGCAACGGCTCCCATGCTGTAATTGGTGATGGCAGTCAGGGGCTGGTTCAGTTCGTGCGCCAGTGATGATGCCATTTCACCCATGGTGGTCAGGCGGCTGGTAAGCTGGATTTTTTCCTGCTGCACGCGCGACGCTTCTTCATGGGAGCGTCGTTCGGTGATGTCGCGGGCAACCTGCATGCGAACCCGGCGCCCGTCGGTCCAGGCAAGGATGCGATGATGCACCTCAAACCAGCGCTGGGCAGTATCGGAATAAATTTCAACGGTTTCATCGGTGAAACGCCCAAGTCGGCCGCCCAGCAGTTCACCATGCCCACTTGACTGGGCACCGAAAAAACGCCGGTAGGTGCGGTTGGCAAAGAGCAGTTCCAGACCATCGGGGGTGTCGGCTACAACCGAAATGGCATCGTCCAACCCTTCCAGCACGGTCATGAAACGTTCATGTGCCGCAGTCAGGGCCTCACGAATGCGTTTCGGCTCGGTGATGTCGGTCATTGATGTCATCCAGCCGATCTGTTCGCCGTTTGGATCACGCAAGGGCGACACATACATACGGGCAGTAAAGCGTGATCCGTCACGGCGCTGGGCCTCCACTTCCAGACCACTGCTGGGGGTTCGGCCCGAAAGCAGTGTTTCAAGGGTTTCCTCGTGTTGCGCGTGGCGTCCGGGAACCCAGTAGGGAAAAGGCTTGGTTCGCCCGATCAGGTCGGCTTCGTTCCAGCCGATCATGCGACAGAACGCTGGGTTAACATAGGCGATACGCCCAGTCATGTCGAAGACACGCATGCCCGTGGACATTGAGTTTTCCATGGCGCGTCTGAAGCTGGTTTCAGCCAGCAAGGCCGCTTCTGCACGGGTTCTGAAACGGGTGTATCGCCACAGGGCCAGCAAGCTGAAGACAATCACCAGGGACAACGCAGCAATGACCATCATGAGCCGGTTCTGGCGTGTTTCCTGATCGATGGTCACGAACATGACGCTGTCGGCGTGCAGTTGCTGCAGCCACACAAAAACCCCCATGACACACAGGTAGAGTATCAGGACGATCACCGGCGTGAGCCAGTAAAAACCCCGACGGGTTTTATTCGCCTGGTCGTAGAACGTCGTAGGAATCAGTGATTTTCTGGGTGCCGTTGCCATGAGGAATGCCGTGTCTCCGCTTTACTCTTCATTTTAGTCTTGAATCCGTCATGGCAGCTTGGCAGCACACATTTGTATTTCATATTATGAAAAGTTATCCCATAAAATGAAATACCGCTTGAACTTGTTTCATCTTGTACCTAGAATGGGGGCAAGCTCGCGTGGCCGGGGGTGCGCTTCCGCCAACAGCCTGTCTGCATAAGCACCTTTGTTGCAAAGAAATGTGCGGGGTGTGCCAAGGCAGGTTTGCCTGTTCAACCACTATCCAAAACAGGAGACAGTGAATGTCCTCTTTACAAGCAAGCACTCTGGTCAGCACGACCGACGACGATGCGCTGGAAACCCAGGAATGGCTCGATGCCCTTGAGGCCGTACTTGATCGCGAAGGCCCTCAGCGCGCGCACTTCCTGCTCGAAAAGCTCATCGACCTTGCCCGTCGCTCCGGCGCACGCATTCCTTTCTCCTCGAATACCGCCTACGTCAACACCATTCCGCCCGGGCTTGAGCCGCCGCACCCCGGCAACCTGGTCCTTGAAGAGCGCATCCGGTCCTATACGCGCTGGAACGCCATGGCCATGGTGGTGAAAGCCAATAAACACACACCACCCGATGGCGGTGATCTGGGCGGGCACATTGCCTCGTTCGCTTCGCTGGCCACCATGATCGGTTGCGGACAAAATCATTTCTGGCATGCAGAATCGCCTGATCACGGCGGTGACCTCGTGTACTTCCAGGGGCATTCATCGCCCGGCATTTACGGTCGCGCCTACCTTGAAGGCCGCCTGACCGAAGAGCAACTCAATAATTTCCGCCAGGAAGTCGATGGCAAGGGTCTGCCTTCGTATCCCCACCCTAAACTGATGCCCGATTTCTGGCAATTTCCCACAGTTTCAATGGGGTTGGGGCCGCTCATGGCCATCTACCAGGCCCGTTTTCTAAAATACCTGCATGCCCGTGGCATTGCCGACACCAGCAATCGCAAGGTCTGGGTATTCTGCGGTGACGGCGAAATGGACGAACCCGAGTCCTTGGGTGCCATCAGCCTGGCTGCTCGCGAAAAACTCGACAACCTGATTTTTGTCATCAACTGCAACCTGCAGCGCCTCGACGGTCCCGTGCGCGGCAATGGCAAGATCATTCAAGAACTGGAAGGCGAATTCCGTGGCAGCGGCTGGAATGTTGTCAAACTGATCTGGGGGGGGTACTGGGATCCACTGCTGGCGCGCGACAAAGAAGGCATTTTGCGTCGCATCATGGAAGAAACGGTCGATGGCGAATATCAGGCCTACAAAGCCAACGATGGTAAATTCGTCCGTGAAAAATTCTTTGGCAAACACCCCAAGCTGCTGGAAATGGTCAGCCGCATGAGCGACGAAGACATCTGGCGCCTCAACCGTGGCGGCCATGATCCCTACAAGGTTTTTGCCGCTTTCAAGGCCGCCACAGAAACCGTGGGGCAGCCCACCGTCATTCTTGCCAAAACCATCAAAGGTTACGGCATGGGGCAGGTCGGTCAGGCCAAAAACCCCACGCACCAGCAGAAGAAACTCGATATGGCCACGGTGCGCGAGTTCCGTGATCGCTTCAATATTCCTGTACCCGACGACAAACTCGAAGAGCTGCCCTACTTCAAACCGGCCGAAGACTCACCGGAAATGAAATACCTGCATGAGCGTCGCAAAGCCCTGGGCGGGTATCTGCCGCGTCGTCGCCAGGTTTCCGACGAGCGTTTCAATGCGCCTGCACTCGATGTTTTCCGGCCTGTTCTCGAGCCGACCGCAGAAGGCCGTGAAATTTCCACGACCCAGGCGTTCGTTCGCATTTTCAACCAGATCCTGCGCGACAAAGTGCTTGGCCCCCGCGTGGTTCCCATCCTGGCCGATGAATCGCGCACCTTCGGTATGGAAGGCCTGTTCCGCCAGATCGGCATCTATGCACCGGAAGGGCAGAAATACACACCGGTCGACAAAGACCAGGTCATGTACTACCGGGAAGCGGAAAACGGCCAGCTTCTTCAGGAAGGCATCAATGAAGCGGGTGCCTTCAGTTCCTGGATCGCGGCGGCAACGTCGTACTCCACGAACAACCGCATCATGATTCCGTTTTACATTTACTATTCAATGTTCGGTTTCCAGCGCGTGGGCGATCTCGCCTGGGCTGCTGGCGACATGCAGGCACGCGGCTTCCTGCTGGGGGGTACGGCCGGGCGTACAACGCTCAACGGTGAAGGCCTGCAACACGAAGACGGCCACAGCCACATCATGGCGTCACTCATCCCGAACTGTGTTTCTTACGATCCTACGTTTGCCCATGAACTGGCCGTCATCATTCAAGATGGCATGCGTCGCATGGTTCAGAACCAGGAAAATGTCTTCTACTACATTACGGTCATGAACGAGAACTATGCCCAGCCCGGTCTGAAAGCCGGTGACGAGCAGGGCATCATTCGCGGTATGTACCGTTTCAAATCCACCGCCGATCACGCATTGCGTGTGCAGCTCATGGGCTCAGGCACCATCTTGCGCGAAGTCATTGCAGCGCAGGAAATGCTGGAAGCCGACTGGGGTATTGGTTCCGATGTCTGGAGCGTTACAAGCTTCACCGAACTGCGTCGTGATGGTCTTGATTGCGAGCGCCACAACCTCCTGCATCCTCTGGAAAGCAATCCCAAAGTACCGTACGTCACGCAACAATTGGGTGAGACACAAGGCCCCGTGGTCGTCTCCACCGACTACGTCAAGGCTTACGGCGAGCAAATCAGGCCTTTCGTGCCTGCCGGTCGCACCTTCAAGGCGCTGGGTACCGATGGTTTCGGACGCTCTGATTTCCGCGCGAAACTGCGTGAGCACTTCGAGGTTGATCGTCACTTTGTCGTGCTTGCTGCCCTGCGTGCGCTGGCCGACGAGGGCAAGTTGCCGCTGGCCAAGGTGGCTGAAGCCATTACCAAGTATGGCATCAACCCCGAGAAAGCCAACCCGCATCACGCGTGATCGACTACGGAGACAAACACCATGAGTAATCCCATTGAAGTGAAAGTGCCTGATATCGGCGATTTCACCGATGTTGAAGTCATCGAGGTTCTGGTTGCCCCTGGCGATACCATTCGTCCCGAGCAAAGCCTCATCACCGTCGAGTCCGACAAGGCCTCCATGGAAATTCCTGCCTCTCAGGGCGGGGTGGTCAAGTCAGTCAATGTGAATGTTGGCGAGCGCGTCAAAGAAGGTTCGGTCATTCTTGTGCTTGAAGCGGCCGATGCGGCATCCGGTGCCGAAAAGTCCGCGCCGGCACAGGCGGCACCGGCCACAGACCCCGTGCCTGCCGGGCCGGCTGTCGCTTCCTCTCACGACAAAGCATCCGAGTCCGGTACGGTCACGCGCAAACACCTCGTTCAGGTTCCCGACATCGGTGACGCCACCGATGTCGAAGTCATCGAGATCATGGTGGCGATCGGCGACAACGTGAAGGCCGAACAAAGTCTCATCACCGTCGAGTCCGACAAGGCTTCCATGGAAGTGCCTTCGTCACACACCGGTATTGTGACTGCCCTCAAAGTGAAGCTCGGTGACAAAGTCAACAAGGGCTCCGACATCCTGGAGCTGCTCATTGAAGAAGTGTCAGGCCAAGGTAATGCCCAAGCAGCTCAGGAACCGGTCGCATCACCTGCGCCGGCCGCAGCCGTAGTGCAGCAAGCCGCAGTTCCGGCACCGTCCGCCGCAGCCGATACAGCAGGCAACGCACTGAAGGTTCAGCAGGCGGCGGCCATTTCACCGCGTGCAGCCGAAACACTGGCTGCTGTTCAGGCCACACAGGCTGAAATGGCATCACTGCCGCCCTCGCGGCGTTCGCCCACGCTGGCCTATGCCGAATCAGAAATTCCCTTGCGCAATCTGCCGCATGCCTCGCCATCGGTGCGCAAGTTTGCCCGTGAACTGGGTGTCAACCTTGCAACGGTGCAGGGTTCCGGCACCAAGAATCGCATTACGCACGATGACATACGTCGTCATGTCAAGCAGGTCATGGCCTCGGGTGGTACGGTTGCCACGCTGGCCCCGGCTCAAGATACTTCCGGGTTCAGTGTACTCGGATGGCCCAAGGTCGATTTTTCCAAATTTGGCCCGACCGAATCGAAACCGCTTTCACGCATCAAGAAAATTTCCGGGGCCAATCTGCATCGTAACTGGGTCATGATCCCTCATGTCACCAACAACGATCAGGCCGACATCACCGACCTTGAAGAACTGCGCCAGACCCTGAACAAGGAAAATGCCAAGTCCGGAGTCAAAGTCACCATGCTTGCCTTCTTGATCAAGGCCGTCGTTGCTGCGCTCAAGAAATTCCCTGAATTCAATGCCTCGCTCGATGGCGACAACCTGGTGCTCAAGCAGTACTACCATATCGGTTTTGCCGCCGACACCCCCAATGGCCTTGTCGTGCCGGTGGTACGCGATGCCGACCGCAAAGGCATCATGGAACTGGCCGCCGAGACCTCTGAAATGGCAGCCCAGGCACGTGCAGGCAAACTCTCACCCTCACAAATGCAGGGTGGTTGCTTTTCCATATCGTCTCTGGGCGGTATCGGGGGCACGAACTTCACCCCCATCATCAATGCGCCCGAGGTTGCCATTCTGGGGGTTTCCCGTTCAGCCCATACACCCGTCTGGAATGGCAAGGAATTTGTGCCGCGTCTCATGCTGCCGTTGTCATTGTCTTACGATCACCGGGTCATCGACGGCGCAGCGGCCGCGCGCTTCAATGCGTATCTGGCTGAATTGCTGGCCGATTTTCGCCGTATCGCACTCTAGGAGCACGCATGAATTCCATTGAATTGAAAGTGCCCGATATCGGTGATTTTGACCATGTAGAAGTCATCGAAGTGCTGGTTGCTGCCGGCGACACCCTGTCGGCCGATCAAAGCCTGGTCACGGTCGAATCCGACAAGGCCTCCATGGAAATCCCCGCATCGCATGGCGGGGTGGTGGAACAGGTGTTGGTCAAGGTCGGTGACAAAGTCAGCGAAGGTTCTGTGCTGGCCATTGTCCGTGCTGCCGAAGGGACGATGGCAGCACCTGCCGCGGTTGCTGCACAATCGGCCCCTTCGGCGCCGGCAGCCCAGGTACCTGCCCATGCAAGTCAACCAGCCAGCACACCTTCATCGGTCAATTCGCCGTCTCCCGAAAATGCATCGAATGACAATCACTTCGATGTCCTGGTCCTCGGAGCGGGTCCTGGTGGCTATTCGGCTGCCTTTCGTGCAGCCGATCTGGGCCTCAAGGTTGCCTTGGTCGAACGCTATCCAACCCTCGGGGGCGTCTGCCTTAACGTGGGCTGCATCCCGTCGAAGGCGTTGCTGCACTCGGTTGCCGTACTCGAAGAAGCCCGTTCCCTGGGTACACATGGCATTGTTTTCGGTGAACCCGTCATCAACCTTGATGCACTGCGCACTCATAAAGAAAGTGTCATTGGCAAACTGACAGGCGGGCTTGCCGGCATGGCACGTGCCCGCAAGGTCACTGTAATTCAGGGCGTTGGCGAATTCACCGGACCCAATCACCTTCAGGTTCAGGTGGCACCCGGCGATACCCGCATGCTCCAGTTCGGCTCGGCCATCATTGCGGCAGGCAGTCAATCGGTCAAACTGCCCTTTTTGCCTGATGACCCTCGCATCATTGACTCCACGGGTGCCCTTGAACTGGCATCCATTCCCGGAAAAATGCTGATCATTGGCGGCGGCATCATCGGGCTGGAAATGGGTACCGTCTATTCCGGTCTCGGTGCTCGCCTTGATGTCGTTGAAATGTTGCCGGGTCTCATGCCGGGTGCTGACCGCGATCTGGTCAAGGTGTGGCAGAAGAAGAATGAGCATCGTTTTGATCGCATCATGCTTGAAACCCGCACGGTGGCCGCTGAAGCCCGTGATGACGGCATCTGGGTCTCATTTGAAGGCAAGAATGCGCCATCGGAGCCCCAGCGCTACGACCTTGTCTTGCAGGCCGTCGGGCGATCTCCCAATGGTTTGAAAATCGGCGCCCGCAATGCCGGGGTTGAAGTCACAGAGCGTGGCTTCATTCCGGTCGATGACCAGATGCGCACCAATGTGCCTCACATCCACGCCATTGGCGACATCGTGGGGCAACCCATGCTGGCCCATAAAGCGGTTCATGAAGCCCATGTGGCAGCTGAAGTCATCGCCGGGCACAAGGCTGCATTCGATGCGCGTGTCATTCCATCGGTGGCCTACACTGACCCTGAAGTGGCCTGGGTTGGTCTGACCGAAGAACAGGCCAAAGCGCAGGGTGTAGCCCTCAAACGTGGTGTGTTTCCCTGGGCGGCCTCGGGGCGTGCCATTGCGAACGGGCGCGACGAAGGCTTCACGAAATTGCTGTTCGATGCCGAAACCGGTCGTATCCTGGGTGGTGGTATCGTGGGAACCGGCGCCGGTGACCTGATCAGTGAAGTGGTACTGGCCATCGAGATGGGTGCCGATAGCATTGATATCGGCAAAACCATTCATCCACACCCAACACTGGGCGAGTCGGTCGGCATGGCTGCCGAAGCCGCTGAAGGCCACTGTACCGATCTTCCTCCTGCACGTCGCAAGTAACCGGTAAACAGTCCAGGGCATTCAGAGGTCAACCACCAGACCGCGAGTTCGTGAATTATTTTTACGTGCTCGCGGTTTCTTTTTCGGACTGCCTTTACCGTATCATTGCGTCTTTTCCTATTCCGCACCTGTCTAGGTGGTGTCCCATGCCTGTGCCTGACCTTCAATCCTCTTTGCCCGAGTGGCTTGCCTACCTTGAAACCCTGCACAAATCGCCCATCGACCTTGGTCTTGATCGTATTCGTGCGGTCGCAGACCGGTTGAGCCTTGAATTGCCGTATCTGAAGATCACTGTCGCAGGTACCAATGGCAAAGGTTCAACCTGTGCGATGCTCGAAGCCATTTTGCAGGCCGCAGGCTATCGCGTTGGCACCTACTCGTCGCCCCACCTGGTGCGCTACAACGAGCGCATACGCATCAACGGTGACTACGCGGCCGATGCACAGATCATCGAGCAATTTCACCGGATCAACCTGGCCCGCAAGGAAATCACACTCAGTTACTTTGAATTCAGCACTCTGGCCGCCCTGATGCTGTTTGAACAGGAGCGCATGCAGGTTGCCGTCCTTGAGGTTGGCCTGGGGGGGCGCCTCGATGCCGTGAACATGGTCGATACTGATTGTGCCATCATCACCAGCATCGATATTGACCATGCCGATGATCTCGGCGATACGCGAGAAAAAATCAGCTTCGAAAAAGCTGGTATCTTCCGTTCAGGCAAACCCGCCATCGTTTCCGATCCTGTATGCCCGCAAAGCGTAATTGACCACGCACACCACGTGGGCGCTGATCTCTGGTTGTTCGGTCACGACTTCAACTACTCGGGCGACCGCCAGCAATGGGCCTACGGCGGGCGCGATCAGCGACGTGCCGGCCTGGCCTATCCAGCCTTGCGCGGGGCCAACCAACTGCTCAATGCATCCGCAGTCCTGGCCGCTCTCGAAGCCTTGCGACTTGAATTGGTCGTGCCGCAGCAGGCAGTGCGTATCGGTCTGGCCCAGGTGACTTTACCCGGCCGTTTCCAGGTGTTGCCGGGTACACCTGTGGTCATCATCGATGTTGCCCATAATCCACAGGCGGCCGGTGTGCTCGCACGCAATCTCGAGGCCATGGGCCAGTCCTTCACTGCAACGCATGCCGTGGTGGGCATCTACGCCGACAAAGACATTCCGGCCGTGCTGGATCACCTTGCTGATCAGGTCGATCACTGGCATTGTGTCGGCCTTGACGGGCCAAGGGGAACATCGGCATCTGACCTGGCTGAAAAGGTGCGTCAGGCCATTGTACGCAGGGCAGGCAAGGGCAGTGCGGCCGCAGCCCCATCGGTACCTGATGAACGTCAGTTCTCTGCCAGCCCGATTCAAGCCTCGGAACCTGATCTACGCGCCAAGCCCGGTGTTCGCCCCGCCGTCAGCCCGGTTGTCGAACGGCCTGAGCCATCCATTTCCCTGTACTCCAACCCCGTTGCCGGCTATTTGGCGGCCAGAAACCAGGCAGGCGGGAATGATAGAATTGTGGTTTTCGGCTCGTTTGCTGTCGTAGGCCCGGTACTTGAACAGACAATTACCTGAATCGGCCCGATAAGTGGTCTGGTGAATGATCTGGTAAATGGCCCCGCAATCGGTCCAGGTGTGTGTCGGGCTCACCGCTTTTATGGTCTGCTATTTTCTTGCAATAGGTTCGCTTCATGGGATGGTTCTCTCGTAGTCAGTCGGAGCACGATACGGGTTTTCGCACGGGTCCGCGCACGCCCCAGTCGGCCGAGGCCCAGGTGCGTGAAATGCGTCAGCGTGCCAGGCACCGCCTGATCGGTGCCCTGGCCCTCGTGCTGGCGGCCGTCATCGTCGTGCCCATGGCCTTCGATTCCGGCCCTGAACCTGAAGAAATGCCTGTTCCGGTTGTCATGCAGGGTTTTGGCGTGCCTGAAACAAGCCCTTCTTCAGGCGCCTCCACGGCCAGTTCGGGTACACTCTCCACACAGGCGCCTGAACGTGCCAACGGCCTTGTCTCGGTCGATCCAAGCCCCGGCAACACGTTGCAGCCCACCCCGCAGGCCGGGTCGCCAGAAACGTCACCCCCTGCGCCAACAGTATCCGTCACGCCTGCGCCAACACCGCCTGCGCCTGCCGTTGCATCAGCCCCTGTGAAACCGCCGGCGCCTGCGCCTGTGCCCAATCCGCCCAAGCAACGCACTGACGACGGCTCAGTCGCCCTGGCTTTGCTTGAAGGGCGTTCGCCTCCGCGTCAACAGGCACCTGCAGCAACCAGCGAGCGGGGTAACTTCATTCTCCAGATTGCGGCCTATGGCACTGAAAAAGATGCTCAAGCCCGCCGCGATCGTCTGGTTTCGTCCGGCGTCACCAACGCCTATATCGAACAGTCCACCGCAGGCGGCAAAACAGCCTACCGGTTGCGGGTTGGGCCATTCCCCACGCGTGATGCCGCTCAGGCTGCCCAGGCTCGTCTCAGGGCCCTGGGGTTTGACAACGGCTTCATCTCGACCAAGTGACCAGTTTCGATTACCTGGTACTGGCTGTTCTGGCTGTTTCAGCCCTGCTTGGCTTCATGCGCGGTCTCATCAAGGAAGTGCTTTCCCTGGTCGCTTATGCCGTTGCCTTCATGGCGGCCGTCTGGTGGGGAGCACGGGTATCGGGTTGGCTTGAGCCCTGGGTGGAAAATACGCTCTTGCGTACCGGTTTGGCCTATGGCGTGGTTTTCATTTGTGTGCTGCTACTTGTCGGTCTGATCAATATCACGCTGGCCACGCTGGTCGAGCGTACCGGTCTGACCCCAGCCGATAACGGTATGGGTGCCCTGTTCGGCCTGGCCCGTGGCCTTCTGATTATTCTGGTTCTTGTCAGCCTGGGCGGATACACCGATCTTCCCGCGGAACCCTGGTGGCGCGATGCCGCATTTTCTCCCCTGATCATTCAGGCTATTCAACAGATAAAACCAGCCTTGCCTCCCACCATCGGGGCGTGGCTTCCGTATTGATTCTCAGTGTATTCACAGGAAACCAAAAATGTGTGGAATTGTAGGGGTTGCCGGCAAAAGCCCCGTAAATCAGTTGATTTATGACAGCCTGCTGCTTTTGCAGCACCGTGGCCAGGACGCAGCGGGTATTTCAACGGCACACGACCCGTTTTTCAGCATGTACAAGGCCCACGGCCTGGTACGCGATGTCTTCAGAACACGCAACATGCGATCGCTGCCCGGCAACAGCGGTCTGGGTCAGGTTCGTTACCCCACCGCCGGTTCCAGTGACAGTGTCGATGAAGCCCAGCCGTTCTATGTGAATGCGCCTTTTGGCATTACATTTGTTCATAACGGCAATCTGACCAACTGGCGTGAGCTGCGCGAAGCACTGTTTCGCATCGACCGGCGTCATATCAACACAAACTCCGATTCCGAAGTCTTGCTGAATGTCTTTGCCCATGAGCTTCAAACAGCAGCCACGGGTATTTCCCTCGATGAAAATGCTATTTTCACAGCAGTTTCGGGAGTTCACCGTCGTGCCCGCGGTGCCTATGCGGTCATTGCCCAGATTGCCAGTTACGGCATGGTCGCTTTCCGTGATCCTTACGGTATCCGGCCCCTTTGCCTGGGTTACCAGGAAACCGATCAGGGTACCGAGTGGATGGTTGCTTCGGAATCGGTCGCCATTACTGCGTGTGGTTTCACGCTCAAGCGCGACGTTGAACCCGGCGAAGCCATTTTCATTGATCTGGATGGTAATCTGACCAGCCGCCAGTGTGCAGAAAACCCGCTGCTCAATCCCTGCGTTTTCGAATATGTTTACTTTGCACGTCCAGATTCGCTGATGGATGGCGTTTCCATCTACGACGCGCGTCTGAACATGGGTGAATACCTGGGCGATAACGTGGCCAAATCGCTGCGTCTGGGTGAAATCGATGTCGTCATGCCCATACCCGATTCTTCAAGACCGGCCGCGATGCAACTTGCATCACGTCTCGGTTTGAATTATCGCGAAGGTTTCATTAAAAACCGCTACGTGGGCAGAACCTTCATCATGCCGGGCCAGGCCGTGCGCAAAAAATCCGTCCGGCAGAAGCTCAGTGCGATCGACATGGAATTTCGCGGCAAGAACGTGTTGCTGGTCGATGACTCCATCGTGCGTGGCACCACCAGTCGGGAAATTGTCGACATGGCCCGTGCTGCGGGTGCCAACAAAGTGTATTTTGCTTCGGCAGCGCCTGCCGTGCGGTTCCCCAACGTGTACGGCATCGACATGCCAACACAGGCTGAACTGATTGCCACCGGGCGCGATACCGACCAGATTGCCCGTGAAATCGGGGCCAATGCGCTTGTGTATCAGGAAATCAACGACCTCGAACAGTCGATTCGTGATCTCAATCCGGCCATGGCAGGGTTTGAATCTTCATGTTTCAATGGGCACTACATTACCGGCGACATTGATGCCGCCTATCTTGAACGTCTCAGGCAGAGCCGTGGCCAGACAGCACCTTCGGGTGCCATGGGCAGTCGCAAAGACGACTGATCCGTAATAGCCCCGCCGTGCACCCGCTTCGGGAAACGGCGGCGTTTTTTGCGGCCGTGCCTGCCAAACCCAAGGATCACGACCCGAATGAACGCACAACAATCCACTTTCTTATCCTCTGGCGCGTATGAAATCTGGGCACGAGGTTTCGGTGTCATTGAGCATCAGCCAGAAACACGGGCGCGCCTCAAAAGTCTGCTTTCAGGGCCGGCGGAATCCGGACTGGCGGTTGAGCCGGCTCACGCCCTGAAGCTGCTGGCAGCCGCCGATCGGCTTGCGAATGCGGCCATGTGGGTGGTCGTTCACATGACCTACGCTGATCGGGTGCTGCTTTCGGGGCAAGCCCTTGAAGCACACGATTTCAAACCATCTCCTCAGGGGCACACCGGCGGTGCGCTCAATATGGTTCCTGCCTATGTAGGCTACCTGCTGGCCAACGCGCTCAGCGGTAAAACCCGGGGCTGGCTTATGGGGCAAGGTCACTGTGTTGCAGCCATCGATGCCGTGAACGCGCTGGTCGGCAATGTTTCACCGGCCCAGCAAGATCGCTACACACTCTCTGATCAAGGCCTGACACAACTCGTTCGTGATTTTTATTCCTACGCCATTACACCCGATGGTCGCCCGGGTGTGCCTTTGGGTAGCCATGTGAACGTGCATACGGCCGGCGGTATTTCCGAAGGCGGTTACCTGGGTTTTGCCGAGATCCAGTATGTTCACATGCCCTTGCCCGGTGAAAGTCTGGCTGTTTTCCTGAGCGATGGCGCCTTCGAGGAACAGCGCGGTGCAGATTGGGCTCCTCGCTGGTGGCGCGGGTCCGATTCAGGCACGGTACTGCCTGTCATGATTCTCAACGGGCGTCGTATCGAACAACGGACAACGATTATCCAGCAAGGTGGTTCGCGGTGGTTGTCCGAACATCTTGCGCTCAACGGATTCGACCCCTTCGAGATCGATGGTCACGACCCCGCAGCGTATGCCTGGGCTTTTCTGCACATGGAGCATCGTCTGGCGCCCTGGCTGCAGCCGGATGCACAGGCCCATTACCCAACTCCTTTGCCGTATGCCATTGCTCGTTGTGTCAAAGGGTACGGCTTTCCAGGGGCCGGGCTGAACCGTGCCCATAACCTGCCGCTTGATGGTAATCCACACGTTGATCCCGAAGCACGTGCAATGTTCAACCAGGGCAGTGCCCGTTTGCATGTTCCGCTGAATGAACTTCAACAGGCTGTTGATGTTTTGAACCTGCACGCACAACAGTCGCGTCCCCGCGAGGCCGAACACCCGTTGGCGCGTCGTCACCCCGATGCACCTGTGATGCCCGAGCCCGTTTTACCTGCTGTGGGGTCAATGTATTCACCCATGCAGGCAATCGACGATCATTTTGTTGAGATGGTCAATGCTAATCCCGGCCTTCGTGTGCGGGTGGGTAACCCCGATGAATTGGCTAGCAATAAAATGGCGGGCACACTCAATCGTCTGAAGCATCGCGTCAATCGTCCTGAACATGGTATCGACGAAGCCATTGATGGCTGCGTCATAACGGCGCTGAACGAAGAGGCGGTGGTGGGTGCCGCACTGGGTAACAAGGGTGGATTGAATCTGGTGGTCAGCTACGAAGCCTTTGCGCTGAAAATGCTCGGTGCATTACGCCAGGATATTCTCTTTGCCCGACACCAGCGTCTCGCCGGGCAATCGCCGGGCTGGCTTGGTGTTCCCTTGCTGTTGACCTCGCATACCTGGGAAAATGGCAAGAACGAGCAATCGCATCAGGATCCGGGTCTTTCGGAATTGCTCATGGCCGAAATGGCTGAAACATCAAGGGTAATGTTTCCGGTTGATGCAGCCACTGCCGTGGCGGCCATTCGCCGCGTGTATTCAGACCGTGGCGTCATCGCCGCCCTGGTTGTACCCAAAAGCGAAATGCCTGTGCTGCTTGATACCGACACGGCAACACAGGCGTGTGAGCAGGGCTTTTTTCATGCAGCGGGCAGTCCGGCCAAAGCCGAAGTGCAATTGGTGGCCATCGGAGCCTATCAGTTGCATGAGGCCTTGAAAGCAGCCGATCACCTTGCGAAGTCGGGAATTCACGTTTGTGTCAGCTGTATTCTTGAACCCGGCCGACTGCGTAGCCCCCGCGACCCGCTGGAAGCTGCTTTTGTACATCCTGACACAATATTAATGCAGCATTTTCCAGCGACCTGCGCCCGTGTGATCGTCAGTCACTGCCGACCTGAGCCCCTGCTGGGCATGTTGCGCCGTCTTGATGGCGGGCCCCGGCGTACCCGGGCATTGGGATACGCCAATGCAGGCGGTACATTCGATGTTCAGGGAATGCTGCTGGCGAACCGATGTACCTGGCAACATATTGAACAGGCAGCGCTCAGCGCGCTGGCCTGAACATCGCCCATAACCCGCCCAAAGCCAGCAGGGCGAACAATGCAAGTGCCCACAGCGCATATTCGATGCCCAGCAGATTCACACGGGCATCGGCGCACGTGGCAAAAATGCCGAACAACCAGGGCAGGGTTGCATCAAGGCGGCTTTCAACCATGAAACGATCCGCAAAGGTCAGGTCGCACGAAAACAGATTGGACGCAATCTTGTATTGATAGGCGGCTGAAATCACACCGCCGATGGCGGTGATTGCGACCAGTGCGCCCGCCAGGCGCTGCACCCAGAACAGGCCACGACGTGACACAGCCAGACTGACCCAGCAGACCAGACTGACAAGCAGGAACAGCAGTCGCTGGAAGACACACCAGGCACAAGGCTGCATATCAAAAAAATGTTGTGAAATCAGGGCAAAAACAACGGCCAGGGTTGCCAGCCAGGCCATCGAATGAAGTAAGCGTCGTGATACGTGCATAAAAGCTCAAAGCGTTGCAGGGTCAAGGGCGGCCAGAACGGCCCGTTCAAATTGTAATTGGGTGCGTGGATGACCCAGGGCATCGCCTTCAATGATGAAAACATCTTCAACACGATCACCGAGCGTCAGAATCTTGGCGGTCAATAAATTGATCTGGTGGCTGGCAAAGACACGGGCCAGGCTGTAAAGCAGGCCCGGACGGTCAGCCGTTGTGATGGCCAGACGCCAGGACGTGCTCCGCTCATCGGGTTGTAATTCCACCGTGGGCATGATCGGAAAGACGCGGGAGCGCCGGGAACCTTTCGACCGCAGGCCATACTGGCGCAATGATTCAACTTCAGGGTGCTCTGATACCCTGAGAAACGTATCGAGCTCATGCTCGACGAGGGAGGCGTTTGATCGGTAGTCTTTATCGTTGCCCGGCAGCAGCACGATGAAGCTGTCAAGCGCCCAGCCGTGCCGTGTTGTGTGCACCCGGGCATCCTGGATATTCAGGGCGCGCTGGTCAAAATACCTGCAAATTGAAACAAACAGATCGTCGCGGTCAGGGGCATACACCATTACTTGCAAGGCTTCGTTTTGCCCAAGAACCCTGGCTTTTACAACGGGTTCGGCTGTATCGACACGGTAATACAAATGACGTGTGTGCCATGCAATTTCACTGGCTTCATGGCGCAGGAAATAAGCAACATCCAGTTGATTCCAGAAGGCTTCGCGCGTTTCGTCACGCAGGCCCATCAGTCGTATTTCATTGGCAGCCTCGATTTTGCGTTGTTCAAGCACCGTACCAGTATCAACGGAACCGCCACCGAGTGTTTGCATTGTCAATTGATAAAGATTTTCAAGCAGCTTGCCTTTCCAGGAATTCCACACTTTCGGGCTGGTGCCACGAATATCGGCGACAGTCAGCAAATACAGGGCGGTCAGTGCGCGCTGGGAGCCTACACAGTGTGCGAATTCGTTGATGACCGACGGATCGCTGAGGTCCCGCTTCTGGGCAACGGTTGACATGGTCAAGTGATGCCTGACAAGAAATTCAAGCAAGTCTCTGTCTTCGCCCTCGATGCCGTGATCCTTGCTGAAGCGCCGGACCTCAAGGGCGCCCAACCGCGAGTGGTCACCGCCTCGACCTTTGGCGATATCGTGAAAGAGCGCAGCCACATACAGCAACCAGTGACGGTCAAACCCTGCAATCAACTGGCTGGCCAAAGGGTACTCCTGGGCATGTTCGGGCATGGTGAACCTGCGCAGATTGCGAATCACCATCAGGATATGCTGATCAACGGTGTAGGCATGAAAAAGATCATGCTGCATTTGGCCGACAATACGCCTGAATACAGGCAAGTAACGGGGCAGGATGTTCAACATGGCCATACGGCGCAGGCCGTGCACGATACCGCGTGGTTGCTGAAGGATCTGCAAAAACAGTTTGCGATTGACAGGGTTGCTTCTGAACTGGGCGTCAATGCGATGACGTGCATGCCACATGGCCCGCAAGGTCTGTGCAGAAAAACCGGTCAAATCGGGACGTTCCTGCAACACCAGAAAGGCCCGCAAAAGCAATGAGGGATTACGTTCAAACCCGTCATCGCGCAGTAGTCCAAGCTTGCCCCGCTGTGCGGTGAAGTGCTCATCGATCAGTTCGACACGGACATCGGGCAGCGGGAAAAGACGTTCCTCAAGTGTTTGCAGCAGTAGTGTGGTCAACTGGCTCACGGTGCGGGCCGCCCAGTAGTAGCGCTGCATCAGGATTTCACTGGCTCTACGGGTACGTGTGGCTTCGAACCCATAGACTTCTGCCAAGGCAGGTTGCAGGTCGAACAGAACCCGGTCTTCGCGGCGCTTTGCCAGCAAGTGCAATTCAATGCGCAGCCTTTTGAACGCCTGGTCTGTACGACGCAGCGAACGGTATTCCTCGGCGGTCAGGAGATCGGTGCGCGAGACCTCGCGCCAAGTGCTGCCCAACCCTGCGGCTTGCGCCATCCAGAGCAGAACCTGGAGGTCACGAATGCCGCCTGGCGCTTCCTTGCAATTGGGCTCAAGCGCATAGGGTGTTTCCTGGTGACGAGCGTGCCTTTGCTGCATTTCTGCGCGCTTGGCCTGAAAAAAAGCTTGTGGATCCTGTTGTTCCTGCATGGTTGCCTTGAGGCGGGCAAGCAGTGATTTGCTGCCTGTCAGCCAGCGTGATTCCATGAGGGCAGTTTCAACCGTGATGTCGTTGGCTGCTTCCTGCTTGCAGTCTTCGATGGTGCGTACGCTATGGCCGGGTTCCAGCCCGATATCCCAGAGTGCAGCAACAAACGACTCGATCATGCCTGCATCGGTTGCCGAGGGTGTCTGGTTCAGCAAGATCAGGACATCGACATCGGAATACGGATAAAGTTCGCCACGGCCGTAACCGCCGACCGCCGCCAGCGTTGCTGCGCGCGGCAAGGGAAAGTGCTGCACAAGCTCGCGCAGTGTGGTGTCTGTAACCCGGCGCAAACCGTGCAGCAAGGTATCTGGCCTGAGATGCACCCGAAACGCCTGCAGGATGGCGGTGCGTTTGAGCGCGTGTTGCTCTTTGATATGGGCGAGCAAACTTGAAGAACTGTGCATGACGATGCCCGGCAAACTGATTCAGAAGAAGTTTACCGGACAGGCCGTGTCAGTGCAGAAAAATCACGACTGGATTTCAGGCCAGTGCCGAGGTGTAGCCATGCGCAAAGTCGGGCGGCAACGGCATGCCGCTCGAGACAGTCAACACTTCGTAGCCTGACGGTGTGACCAGAATGCTGTGTTCCCATTGTGCGGAAAGGCTGCGGTCACGTGTGACGACCGTCCAGCCATCAGCCAGTGTGCGAATTTCCCGGCGTCCGGCATTGATCATGGGTTCGATGGTGAAAATCATGCCGGCTTCCAGCACCTGCCCGCTGCCCGCCTTGCCGTAGTGCAATACCTGGGGATCCTGATGAAACTTGCGCCCCACGCCGTGACCACAGTATTCACGAACAACAGAAAAACCCTGTTTTTCGGCGTGTTTCTGAATGGCATGGCCGATATCCCCCAGGGTTGCACCGGGCTTGACCTGTTCAATGCCCAGCCACATACATTCATAGGTTGTCTCAACAAGACGGCGCGCGAGTATCGATGGCTCGCCAATGAAGAACATGCGGCTTGTGTCGCCAAACCAGCCATCTTTGATGACGGTGACGTCGATATTCAGGATGTCGCCGTTTTTGAGGATTTTGTCGCCAGGAATGCCATGGCAAATGACATGGTTCACTGATGTGCAGATTGAAGCAGGGAAGGGGGTGTAACCGGGCGGTGCATAGCCCACAGTGGCAGATTCGACCTTAAGTACATTTGTAATGTAGTCCATGCACAATTTGTCGAGTTCGCCCGTGGTGATCCCAGCCTTTACGAAAGGTGCCAGGTGGTCAAGCGCGGACGCTGCAGCCTGGCATGCGGCACGCATTTTATCGAGGTCGTGGGGGTCGGTAACGAGTGTGGTCATGGCTACTTGTGTTCAGTGGTCTAAAAATAGTAGAATTATAGGCTTTCCTGAATTTTGGGAAATGACAAAAAATTTTAGTGAAAAATCGCGTGCCGGATGCCTTTGAGGGTGCCTGAATTTTAATCGGGTGCAACGCCGGTGCAAGACCCAACCCTTGGAGATTTATTATGTCGCTTATGCGTGAAATGCTTGAAGCTGGTGTGCACTTTGGTCACCAGACCCGCTACTGGAACCCGAAAATGGCCCCGTTCATTTTCGGCGCCCGTAACAAGATTCACATCGTCAACCTTGAGCAAACAGTCGTCAAGTACACCGAGGCAGCCAAGTTCCTGCGTCAATTGGCTGCTCGTGGTGGCAACGTGCTGTTTGTTGGCACCAAGCGCGCTGCGCGTGAACTGGTGGCGGCCGAAGCTGCCCGTTGCGGCATGCCCTACGTCGACAGCCGCTGGCTGGGCGGCATGATGACCAACTTCAAAACGGTCAAGACATCCGTCAAGCGCCTGAAAGACATGGAAGTCCAGCAGGCTGAAGGCGCGACCGAGCACATGAGCAAAAAAGAAGCGCTCATGTTCCAACGTGAACTTGAAAAATTGAACAAGTCCATTGGTGGCATCAAAGACATGAACACATTGCCTGATGCCTTGTTCGTGATTGACGTCGGCTACCATAAAATCGCCATTGCTGAAGCCAATACACTGGGTATTCCGGTCGTGGCCGTTGTCGATACCAACCATTCCCCCGATGGCGTTGATTACATCATTCCTGGTAACGATGACTCTGCCAAAGCTATTGCGTTGTACGCACGCGGCATGGCCGATGCCATCCTCGAAGGCCGTGAACAGCGTCTGAACGGTCTTGTTGAAGAAATTGCCGAAGGCGAAGAAGAATTCGTCGAAGTCAACGCCGAAGAAGAGCGCGAGTAATACATCCCGGGCCGGCCTTTCTGGTCGGCTCATTGCGACCATCCCGCCTCCGGCGGGGTGCGCTCGCCTTGTCCTGCCTTGTCGTATCCCCCCGGTCTCTTAGGGGCGTGTCTTACTGAACTGGAGAATATTGTGGCCCAAATCACCGCATCCATGGTTAAAGAACTGCGCGAGAAAACTGATGCGCCCATGATGGAATGCAAAAAAGCACTCACTGAAGCCGATGGCGATATGGCGCGTGCCGAAGAAATCCTGCGTGTCAAGCTGGGCAACAAAGCCAGCAAGGCAGCTGCCCGCATCACGGCAGAAGGCCTGATTGGTCTCTATATTGCTCCTGACGCCAAAACGGGTGCTGTTATTGAAGTGAATTGCGAAACCGACTTTGTCGCCAAAAACGACGACTTCATCGGGTTTGTCAATCAATTGGCCGAACTCGTTGCAAGCAAGAATCCTGCTGATCTCGCCACCCTTGCCGAACTGCCCATGGCGGAAGGTACTGTCGAGAGCACACGCGCAGGCCTGGTTGGCAAGATCGGTGAAAACTTGTCGATCCGTCGTTTCCAGCGCTTTGAAACAACCGATTCCCTGGCCAGCTACGTGCACAGTGGCAAGATCGGCGTGCTGGTTGATTTTGCGGGCGCTGAAGAAACCGGCAAAGACCTTGCCATGCACATTGCGGCTACCAAGCCCAAAGCACTTGATGCCAGCGGCGTGTCGGCAGACGACATCGCTGCCGAGCGTTCAGTCGCCGAGCAAAAGGCTGCCGAATCCGGCAAACCTGCTGAAATCGTTGCCAAAATGGTCGAAGGTTCCGTGCAGAAATTCCTCAAGGAAGTTACTCTGCTTTCACAGCCTTTCGTCAAGAACGACAAACAGTCCGTCGAGCAAATGCTCAAGGAAAAAGGTTCGAAGATCTCCCGTTTCGCTTTGTATGTAGTTGGTGAAGGCATCGAGAAGAAAACCGAAGACTTCGCTGCTGAAGTTGCTGCTGCCGCTGCCGGCAACCCCTGATTTCCGCAATGCCGTGCAGGTCGGGCCGGCACTCTGTGCTGGCCCGACTTTTAGCTTAAACTTCCGTTGGTTTGTTTTATACCTGGAATACAACCTATGACCACCAGATCGTACAAGCGTGTTCTCCTGAAGCTCTCGGGCGAGGCGCTCATGGGTGAAGATGCCTTCGGTATCAATCGCAATGTCATCGTGCGCATGACCGAAGAAATCGCAGAAGTTGCCACCTTGGGTGTGGAGCTGGCCATCGTGATCGGTGGTGGTAATATTTTCCGGGGCGTTGCGCCCGGTGCCCAAGGCATGGATCGCGCCACAGCCGATTACATGGGCATGATGGCAACAGTCATGAATGCACTTGCACTCCAAGATGCGCTCAAGCACCGGGGGATCGATACCCGTGTCCAGTCTGCACTGAACATCGATCAGGTCGTTGAACCCTATATCCGCCCCAAGGCATTGCGTTACCTTGAAGAAGGTAAAGTGGTTGTCTTTGCGGCCGGTACAGGCAATCCGTTTTTCACCACGGATACCGCTGCAGCCCTGCGAGGTGCGGAAATCGGTGCTGAAATCGTTTTGAAGGCGACCAAAGTCGACGGGATTTACAGCGCTGATCCCAATAAAGACCCCAACGCCACACGGTATGCCCGCATCAGCTTCGACGAAGCAATTGTCCGCCGCCTTGAAGTGATGGATGCAACAGCGTTCGCTTTGTGCCGCGATCAGAAGTTGCCCATCAAAGTATTCTCCATCAATAAACCAGGTGCGTTGCGTCGCGCCATTTCCGGTGAAGACGAGGGCACACTGGTTCACGTTTGATCAAAGGAATCGTCATGAGTCTCGCAGAAGTCCGCAAATCAGCCGAATCGCGCATGAGCAAATCGGTTGAAAACCTGAAAGCCAATCTTTCGAAAATTCGCACGGGTCGTGCACACGCGGGCCTGCTCGACCACGTCCATGTTGAATACTACGGTTCACCCGTGCCCATCAGCCAGGTTGCCAATGTCAACGTTGTCGATGCACGCACCATCAATGTACAGGTCTGGGAAAAAAGCATGGCCGGCCCTGTCGAAAAAGCCATTCGCGAATCCGACCTGGGTCTGAACCCCATTTCCATGGGCGAGAGTATCCGTGTGCCTATGCCGCCACTTACCGAAGAGCGCCGTCGCGATCTCACCAAAGTGGCACGTACTGAAGGCGAGGATGCCAAGATTGCAGTTCGAAACCTTCGTCGTGATGCCAACGACACACTCAAGAAACTTGTGAAAGACAAAGAAATTTCCGAAGACGATGAGCGTCGCATGCAAGATGAAGTCCAGAAACTGACCGACAAGCATGTGGCTGAAATCGACAAACTGGTTTCTCAGAAAGAAGCCGAAATCATGACCGTTTGAGCCGCTGTTTCTGGCTCGGGTTTCATTGCATGTCCGGAAGTTCAACTCAAACCATACCCTCGTGTTCAGAAACACCGCGTCACGTTGCCATCATCATGGATGGCAACGGCCGCTGGGCAACGCGGCGTTTTCTGCCGCGCACGGCCGGTCATGTGCGAGGCGTTCAGGCCGTTCGCAAGGTTGTCGAGTCCTGTGGTCGTCGCGGTGTCGAATTCCTGACGCTTTTTGCCTTCAGCTCTGAAAACTGGCGTCGTCCCAAAGACGAAGTTTCCCTGCTCATGAAATTGTTCATGCAGACGCTGGAAAAGGAAGTGGATCAACTTGTAGAGCAGGGCGTGCGACTGCGCGTTGTCGGTGACCTGGCTGCATTCGAGCCACGACTCCAAGGGCTCATTCACTCCGCTCAAGAAAAAACCGCACATAACACACGCCTCAATCTTACGATTGCCGCCAATTATGGCGGGCGTTGGGATATCCTGAACGCCATGCGAAGCGTGCTTCGCACCCAACCCGAACTGCTCCGGGATCCGGAAAAACTCGACGAAACCGTTCTTGCCCCTCATCTTTCAATGGCGTTTGCCCCTGAGCCCGACCTTTTTATCAGAACCGGGGGCGAGCAGCGCATTTCCAACTTCCTGGTCTGGCAACTGGCCTACACCGAGCTTTATTTCACGCCCGACTACTGGCCTGATTTTGGTGATTCTCAGCTTGAAGCCGCCTTCGAGTGGTACCGTGGTCGCGAGCGGCGTTTTGGCCGCACAAGTGATCAGCTGACCCCGGCATCCAACTGACCCCCATTCAAGGCCTGTTCATGCTCAAACAACGTGTCATTACTGCCATTGTGCTGCTAGCGGTACTTCTGGCAGCTGTGTCCACAAGCAGTCCATGGCCCCTGATGTTCATCGTGGTCATCGCATCGGCCTGTGGTCTCTGGGAATGGCTCAGGCTGGTTTGGCCGACACAGTTTGCTGTACGCGGCCCCATTCTGGTTGCCATCCTGACCGGGCTGTCGATGGCCGCCCTGACGGCGCAGTGGCTCTCACTTGCTGCGAGCACGTTCTCTCTCGAACTATTCGGGTTCTTTACAGATGCATTGATTCCCCTGGTTTCGCTGATCTGGATTCTCGGGGCCAGTGTCTCTGTCATTCGAGGAAATGCCACAGCCTCTTCCTCATCGTGGCTGCTGAGCGCGTTTGCACTGTTGGCTGTCATTGCCGTATGGTTTTCCATCACCCGCCTGTATCTGGAACACGGTGCCTGGTTCGTCGTGTCGCTCATGGCACTGATCTGGGCCGCTGATATTGCCGCTTATTTTTGTGGGAAGGCGTTTGGTCGGCACAAGCTTGCGCCTCGCGTCAGCCCGGGAAAGACCTGGGAAGGTGCTTTGGGCGGTGTCTTTGCGGCCGTCGTCTGGGTCTTGGTCAGCGCACAATGGCCTGGTAGTTTCGGCGCCCATCTCAAGGCACATTTTCCTCTGGGAATACTCATACCGCTGGTCGCTTTGCTGGCTGCCCTGTCCATCATCGGGGATCTTTTCGAATCGCTGCTCAAGCGGCGTGCCGGCGTTAAAGACTCCAGTCATCTGTTGCCCGGTCATGGTGGTGTATTTGATCGCATCGATGCCTTGCTGCCTGTTGCACCTATTGCACTCATGCTTTCCGGAGCCTCATCGTGAAAACCCAGTCCCTTTGCATTCTCGGGTCCACCGGATCGATCGGTCAAAGTACGCTGAATGTCGTTGAGCAGAACCCGGAACGTTTCAAAGTGCATGCCCTGTCGGCCTACAGTCGCATCGATACGCTGGTCACCCAGGCAATCCGGCATGCACCAGCCGTTGTCGTCGTGCCCACCGACACCGCCCGGCAGGCTTTTCGCCAGGCATGGCCATCCAGTGTTCCTTGCCCCGAAATACGGGTTGGTTCCCAGGCACTGTGTGACACAGCATCAGAGAGCGCAGTGACCACCGTGATGGCCGCGATCGTGGGCGCTGCCGGTTTGCCTTCTGCCCTGGCTGCCGCCAAAGCAGGTAAACGCATTTTGCTCGCCAACAAGGAAGCCCTTGTAGCGGCCGGCTCCCTGTTCATGCAGATGGTTCGTGACAATGGGGCCGAACTCTTGCCAATCGACAGTGAGCACAATGCCATCTTCCAGTGTTTGCCCGGGTCCGATCGTGCGACAGCACCTGATTTCCCTGCACCGGGGGTGAAGCGCCTTCTTCTTACAGCGTCCGGGGGGCCGTTTCGCGCCACGCCCATCGAGCAACTGGCGCACGTCACGCCTGAACAGGCGTGTGCACATCCGAACTGGAGCATGGGGCGCAAAATTTCGGTTGATTCGGCCACCATGCTCAACAAGGGTCTGGAAGTCATTGAGGCGCATTGGTTGTTCGCAATGCCACCTGACCGCATCCATGTCGTTGTGCACCCCCAAAGCGTTGTTCATTCCATGGTCGAATACACCGATGGTTCTGTGCTGGCACAATTGGGTCAACCCGATATGCGAACACCCATTGCCTACGGTCTGGGCTTTCCCGATCGTATCGAAAGCGGCGTCGGCCTGCTTGAGCTGGCAACTCTGGGCCGTCTCGACTTTCACCCGCCCGATCTTGAACGCTTTCCTTGCCTGGCGCTGGCCTATCAGGCGCTTGAAGCAGGGCAGGCTGCCTGTATTGCCTTGAATGCAGCCAATGAAGTCGCCGTAGAGCAATTTTTGCAGCGTCAGATTGGCTATACTGACATTCCTGGAATCATTTCCCGTGCTCTGGGTCACGCTTGTGTGCCCCAGCACGGCTTGCCCGATTCTCTCGATGCCATACTCGACCTCGATGCCCGTATCCGTGATCTCTCAGCCTCTTGGTGCCGTTCGGTCGCCTGATCCGAACGGTACTGCCTCGGGCGTGGCGTCCTGCGTATCTTCACTCCGATAAACAGAATTCATGCTCTTCACCCTTCTGGCTTTCGTTATCGCACTGGGCGTTCTCGTGACCTTTCACGAGTTGGGCCACTATTGGGTTGCCCGGCGCTGCGGTGTGCGGGTGCTGCGTTTTTCGGTCGGGTTCGGAAAAATTCTTTTACGGCGCACTGACAAAAACGGAACCGAGTGGGCTCTGTCGGCTATTCCGCTGGGCGGCTATGTCAAAATGCTCGATGAACCTGAACCCGGCGCCAACGCAGTCCAGATCGCACAGGCTTTCAGTTCGAAAACCCTTGCGCAACGTAGCGCCATCGTGGCGGCAGGTCCGGTTGCCAATCTTTTGCTTGCCGTGCTGCTTTATGCGTTTTTGAATCTTGCCGGTCAGCAGGAACCCCTTGCTATTGTTGCTGCACCCAAACCCGACACGCCCGCATTTCAGGCGGGTGTCCAGGCAGGTGACCGCATCACTCAAGTGAACAATACGCCAGTGCAGTCATGGAATGGCGTTCGCTGGCAGTTGCTCGATCACCTGACATCGGGTGGTACGGTTACGCTCGAACTGGAAACACCTTCAGGCGTTCTCCGTGAGCGCAGCCTGAATCTTCGCCCCGTCCCCATCGAACCCGATGCTGCCGACCCCTTGGCCCAGGCGGGTATTGTGCTCGCAATGCCCCTACCCACCATCACTGGCGTGAATCCGCGCTCCCCGGGTGAGCAGGCCGGGTTGCAGGTGGGTGATACGGTTATGCGCGTGGGTGCCCTCGATACCCCGACTGCATCCAGCATGGTCGGTGAAATCCAGAAGCATCCTGGCCAACCGGTTGCCATCACCGTTGATCGTGGCGGTAAAAACCTCACTTTCCCGGTTGTGCCAACTGCGGAAAAAGGCCCTGACGGCATCGTGATAGGCCGTATCGGTGTCATGCTCGGTGCAAATCTGCCCATGACCACCGTGCGTCACGGGCCCATTGACAGCTTTATTCTGGCAACTGAACGTACCTTTGATACCGTATGGCTTTCCCTGAAAATGATGGGCCGCATGGTGACGGGCGATATTTCCCTGCGTAACGTCAGTGGCCCGGTCACCATCGCCGATTACGCCGGGCAAACAGCACGGATCGGTCTTGCCTCGTACATCGCTTTCATGGCCTTGATCAGCGTGAGCATCGGTGTTTTGAACCTGCTGCCCATTCCCATGCTCGATGGCGGTCATCTCATGTACTACGCCATCGAAGCCGTGCGTGGCAAACCGGTTTCAGAACGAATCATGGCGCAGGGCCAGCGCATCGGAATCGGTCTGCTCGCCGCACTCATGGGTCTTGCGTTTTTCAACGACTTCACCCGCCTTTTCAGTTAGTGGCGTTGTGGCTTACAATCCTTCACCATTCAAATCGCCCCAAGGATCTCCCAGGATGTCTTTCACCCGGAAACTTCCCTTTGCCAAGCGTGTTGCACCTGTCGTGCTGGCCGCTTTGCTTGCCCCAGGTCTTGCCAGTGCGTTCACCCCCTTTGTCGTGAAAGACATCCAGGTCAACGGTATCCAGCGTATTGATCCCGGTGCCGTTTTCACTTACCTTCCCGTCAAGGTCGGTGAACGTTTCACCGAAGAACAAGCCAGTGAAGCCATTCAAAGGCTCTATGCCACCGGTTTTTTCAGCGACGTTCAAATCGATACCCGTAATGGTGTGCTCGTGGTGAATGTAAAAGAACGGCCAACCATTGCGTCGGTCAGTTTCAACGGCATGCATGAATTCGATGCCAAAGCCATTCTGCAATCCCTGGCGCAGGTCGGTTTCGGTGAAGGGCGGGTGTTTGATCGCGCCATGCTCGAACGTGCCGAATTTGAACTGAAGCAGCAATATTTGTCGAAGGGCAAGTACGGCGTCGAAATCAACCCTATTGTCACACCGTTGCCGCGCAACCGTGTCGGCGTCAGTTTCGATATTTTCGAAGGCGATCTTGCTCGCATCAAAGAGATCCGTTTTATCGGGAACCAGGCTTTTTCCGAAGGTACACTGCTCGACGAAATGGAACTGACCACGTCCGGCATCATGACCTGGTACACCGGCACAGACAAGTACTCGCGCGAAAAACTCGAAGGCGACATGGAGCGCATCCGTTCCTGGTACCTTGACCGGGGTTACCTTGAATACTCGGCCGAACCTCCGCAGGTTGCCATTTCGCCAGATCGCCGCGACATCACCATCACCATCACCATCAACGAAGGCAAGCCTTACACGGTGCGGCAAGTGCGTCTGGCCGGCGATCTCCTGGGTCTCAACGACAATATCCAGACGCTTGTCACTGTCAAAGACGGGCAGCCTTTTTCCGCAGCCACCACCAACGAAACAGCCAAGGCCATCACAGATTACCTGGGTACGCTCGGTTACGCCTTCGCCAACGTGAATCCCAATCCGGTTCTTGATCGTGCCTCGCATGAAACCGATCTCACGTTTTATGTCGACCCTGGCCGTCGTGTTTATGTGCGTCGTATTGAAATTGGCGGCAACACACGTACCCGCGATGAAGTCATCCGCCGTGAAATGCGCCAACAAGAGGCTGCCTGGTACGATGCAGACAGCATCGCTGAGTCACGCAACCGCATTGACCGTCTTGGCTATTTCAACGATGTCAATGTAAACACCACACCGGTTCCGGGTTCGGCCGACCAGATCGATGTCAATGTGGAAGTCAAAGAAAAACCAACCGGGCTCATCAATTTGGGCGTGGGTTATGGTTCAACCGACAAAGTCATTCTTTCGGCCGGCATCAGCCAGGACAACATCTTTGGCAGTGGCAATTCGCTTTCGTTGCAACTCAATACCAGTAAAACCAACCGGGCTGCCGTCATTTCGCACACGGATCCTTACTGGACCAAAGACGGTATCAGCAAAACCACATCGCTTTACTATCGTCGAACCACGCCTTACGATACCGTCGATGCATTCGGTGACTACGAAGTCACTGCGTGGGGTGCCGGCTTGAATTTTGGTGTCCCCATCTCTGAAAACGACCGCATCTTTGCCGGCCTCAATTACGAGCACAACCGTCTGAGCAAACTCAGTCCGCTTTACACACCGCTTGCCTACCAGAATTTTGTCCGCGAATACGGTGAAGCGACCAACTCCATCATCTTCAATATGGGCTGGTCGAAAGATACCCGTGACAGCGCAGTGGCGCCCACCCGTGGCAGCTACACACGTTTGTCGGGTGATCTGTCAACGGTCGATCTGCAGTACTACATGCTCAATGCGCAGCATCAAACCTATGTACCGCTGGGCCGATCCTATACACTGGCCTTCAATGGCCTGGCCAACTGGGGCAAGGCCTATGGCGATAAAACCTTTCCCGTCATCAAAAACGTCTATGGTGGCGGTATAGGCTCCGTGCGTGGCTACGAGGGGGCTTCGCTCGGTCCGCGCGATGCGCTCACGAACGATTATCTCGGTGGCTCAAGGTTGTTTGCCGGCAGTATTCAGTTGTATCTGCCGTTCCCAGGCGCCTCCCGCGACCGCACCTTGCGTTGGTTCCTGTTCACGGATGCCGGTCAGGTCTCAAACGCCGATGGCAGTTGTGCACGCGGTATTGGTGCCTATGCCGCTGACCCCTGCGGCTGGAAATACTCGGCAGGTATCGGGCTCTCCTGGCAATCGCCGCTGGGTCCGTTGCAACTTTCTTTCGGGCGCGCCCTCAATGCCAAACAGGGTGACGACAAACAAGCCTTCCAGTTCCAGATCGGAACAGGGTTCTGATAACGCCTGTTTAATGGCACAATAGTGTTTTTTATCTCTGCTCATTCGCAAGGTAGATTTTTCATGAAGTCTCAAATCGCACACAAACTCACCGCTCTGGCTCGTGGCGTCGGTCGAGGGCATCGTGCCCTGGCCATGGCCTCTGTGCTGGCAGCCAGTACACTGGTGGCGGCACCTGTTCAGGCACAAGCTACCAAAATCGGCTTCGTGAGCACCGAGCGCATCCTGCGTGATTCCGGCCCTGCCAAAGCGGCACAAAGCAAAATTGAAGCCGAATTCAAAAAACGCGATCAGGAACTCCAGAATCTGGCTAACCGTCTGCGTACCGAAGCCCAGAAATTCGACAAAGACGCTCCCGTCTTGTCTGAAACCGAACGCGTGAAGCGCCAACGTCAGCTGGCTGACCTCGATTCCGATCTTCAGCGCAAACGTCGTGAATTCCAGGAAGATTTCAACCGTCGTCGCAACGAAGAATTTTCCAGCATCGTTGAAAAAGCCGATGCCGCCATCAAGAAAATTGCCGAGAGCCAGGGCTATGATCTCATCCTCCAGGATGCCGTCACGGTCAGCCCACGCATCGACATCACCGATCAGGTCATGAAGGCTCTGGGCGGCTGATTTCCCATGCCGGTGTTGCTTGCGCCTGATCGGGCGCCCATTCTTGACAAACTGCTGTCCACGGCCAACATTGTTGGGCTCGACACGCAAATTGTTTCGCCCGAGGGTGTCGTATTGCCTTCAATACGGGGCCTGGGCGCCTTGTCGGCTGCGGGTTCGTCCGAAATCAGTTTCTTGTCGAACCCCAAGCTTGCTGCACAACTTCAAACAACCTCTGCGGCCGCAGTCATCGTTGCTCCCAAGGTTTATCAGCAATTGCTTGAAAGCGGGTTTACGCCGTGCTGGCACGCTGTTTTATGCAGTCAACCCTACCTGATGTACGCGTTGCTTGCACAATGGTTCGACCAGCATCGCATTGATCATCTGCCTGCCGGCATACACCCTACTGCAGTCATCCATGAATCTGCTGTCATAGGCAGTGGTGTCAGTATCGGTCCTTTGTGTGTCATCGAAGAAAACGTCCATATCGGTTCCGGTACCCGTCTGGGGCCGCACTGTGTGATCGGTGCCAACTCGGCAATAGGTGCCCATACACTGTTGCATGCCGGCGTCACGCTTTACCACAGTGTTCGTATCGGTGATCGTTGCATTTTGCATTCAGGTTGTGTGCTTGGTGCCGATGGTTTCGGTTTTGCTCCAAATCCCATGCAGCATGGTGCATGGGCCAAGATCGCTCAACTTGCCGGTGTTGTGCTCGGAAACGATGTCGAAATTGGTGCCAATACAACCATTGATCGTGGTGCACTTGAGGACACCGTCATCGGGCATGGTGTCAAACTCGACAACCAGATCATGATCGGCCACAACTGTCATATTGGTGATCACACTGCCATGGCGGCATGCGTGGGTGTTGCCGGTTCAACCCGTATTGGCCAACGATGCACCATCGGTGGTGCAGCCATGTTGTCGGGTCATCTTGAACTTGCCGATGACGTTCACGTATCAGGCGGTACCGCTGTCACCTCCAGTATTGGCAAGCCCGGCCGTTACACAGGGGTTTTTCCGTATACAGATCACCAGCAATGGCAACGTAATGCGGCCGTCTTGCCCCAGTTGGCCCAGTTGCGTCGCCGGTTGCGTTCTCTCGAACGAGAATCCCCCGCCAATCCCGCCTGAAACATCTTTTCAATCTCATTTTTTTCCCTGCCCGGTTTTCAAGGAAATTGTCAGGGAAACTCAACGTATTCAAGCCAGGAATTCATAAAATGCAACTCGACATCAACCAGATCATGGAGCGCCTTCCCCATCGTTACCCCATGTTGCTGGTCGACCGCGTGATTGAAATGGTGCCCGGCAAAAGCATTGTTGCCATCAAGAATGTCTCCATGAACGAGCCATTTTTCACTGGGCACTTTCCGCATCATCCGGTCATGCCAGGGGTGCTGATCATTGAGGCGCTGGCACAGGCTGCTGCTCTTTTTTCGTTTGAAGACGATACCTCGGTCAATCCGGCCGACCAGAAAATAGCGTATTACCTGGTGGGTGTCGATGGTGCGCGTTTCCGTAAACCGGTTGTTCCCGGAGACCAGCTCCGCCTCGAGGTGACCGCCGACCGCATCAGTCGCTCGATCTGCAAATATACGGCGCAGGCCACCGTTGACGGGCAGGTTGTAGCCGAAGCCAAAATCATGTGTGCAATCCGTGTTCTGGAAGACTGATCATGCCAGCACTCATTCACCCGACCGCCCTTGTTGCGCCTGGCGCCCGGCTTGCCGACTCCGTGCAGGTTGATGCCTACAGCATCATTGGCGAACACGTGGTCATTGGTGAAAATACGGTGGTTGGTTCCCATTGCGTGATCGATGGTCATACCACCATCGGTGCCAACAATACCTTCTACCGTTTTTGTTCGATCGGCGGTGTTCCCCAAGATAAAAAATATCGTAATGAACCCACACGGCTTGAAATCGGCAATGGCAACACTTTTCGTGAATATGTCACGGTCAACACAGGCACCGTACAAGATGTCGGCGTAACGCGAATCGGGCATGACAACTGGATCATGGCCTATGTGCACATCGCACACGATTGCCAGATCGGCAGCCACACCGTCATCGCCAATGCCGTTCAACTGGCCGGGCATATTCACATCGGTGACTGGGCCGTCCTGGGCGGGCTTTCTGCTGTTCATCAGTTTGTGCGTATTGGCGCGCATGCCATGGTGGGCGGTACAAGCTCCATCCGCCAGGACATCCCGCCTTACCTTATTGGTGCAGGCGATCCTTTCCGCCCGGTTGGCATCAATTCCGAAGGTCTGGGTCGCCGTGGCTTCAGTCCCGAAGCCATTTCGGCACTCAAGGAAAGCTACAAGCTGCTGTATCGCCGCAATCTGGGCATTGATGAAGCCCTGGGCAAAATGCGCGAGCTGCAGCAGGCGCAACCGCAGGTCACTGAACCCTTGCAGGTCCTGATCGATTTTCTGCTGGCTTCCTCGCGCGGCATTGTCCGCTCATGACACTGCAGATCGGCATGGTGGCCGGTGAGCCTTCCGGCGATCTGCTCGCCGCTCGGATCATCAAGGGCGTGCAAAGTTCATTGCCTGGTGTGCAATGTCAGGGTATAGGCGGCCCGGCCATGCATCAACAAGGCTTCGATGCCTGGTTTCCCATGCACGCCCTGACCGTATTCGGTTATGTTGATGCACTCAAATCCTTGCCCCGGCTGATTCATACCTACACATCGGTGCGGCGTCGTTGGCTCGCCAACCCGCCTGCGGTCTTTGTGGGTATCGACGCACCCGATTTCAATTTGCGACTTGAACATCAGTTGCGCGCTACCGGTGTACCCACCGTCCATTTTGTGGGCCCCTCAATCTGGGCCTGGCGCTATGAACGCATCCACCGTATCCGTGAAGCAGTGTCACATATGCTGGTGCTTTTTCCCTTCGAGGTTGAAATCTACGAGAAAGAAGGCATCCCGGTTACCTACGTGGGACACCCTTTGGCCGAACTGATCCCGGAAAAACCTCAAAAGCACATTTCCCGTGCCTTGCTCGGCCTGAATCCGCAGGCTCGGGTGCTGGCCTTGCTGCCAGGCAGCCGTGCCTCTGAAATTCGCCTGCTGGCACCACGTTTTTTACAGGCAGTGCGTTTGCTGCAGGATCAAGACCCTGATCTGCAAGTGGTCGTACCCATGGTCAACGATGAGCGTCGACGCGAATTCGAGGCTTTGCTGCTCCGGTACCCGATTAACAATTGCTCGATCATTGGTCAGCACGATTCCAGAATCCCGACTGCCGATGAAACCCGCAAGCAATGGCCGGCTGCCTGGCGTGCCATGGAGGCCTGTGATGCCTTGCTGGTTGCAAGTGGTACGGCAACCCTTGAAGCCGCTTTGTTCAAACGGCCCATGGTCATTTCTTATGTGCTTTCACCGCTGATGAAAAAAATCATGGCCTGGAAGTCAGGGCAAACGCGCCCCTACGTACCCTGGGTTGGCTTACCCAATGTGCTGGCTCGTGATTTCATCGTGCCGGAACTGCTTCAGGATGACGCAACACCACAGGCTCTGGCTGAAGGTACCTGGCATGCACTGACAGATCAGGAACACCGCGGCCGGGTCGAGCGTTGTTTCCAGACAATCCATCGCGATCTTTCCCGTGATACCCCGACACTCGCAGCCCAGGTCATTCTTGACCAGATTCGACATGCAAAGCACACTGTTTCCTGAGCCGGTTGATGGTGCCTGCCGGTTCGCGGGGGTTGATGAAGCCGGGCGCGGTCCATTGGCCGGTCCGGTGTTTGCTGCAGCCGTCATTCTCGATCCTGCGCGCCCTGTCAGCGGGCTGAACGATTCCAAGAAGCTGACCGCACGTCGTCGTGAAGCATTGGCGCTGCTCATTCAGCGTGATGCACTGGCGTGGTCAGTTGCCCAGGCCAGTGTGGCAGAAATCGACTGCCTTAACATTCTTCAGGCCACCTTTCTGGCCATGCAACGTGCGCTGGCCGGTTTATCCGTGGCGCCTGATCATGCGCTGATCGACGGCAACCGTGTGCCACGCGGGCTGACATGCCCGGCCACAGCCATCGTGGGTGGCGATGCACTTGAGCCGGCCATCTCTGCTGCCTCGATCCTTGCCAAGACAGCGCGCGATGCCGCCTGTCTGGCGCTTCACGCCCGCTATCCTGGCTACGGCTTTGATCAGCACAAAGGCTATGGAACAGCCCTGCATATAGAAAGGTTGTCGGCGCTTGGGCCATGTCCTGAACATCGTCGCAGTTTTGCACTCGTACGACGCCTGATCACCCACGACATGCAATCGGATCCACCAAGCAAGCAGGTGTCAATCACCCCGGCCTAAAGGCCGAGGCTTGTGGAGTTAGCGCTTTTCAAGTCTGAGATTGACCAGACCCAGTGCCGCAAGGCGCTACGTTGTCAGCAAGTCAGAAGACCCACCCTGGAATGCTTCCTCAGTTCCAGGCTCTGGAAATCACCGCAGCAGACAAGCCCCGGGTTGGCACGAAACGGGCGGTGATCGAAGGCATTGCGCTTTCAACTGGCTGACAACATGGTCGAGGGGAGACAAACCGCAAGGTTTGCGTCACAAGGCGAGTAATCGCTGGCAGCCGGAAAGACGGCAACTTATTCAAGGAGATCGCATGTCGGTGTTTGTGTTGGATCGCAGTGGCAAGCCACTGATGCCGTGCAGTGAAAAGCGCGCCCGCAAGTTATTGGCCGCCGGACGTGCACGTGTGCATCGGCTGGTGCCCTTTGTGATCCGGCTCATAGATCGCCACGCTAAATCCTGCGGCTTCCAACCGCTGCGCATCACGATCGATCCCGGCAGTAAAGCCACCGGCCTGGCATTGGTGCGTGATACCGAAACTGTCGAAGCAACCGTACCGGCCTCGAGCAAGAAGGCAGGCCGTTATGTCGGCCGCGTGGCTGTGCGCGCATCGGGCAGTTTCAATATTCAGGCTGGCAGCACTGTGGTGCAAGGCGTATCGCACAAACACTGTCGAATCATTCAACGTAGCGATGGCTACGGCTACTCAAGGATAGCAATTTCAAAAGGAGATGCGGGAGTAGGGCACGTTTCACGTGCCTGGCTATCCCTACCCGGCCTGAAGGCCGAGGTTTCCCGCGAAATCTGATGAAATTCATCAGTTCACGTGACAACCCATTATTCAAACGCCTGGTGCGTCTGTCACAAGGACGCGCCGAAAAAGTACAGACCCCCCAAGGCAGGGCCTACCGTATGGTGCTGGAAGGCGAGCATCTGTGTCGGGCCTGGCTTGACCACCAGTCACAACCTGAACTGATGATCGTGAGTGAGTCCAGGGCAGGGCAGCCGCCGATCATACAACTTGCCGGCCGCATCGAAGCAGAGCGTATCGTCTGCTTTCCTGATGCGCTGTTCAAATCCATTTCTAATGTGGAAAACGGCCAAGGAGTCATTTTTCTGGCTGTGGCGCCGCAACCTGTTCGTCCGCAACGTATCATTGAAACCAGCCTGTGGCTGGATCGTATCCAGGATCCCGGCAATGTTGGCACGCTGCTCAGAACGGCGGCAGCGGCAGGAATCCATCATGTGTATCTGGCGGTCGGGTCGGCGGCGGCCTGGTCGCCGAAAGTCTTGCGCAGTGCCCAGGGCGCCCATTTTGTGCTGGCGGTGCATGAGCACATTGATCTGGTCGCAGAATGCGAGTATCTCGAGATTCCATTACTGGCAACCAGCCTGGATAATGCCGTTTCACTTTATGACACCCAATTGCCGGAACAGGCCGTGTGGGTGGTGGGCCATGAAGGGCAGGGTGTTGACCCGATCTTGCAGAAAAAAGCGCAACAGCGCGTTTTTATTCCACAGGTTCCCCAGGTTGAATCATTGAATGTGGGCGTGGCGGCAGGCATCTGCCTGTTCGAGCACAGGCGCCAGTTCATGAGGCAAAAGCCGCTTCAATAAAGGGCGTTCGGCAGCCTGTTCAGCAAGCCACCGCACAAAATTTCATGCAGATCAGAATGAGCGGCGATCAAGACCGACTTCATCGAGCACCTTGGTAGCGATCTCTTCGATGGAGCGCGTTGTGGTTGAAAGCCAGGGGATGTTTTCCATGCGCATGAGACGTTCGGCTTCGGCGACTTCGTGTCGACACTGCTTGAGCGATGCATACTGGCTGTTGGGGCGCCGTTCATTGCGGATTTCAGACAGACGGTCGGGCTGGATGGACAAACCAAACAGTTTCTTGCGGTACGGGGCCAGCGTTGCCGGCAGGTTGCCGCGGTCGAAGTCATCGGGGATCAGGGGAAAGTTGGCAGCCTTGATGGCATATTGCATGGCCAGATAAAGGCTGGTTGGCGTTTTGCCGCAGCGCGAAACCCCCACAAGAATGACATCGGCCTGCTCCAGACCATTCACGTACTGGCCATCATCGTGCGCCAAGGTGAAGTTGATGGCTTCAATGCGTTTTTTATATTGTTCGGATTGTGCATCCATGTGCGAACGGCCAATGGAATGGCTGGACTGGATGCCAAGCGCACTTTCAATGTGCTGCACAAATGCACTGAACAGATCAAGAAAAACGCAGTTGGCCGTTTGTATGGCCCGCACGCTTTCTGCATTGACCAATGTACTGAAAACCAGCGGTGGTGCATTGTGTTCGGCGGCAGAACGATTGATGCGCTCGGCGGCGGCGGCCGCCTTTTCAGGGGTATCGATGAAGGGTACCCGTATGATTTTGAACTGCACCTGATCGAATTGCGACAGAACGGAATTGCTGAATGTTTCAGCCGTAATGCCTGTGCTGTCGGAAACCACAAAAACAATACGTTCGCTGGTAGAAGAGGCCATGGAATTTTTTAAGCGCATCAAGCGGGAGAAAAGGTACAATCTTGAAGATTAACAGTCGGCTTCCTGGCCCGCAAGGCAGGTTTGCCAAGTACACAAAATCTGTACGCAAAAGCCGGGCATGTGTTGTTCAGCCACGATGCGTGTCCCGCAATCGCGCCATGCCGGTTTTCAGCTCCATGCCTGCCGTTTTCGGTGTCGTATCCGGTTCGCCGGTGTTTTCGTGTGTATTCGGCAAACTCGCTTTCCTCTATATTGTCAAAGGTGACTTATGTCCTATGTAGTCTCATTCGAGCAGCTTCGCATGACCGATGTCGACACGGTCGGCGGCAAGAATGCCTCGCTGGGTGAAATGATCAGCCAGTTGTCGGGTGCCGGTGTACGTGTACCTGGTGGTTTTGCCACCACTGCCGAAGCGTTTCGCGACTTCCTCAAGTCAACGCAGCTCGACACGCGCATTGCCAACCGCCTGACCACACTCGATCCCGACGATGTCCGCGATCTGGCGGTTGCCGGTGCTGAAATCCGTCAATGGATCATCGACACGCCTTTTCCGCAAGCGCTTGAAGATCAGATCCGCGCTGCGTTTGCTGCACTCGATGCTGACGGCAAGGGTTCATTTGCCGTGCGTTCTTCGGCCACTGCCGAAGACCTTCCCGATGCCTCGTTTGCCGGTCAGCAGGAAACCTACCTGAACGTTGTCGGCATCGATGAAGTCCTCGAAAAAATCCGTCACGTCTTTGCCTCGCTTTATAACGACCGCGCCATTTCCTACCGCGTTCACAAAGGCTATGCGCACGCCGATGTCGCACTTTCTGCCGGTATTCAACGCATGGTCCGTTCCGATTGCGGCAGTGCAGGGGTCATGTTCACCCTCGATACCGAATCCGGTTTCGACGACGTCGTGTTCATCACGTCCTCCTATGGTCTGGGTGAAACTGTCGTTCAGGGTGCCGTCAATCCCGACGAATTCTACGTGTTCAAACCCACCCTGGCGTCCGGTCACAACCCCATCGTCAGCCGCCGTATCGGTTCCAAGCTCATCAAAATGGAATTCGATATCGAGCGCACCTCGGGCCATGCCGTACGCACCGTCGATGTCCCGGTCTCCGAGCGCAACCGCTATTCCCTGACCGACGACGAAGTCATTGAACTGGCACGCTACGCCGTCATCATTGAAAAACACTACCAGCGTCCCATGGACATCGAATGGGGTCGTGACGGCATCGACGGCAAAATCTACATTCTGCAAGCACGCCCCGAAACCGTTAAATCCCAACAGCAGAACAACGACGTTCAGGAACGTTACCGCCTGAAAGCAACAGGTGAAGTCCTGGTTACCGGTCGTGCCATTGGCCAGAAAATCGGTTCGGGCAAAGTGCGTATCGTTGCCGATGTCTCCGAAATGGATCAGGTCCGTGCCGGCGATATCCTTGTCACCGACATGACCGACCCCAACTGGGAACCGGTCATGAAACTGGCGTCCGCCATTGTCACCAACCGTGGCGGCCGTACCTGCCACGCCGCCATCATTGCGCGTGAACTGGGTATTCCTGCGGTTGTCGGTTGCGCGAATGCCACCGACATCCTCAAGAATGGTCAGGAAGTCACCGTTTCGTGTGCCGAAGGTGATGAGGGTCGCATCTACGAAGGTCTCATCGAAACCGAAATCGAGGAAGTACGCTGGGGTGAAATGCCCGATATCGGCCTGAAAGTCATGATGAACGTGGGCAATCCCCAACTGGCCTTCGATTTCTCCCAGATCCCCAATGCCGGTATTGGTCTTGCCCGCCTTGAATTCATCATCAACAACAACATTGCCGTCCACCCCAAAGCCGTTCTCGATTACCCCAACATCGACAGCGAACTGAAACAGGCTGTTGAATCGGCTGCGCGTGGCTATGCCAGCCCACGTGCATTCTTTGTTGAAAAACTGGCTGAAGGTGTGGCTACACTGGCGGCTGCCTTTTATCCCAAGCCCGTCATCGTCCGTCTGTCCGATTTCAAATCCAACGAGTACCGCAAACTGGTGGGCGGTTCACGCTATGAACCCGAGGAAGAAAATCCCATGCTCGGCTTCCGCGGCGCGGCCCGCTACATTTCCGAAGACTTCCAGGAATGCTTCCGCATGGAATGCGAAGCCCTGCGCAAGGTTCGCGACGAAATGGGCCTCACCAACGTCGAGATCATGGTGCCCTTCGTACGTACGCTGCCACAGGCGGCAAAAGTCATCGAGCTCCTTGCAAATAACGGCCTTGAGCGCGGTCGCAACGGCCTGCGTGTCATCATGATGTGTGAAGTGCCATCGAATGCCATTCTTGCCGAAGAGTTCCTGCAGCACTTCGATGGCTTTTCCATTGGTTCCAACGACATGACCCAGCTCACCCTGGGCCTCGACCGCGATTCCGGCATGGAACTGCTTGCGGCCGACTTCGACGAGCGTGATCCAGCCGTCCAGTTCATGCTCACACGTGCCATTCAGGCCTGCCTCAAGGCTGGCAAGTACGTTGGTATTTGCGGCCAGGGCCCCAGTGACCACCCCGACCTGGCCAACTGGCTGCGTGATCAGGGTATTTTGTCCATGTCGCTGAACCCCGACACCGTTGTCGATACCTGGCAACGTCTGGCACGCCGGTAATCCGGGCTTGTGTTTACGCGCTGTGTTCCCGGCTTTTTCGTGCCATCACAGCGCCAACTGATCAGTCCGTACTGGCCAAGCGAATGAAAAAAGCCCCTTGACCGGGGCTTTTTTCATTCAGCACCATCGGTGCTCAGGAAGGCAGGGGCTGCCGGGCGGCCATTGCGCCATAAAAACCCAGAAACATGGCCGTGATGCTGCGTGCCTTGGCTTCAATCTCGTCATCCAGCATGGCGGGTGCGGCACCCAGCAAGTTCTTGACCAGATCCGCTTCACACAACCAGCGTAGATGCATGGCCATGACATCAGGGTCTTCTGCGCGCAAGTGACCTTTACCGATTTCCTGTTTCAAACGTTCTGCGATAACGGGCCACACCGTTTGAGTACCCCGTTCATAGAATTGTCGCCCAACGTCGGTATTGCCTCCTACTGAAATGGCAACCCGTAAAATTTCCACGGTTTCTGCCGAATTGAGAATCCGCAGCAAAGAACACACAAAACGTAATAACTGGTCGGGAAAATGATTGTCATCGCTCAAGAGGGCCAGAATGCTGTCACAATGCTTCTTGCCGGACTCCAGCATGGCCTCAAGCAACAATTCTTCCTTGGAAGAAAAATAGTTGTAAAGTGTTGCTTTTGATCCGCCAACTTGTGCAGCAATCTGCGACATCGATGCGCGCTCAAAACCCTCTTTGCGAAAAATATCAAGGGCATGACCCAGTATCGTACTGCGTCGGGTCTCTGTTTTTTTACGCATCAATGCACTCCTTTCCTGAACTCATCTGTACAGTTTTGCTTGACAGCCAACTTTTGTCAAGCGTAAACTGACCGTACAGTACAGTTAATTGACAGAGGTCATCATTCATGAAGTCAGCCACACAACGTTCGGTGTTCCGCATCGCCGCAGTAACCGCTGCGGCGATTTTCGTGGCGGCCTGCAGCGAGCCGGTTGCGCAAGGGGCACCACCCGCAGCTCCCCAGGTATCAGTCATCACGATCGAGCCCGCCAGTGTGCCCTTGAACACCGAATTGCCAGGTCGTACCGCTGCGTTTCTGGTCTCTGAAGTACGGCCTCAGGTCAACGGTATTGTGAAGCGACGCCTTTTTGAAGAAGGTTCCGATGTCACCGAAGGCCAGGTTCTGTATGAAATTGACGATGCTACGTACAAAGCGAACCTTGATTCGGCAAAGGCTGCGCTGGCCAAAGCGGAAGCCAATCTGAAAGTGGCACGCGTCACAGCGGATCGCCACAAAGAGCTGGTCAAGATCAAGGCCGTCAGCGCCCAGGCAAACGATACCGCCCAGGCTGAACTGCAGCAGGCTCAGGCAGAAGTGGCCTCAGCACGTGCGGCGCTTGACATGGCCCGCATCAACCTTGAATACACACGCATCAAAGCACCGATCAGCGGTCGTATCGGTCAGTCCAGCATCACACCGGGAGCTTTGCTGTCGGCTAATCAGGCCAACGCTCTCACCACAATCCAGCAACTGAATCCCGTCTATGTCGATGTCACTCAGTCCAGTGTCGATATGCTGCGTTTGCGCAGGGCACTTGAAAGTGGCCTTCTGAAGTCGTCGGCAGGCTCCAAAGCCAATGTACGTCTGGTTCTGGAAGACGGCAGTGCCTACCAGGAAACGGGTGAGCTGCAATTTTCCGATGCGCGCGTTGATCCAAATACGGGCATGGTCACATTGCGTGCCATTTTCCCGAATCCACGCTATGAACTTTTGCCCGGTATGTATGTGCGTGCCGTACTTGAGGAAGGTGTGCGGGAAAATGCCGTTCTGGTCCCCCAGCGCGCCGTCACACGCAATCCTCAGGGGCAGGCAACCGCACTGGTCGTGAATAAAGACGGGGTTGTCGAATTGCGGGTGCTGCAGGCCAACCGCACGGTTGGTGATCAGTGGCTGATCGATGACGGCCTTCAAGCCGGTGACCAGGTGATCGTTGAAGGCGTGCAGAAGGTTCGACCGGGTGCCAAAGCCAACACCACACCCTGGGAGGCACAATAATGGCCCGCTTTTTCATTGACCGGCCCATTTTTGCCTGGGTGATTGCACTGATCATCATGCTGGCCGGCGGTTTATCGATCATTACCTTGCCGGTGGCACAGTACCCTGAAATCGCGCCCCCCCAGGTCACGATTCGTGCCATGTATCCGGGCGCATCGGCCCAGACCATGCAAGACACGGTGACCCAGGTCATTGAGCAGCAAATGAAGGGCATTGACGGCATGACGTACATGTCATCGACCAGTGACTCTTCAGGCGCCATGACCATCACCATCACGTTCGATGCCGGCACCGACCCCGACATCGCGCAGGTGCAAGTGCAGAACAAGCTGTCTGCTGCAACGCCCATGTTGCCCCAGGAAGTACAACGGCAGGGGGTTGAAGTCACGAAATCGTCCAGCAGTTTCCTGATGGTGATTGCGCTGGCCTCGGAAGACGGCAATTTGTCGCGCACTGACCTGGGCGATTATGCTGTTTCCAATTTGCAAGACCCCTTGAGCCGCGTACCCGGTGTGGGTGAAGTCGAAGTGTTTGGCAGCCAGTACGCCATGCGTATCTGGATCGATCCTGAAAAACTTCAGAATTACCGCATGGTGCCCGATGACATCATCCTGGCCATTCGTGCCCAGAATGCACAGGTATCAGCCGGTCAACTGGGGGCTTTGCCTTCGGTACCCGGCCAGCAACTGAACGCCACCATTACCGCCCAAACGCTGCTTGAAACACCTGAACAGTTTGAAAACATCATTTTGCGCTCCACGCCCGATGGTGCTGTTGTGCGTTTGCGCGATGTGGCGCGTATTGAAAAAGGCAGTGAATCGTACAGCGTTCTGGCCAGTTTCAATGGCAACCCTGCCGCCGGCATGGGTTTCAAACTGGCCACAGGTGCCAATGCACTGGACACCGCAGAACGCATCAAGACACGCATAGCCGAACTGGAACGCAATTTCCCGCAAGGCATGAAAGCCGTGGTTGCATACGACACCACCCCCTTCGTCGAGGTTTCCATCAAAGGGGTCATCTCCACGCTGATCGAGGCGGTGATCCTGGTGTTCCTGGTCATGTATCTGTTTCTGCAGAACTTTCGGGCCACGCTGATTCCCACCATTGCCATTCCTGTGGTGTTGCTGGGTACATTCGGCATTCTTGCGGCATTTGGATACTCCATCAATACACTGACACTTTTCGGGGTTGTACTGGCCATCGGCTTGCTGGTGGACGATGCCATCGTGGTCGTTGAAAACGTCGAGCGTCTGATGTCGGAAGAGGGCCTTTCCCCCCTTGAGGCCGCACGCAAATCCATGGATCAGATTACCGGCGCACTGATTGGTATTGGTCTGGTAATTTCTGCCGTTCTGGTGCCGATGGCGTTTTTCGGTGGTTCAACCGGGGTCATCTACCGACAGTTCTCGATCACGATTGTCTCGGCCATGGGGCTATCCGTGCTGGTGGCCATTGTGCTGACCCCAGCACTGTGCGCCACGATGCTGAAACCTGTCAGCAAGGGGCACCATTCCGGTGGTCGTTTTTTTGGTGGATTCAATCGCTGGTTTGAACGCAATACCCTGCGTTACCAGTCGCGTGTCGGTCATATCATCAAGCGCGGTACGCGTTACATGGTCATTTATCTTGCGCTTGTCATTGCGGTCGGCTGGATGTTCATGCGCCTGCCAACCTCGTTTCTCCCGGATGAGGATCAAGGCGTCTTGTTCACCCAGGTTGTTTTGCCAGCTGGAGCAACCCAGGAACGCACCGTGGCCGTACTCGACACAGTACGCGAACATTTTTTCACGGCTGAAAAAGATAATGTCGATTCGGTATTCACTGTTGCCGGCTTCAGTTTTGCCGGAGCAGGGCAGAATGCGGGTATCGGTTTCGTCCGTCTGAAAGACTGGTCAGAGCGTCCAGGCCCGCAAAACAGCGTGCAAGCGGTGGCGGGTCGTGCCATGGGTGCTTTTTCCCAGATCCGTGATGCCATGGCATTTGCGTTCGCACCGCCTGCTGTCATCGAGCTTGGCAATGCGACAGGTTTCGATTTTTACCTGCAAGACATCGCAGGCACAGGCCATGATGCCTTGATCCAGGCGCGCAACATGCTGTTGGGTATGGCGGCACAAGATCCCCGGCTGATGGCCGTGCGACCCAATGGCCAAGAGGACACGCCGCAGTACCGACTGATCATCGATCAGGCCAAGGCAGGCGCGCTCGGGGTCTCCATGGCTGACATCAACAGTACACTGGCCGGCGGTTGGGGAGGCTCGTACGTGAACGACTTCCTTGATCGTGGCCGTGTCAAGCGTGTCTATGTGCAGGGAGAAGCCGAGACCCGTATGGTGCCCGAGGATATCTCCAAATGGTTCGTACGTAACAATCAAGGTCAGATGGTCCCATTTTCGGCCTTTGCAACAGCGCAATGGAACTATGGTTCTCCCCGACTTGAACGTTACAACGGCATTCCGGCTGTACAGATTCAGGGGGCGCCCGCGCCGGGCGTAAGTTCGGGCGATGCAATGGCAGCCATCGAAGAAATTGCAGGCCGATTGCCGCCCGGTTTCCAGGTTGCCTGGACAGGTCTTTCCTACCAGGAGCGTGTTTCCGGTTCCCAGGCCCCCGCGCTGTTTGCCATTTCGCTCATTGTGGTTTTCCTGTGCCTGGCTGCGTTGTACGAAAGCTGGTCCATTCCGCTGGCAGTCATGCTGGTCGTTCCGCTGGGCGTTCTGGGTGCTCTCATGGCAGCCATGGGACGCGGCCTCAGTAATGACGTCTATTTTCAGGTGGGTTTGCTGGTTACTGTCGGGCTGGCTTCGAAAAACGCAATCATGATTGTCGAATTTGCACGTGATCTCATGAACCAGGGGCTCAGCGCCTACGAGGCCGCGCTTGAGGCGGCCCGACTCCGTCTGCGTCCCATTCTGATGACCTCGATTGCATTCGGACTGGGTGTTGTTCCTCTGGCAATTTCCACAGGTGCCGGTTCGGGCAGCCGTAATGCAATCGGGACCGGGGTTCTGGGTGGTACCATTGCTGCAACAGTTTTGGGCATTTTCTTTATTCCTTTGTTTTTTGTGCTGACCCAGCGCCTCTTTGCCCGAGCCAAGGGTTCGGGGCCGTCAGGTTCCGGTCATGCATCTGTTCAAACCCCGCAGCCTGCTGGTCAGGTGGCCGGAGCCCAGGAAACAAAGAACCCTGCCTGACAATGCCAGATACGTTTTCCCGGCCATGGGCCGGGAAACGAAACGGAGCTCGAAATGACACGCTTTTCCCTGACAACCCTTTTTGCAGCCCTGGTGCTCACCGGTTGTACCACGCTGGCCCCCGAGTACCAGCGCCCTGAATCGCCGGCACCTTCCATCTGGCCGGTCAATTCAACCGATGTACGTAATGCCGGCCCCGATGATCAGGCGCAACGTGCTGCGGCCACAATTCCATGGCAAGAATTCATTCTTGACACGCAACTGCGTCAGGTCGTTGAACTGGCCCTGAACAACAATCGCGATCTGCGCATTGCCGCCCTGAACATCGACCGCGCCCGCGAACAGTATCAAGTCCGGCGCTCCGAGCTTTTCCCTTCGATCGATGCACTGGGAAGCGGCACACGTCAGCGCACGCCGGCCAGCGCCTCGCGCGAGGGGATCACGACAACCTCCGGCAGTTACCAGGCAGGCATTGGAACCAGTGCCTACGAGCTTGACCTGTTCGGACGCATCCGCAGCCTGAACGAGCAGGCACTGCAGCGTTACTTTGCCACCGAAGAGGCACGCAAGGCTGTCCAGATCGCGCTGGTGGCCGAAGTTGCCACAGCCTACCTCGCGTTAGGTGCCGATCGTGAGCGCCTTGATCTGGCGCGCCAGACCCTGAAAGCGCAATCACAGTCGTATGAGCTCGTCAAACGCAGCCACGAGCTGGGTGTTGCCACCTTGCTTGATGTCCGTCAGGCACAAACACAGGTTGAATCGGCACGCGTCGATATCGCTCAGTACAGCAGCCGCGTTCTTGAAGACCAGAATCTGCTGAATCTGCTGGCAGGCACCGATGTGCCTGAAGCGCTATTGCCGCATTCACAGATGGATGATCGTGTAACACTGGCCACGCTGAATGCAGGCTTGCCATCCGAGGTTCTGCTCAGTCGCCCCGATGTCCTTGCCGCCGAGCGTCAGTTGCAGGCAGCCAACGCGAATATTGGTGCTGCCCGTGCCGCCTTTTTTCCACGGATCACACTGACAGCCTCAGCCGGTACGTCTTCCTCGTCTTTGTCGGATCTTTTCGATGGCGGCACCGGCTTCTGGCAATTCATTCCACGCATCGATATTCCAATTTTCAATGCCGGACGCAATCGCGCCAACCTGCGCGTTGCCGAAGTTGATCAGGAAATTGCCGTTGCCGACTACGAAAAGGCGATCCAGACCGCTTTTCGCGAAGTGGCCGATGCCCTGGCACGACGCAGCACCCTTGATGAACAGCTGAAAGCCCAGACTGCACTGGTCGAGGCCACCCGTGAATACTATGATCTTTCCGAAGCGCGGTTCAACAGCGGTGTTGACAGTTACCTTACCGTGCTTGATGCGCAACGCAGTCTTTATGCGGCCCAGCAGGCCCTGATTTCTCTGCGGCTCATCGGCAACACAAGTACCGTCTACCTGTACAAGTCATTGGGTGGCGGCTGGAACCTGCCATCTGAGCCGGCCGGCGCCACTTCGGCACAAGGCACTGCCCGACACGCGGCAAGCTGAACAACGGGTCCCCCACGCATGGATGCTCTGCTCGATACACCACTCGGTCCTGTTCTGCTGCGTGCTTCAGATCAGGGCCTGACCGGACTCTATTTTCTGGATCAACGTGATGCTCCGGTGCTGGATCTGGCCGGCCTGCCGGGCACTGAAGCCCTGCCACGCATAACGGACCCACGCCAGGGGTTTCATGCCGGGCAGTCACTTGCCTCTTTGAGCGTATCTGCCCGGCATGAAACTGCCGGTGATTCGCCTGTTACGCACTGGGAGCAGAGCGCTGTCGGCGGCCTTCGCCCCGTCTTGCCAAATGCAGCGTTATCGCCGTTTTTCCTGATCGTCCGTGAACAATTGGGTCATTATTTCCTCGGGAAATTGCAGACATTCACCGTTCCCCTCGATCTTGAAGCCATCGGCACACCGTTTCAGGTCAGCATCTGGAAAGCACTGACAAAAATCCCCTACGGATGTTGTGTTTCGTATGCCGATCTGGCAAGGGCTGCCGGTTACGGCCCGCAACACAGCCGGGCTACCGGCGTTGCCGTCGGGAAAAACCCGATCAGTATTCTGGTGCCGTGTCACCGCATTGTGTCATCGAACCACCGTCTTACGGGTTACAGTGGCGGCCTGCATCGCAAACGGGCTCTTTTGTTGCTTGAAGGCCTGGGTGTCGGTTCGGTTTGAACTCGAAACGAGTGCCTGCCGGCCGCAGTGCATCTGCCGCATCAAGATCTGAGGCCGGGTTCAATCGCCCTTGCGGCTGTTGCGTGTGTCGTGCTTGAGCAGGCGTTCTTTTTCGCGTTGCCAGTCTTTATCACGGGCGGTGTCGCGTTTATCGTGCAGTTTCTTGCCGCGGCCCAGACCAAAATCGAGTTTGATACGGCCATTCTTGTAGTGCAGATTCAGGGGTACAAGGGTGTAGCCACGTTGTTCCACCTTGCCGATCAGTTTGCTGATTTCATGTGCGTGCAGCAGCAGCTTGCGGGTGCGCGTTGCATTCGGGTGAATGTGGGTTGAGGCGGTGGGCAGGGGGCTGACGTGCATATTGATGATGAACAGTTCGCCATCGCGCACGATGACATAACTTTCCTTCAGTTGCACGTGGCCGGCACGTATGGCCTTGACTTCCCAGCCCTGCAGTGCAAGGCCGGCCTCGAAGCGTTCTTCGATGAAGTAATCGTGGGTTGCCTTGCGGTTGTCGACTATGCTCATGAAACAATAATTCTATAGGCTGTAAAATCGGTACATTCTAGCGATTAACGACATTCAATGCATAAAGTACAGCGATCCGTTCTGGTTCCCCATACCTGCGCCCAAATGTTCGACCTTGTGGCCGATGTTGCCCGTTATCCGGAATTCATGCCCTGGTGCGGTGGTTCGGTTGTAAGTCACCACGATGAAAAGGGAATGCAGGCGTCTATTACCATCAGTATTGCGGGCCTGAAGCAAACCTTCACAACCCGCAACGAGCATGACTACCCCAACCGCATCTCGTTCAGGCTGGTCGATGGCCCGTTCTCGGAACTTTCGGGGCATTGGGAATTCATTGCACTGGGTGATGGCGAGGCCTGCAAGGTTGTTTATACCATGCAGTATGCTTTTTCCAGCCGGGCTCTTGAAGCCGTGGTAGGCCCCATTTTCAATCGAATCGCCACCAGTTTCATCGATTCCTTCACGCAGCGTGCCCAAAAAGTGTATGCCTGACGCCCTGCGTGTACATATCGTCTTTGCCGAACCGGATCAGGTCTGGCAGGCTACTGTCACAGTAGCCCCGGGCACGACACTGCTCCAGGCGCTCAAGACCAGCCATTTTTTCACCGAGTTTCCCGAGCAGGCCGGCCAGCCGGTTCGTCTGGGCGTCTGGGGCCGGGAATGCAATCCTGATCAGCCCGTTGCCGATGACGATCGCATTGAAATCTACCGACCTCTGGTTTTCGACCCGCTGGAATCCAGGCGGCGTCGGGCGGCCCATCGGAAAAGTGCCATGAACCAGCCTGCAGCACGGATACGCCGGCGTAAATTGTCGTGTGTTTGACAAAATAAAACACCAGATCGCGCTATGGTATGCGTGAGCTGATACATGCACTCACTGTACGCAGTTCGACCCTGCAGTGAACACACACGAACGATAACACCAGGAGACACTCAAATGGATTTTCGGCTTTCCGATGAACAACTCGCCTTCGCGGAATCGGCCCGGGCCTTTGCCGAAGGCGAGCTGGCCCCCAACGCTGCCCGCTGGGACGCTGAACAGATCTTCCCTCGGGAAGCATTTGCCAAGGCAGGCGAAATGGGGTTTTGTGCCATGTACGCGCCCGAGTCCATCGGTGGCCTTGGATTGCCGCGTCTGGATGCAACCCTGGTCTTTGAGGAAATGGCTGCATTTGATCCTTCCACAACCGCCTTCCTGACCATCCACAACATGGCCACCTGGATGATTGGCTTGTGGGCCACAGACCCCGTCAAACAGGCCTGGGGGCCGGGTCTGGTCAGTGGTCAGCAACTCGCTTCCTACTGTCTTACCGAACCCGCCGCAGGCTCTGATGCGGCCAACCTTGCCACCCGTGCTGAAAAACGGGGGGGTAGTTACATCATCAACGGCGCCAAGGCCTTCATTTCAGGCGGCGGCGACACCGATGTCATGGTGGTGATGGCACGAACAGGCGGCCCCGGGCCACGCGGTGTCTCGGCTTTTGTCGTGCCTTCCGCCACGCCCGGCATCACCTTCGGACGCAAAGAAGAAAAAATGGGCTGGAACAGCCAGTCCACCCGTCCCATCAATTTCGACAACGTGGAAATCCCGGCTGAAAACCTGCTGGGCGAAGAAGGGCAGGGCTTCACGTTCGCCATGAAAGGTCTTGATGGCGGTCGCATCAACATTGCCACGTGCTCGGTGGGTGCGGCACAAGGTGCCTACGACACCGCCCGCCGCTACATGACCGAACGCCAGCAGTTTGGCCAGCCCATTGCCACCTTCCAGGCACTTCAATTCAAACTGGCCGACATGCTCACGCACCTTGTGGCCTCGCGCCAGATGGTGCGTCTGGCTGCCTGCAAACTCGATGAAAACGACCCACAGGCAACCGCTTATTGCGCCATGGCCAAACGCCTTGCAACCGATCTGGGCTTTCAGGTGTGCCTTGATGCCCAGCAGCTGCATGGGGGTTATGGCTACCTGAAAGATTACCCGCTTGAACGGCTCGTGCGCGATACCCGCGTGCACCAGATCCTGGAAGGCACAAATGAAATCATGCGTGTTATCGTTGCCCGGCAAATTCTCGAGAAGGGAGCCGATATCCGATGAATGCCTCTGTTGTTCTGTTTGATGAAATAACCACGGCCAGTGGTCTGAAGGCGGGTGTGGCCCGCCTTAACAGCCCGCAAACCCTGAATGGCCTGTCACTCGAAATGTGTGAACTGCTCACGCAGAAATTCACACAGTGGTCCAACGATCCGTCCATCGCACTGGTCATTCTGCGAGGTGAAGGCGACAAGGCCTTCTCGGCGGGCGGCGATCTTCATGGCCTGTACAAGGGCATGCTCGAAAATACCTCCGGCAATGCCTGGAACAACGTGCATGCGCGCACGTTTTTCGATATTGAATACAGGCTCGATTACCTGATTCATACATTTCCCAAACCACTGCTGTGCTGGGGCAGTGGTATTGTCATGGGCGGCGGGGTTGGTCTCATGATGGGCGCCAGCCATCGGGTGGTTACAGAAACCACACGGTTTGCCATGCCTGAAATCAGCATCGGCCTGTTTCCCGATGTCGGTGGCACCTGGATGCTGTCGCGCCTTCCGGGTGGAATCGGCACGTTCCTTGCCCTGACAGGCGCACAACTGGGTGCCCGTGACTGCCACTTGCTGGGGCTGTCTGATTACATCGTTGCTGCCGATGCCTACGACACACTGATCGCACAGATCACGCAATCGCACTGGACAACCTGCCGCACGGCCAACGATGCCCGTTTGCGTGAAGTCATTTTGCACCTCGAACCGGAAACCCTGCCACCGGCAGGTTCTCTGGGGCAACATTTTGCCGAAATTCGGCAGGCCTGCGATGGCAATGATTTCAACGCCATTGTTGCCAACATTGCTGTCTGGGTCACGCATACTGATCCCTGGCTCTCGCGTGCCGCAAAAACCTTTCTGGCAGGCTCGCCCGGTTCGGCGCGGCTCAGCTTCACCTTGCTCAAACGGGTACGCTTCATGTCGCTGGCCGATGTCTTTCGCGAAGAATATATCGTGTCCCTGAACTGCGGTATTCAAGGTGATTTTCAGGAAGGCATCCGGGCCTTGCTCATCGACAAAGACAAATCACCACGCTGGAACCCGTCGGGCCATGATCAGGCCACTGACGACTGGGTGCAATGCTTTTTCAATACACCCTGGCCAGCCGGTCAGCCTCATCCGCTGGCTGATCTGGGCAATCCATGAACGCAAAACCCTGAAAACCAAACCAATCAAGTCAAACAGGAGACAAACAATGAGTCGTATCGCCTTCATAGGCCTTGGGAACATGGGTGCACCCATGGCCCTGAATCTGGTGCGTGCCGGTCATGAACTGGTGGTGTTCGATCTAATGCCCCAGGCCATCAAAACCCTCACCGACGCGGGCGCGCATGCGGCCGACTCGGCCAGGGCCGCCGTGGCGGGTGCCGAATTCGTGATCAGCATGCTGCCGGCCAGTCAACATGTTGAGCGCCTGTATCTTGGGAACGAAGGCCTTCTTTCGGTCATTCAACCCGGCACACTCATCATCGATTGCAGCACCATTGCTCCTGAAACCGCTCGCAAGGTTGCCCAGGCGGCACAGGCCGCCCAATTGGCCATGATCGATGCCCCGGTATCGGGCGGCACCGGCGGCGCTGTAGCAGGTACGCTCACGTTCATTGTGGGCGGGCAGTCGGCCGACCTCGACAAAGCGCGGCCCTTGCTGGAAAAGATGGGCAAGAACATTTTTCATGCGGGCGATGCCGGTGCCGGTCAGGTGGCCAAAATCTGCAACAACATGCTGCTTGGCATTCTTATGGCGGGTACGGCAGAAGCCCTGGCGCTGGGGGCCGCCAACGGCCTTGATCCGGTGGTTCTGTCCGACATCATATCCAAGAGCTCCGGGCGCAACTGGGCGACCGAACTGTACAACCCCTGGCCTGGCGTCATGGAAAATGCGCCGGCCTCAAAAGGCTATGCCGGTGGGTTCGGTGTCGACCTGATGCTCAAGGATCTGGGTCTGGCGGCTGAGTCCGCCTTGCAGAGCCGTGCTTCCACCCCTCTGGGCGAACTGGCACGCAATCTGTACTCATTGCACAGCAGCCAGGGGCACGGCGGGCTGGATTTTTCCAGCATTCTGAACCTGTACCGAAAGGCCTGAAGGCCTTCCGGCTCAAAACCGGTTCCTGCGTCCGATTGGTCAGCGGGAACCGTATAAGATCACTCAACCAGGGCCGTTACATTCAAGATCGGCCCGGCAGGTTGCCCCAGACGAAACTCGCTCTTGTTTTCGAGGTCGCTGATCTGCACTTCAAGCAACAGGTACATGGCTTGGTCAACGGTGTGCGGGTCGGTTATGCCAGGCAGGGCGGCCACAATTACCCGACCACATGGGGTATCGGGCAATGACGGGCTGAAAAGGTCAGTGCCCGCCAGCATTGAAGCGTAGGCTGTTGGTGTGGCATCCAGAGCCGGCCCGGCCGGATCGCCTGAAATCAAGTGATCGAGACGCTGTTTGTTGATCGTGGCCTTGCCCAGTGCCATGCGTCGTTTGACAGTACCCCGGTAATGAGCACGCGCAACCACCTCTTGCCCCGGATAACACCCTTTGGTGAAGCTGACACCGTTGATCAGATCAAGATTCAGCGTTTGGGGCAGGAAGGTGTCCCGGGTTTTCGTGCGTACCCAGGGTAATCCGCAGACAATATCACCGGCATGCCAGGTATCGGCATCGGCCACACCGCATTGAACCGCCGGGGCATCGGTGGCTGGATCAAATGCCCCAGATGCCACGAACCACCAGCGCTGCGAGCCCGGCGCCTGAATCAACGTACCCTGAGGCAGGAAATCAACCCCCAGAGGGTGATCGTGACCCGTTCCGGGCCGTGCAGAAAGTGCCTCGTTCGGCTGAACACCCCAGACGGTATCGTTAAGCAGGCTGAACGTGACCCGTGCACGCAATACAAACATACGCAGGCGTTTGAGGACATCATCGGCGCCATCGCGGGGCATCAGAATGTGTAACGTGCCATCATGGGCGCGCCAGACCACCAACGTTGCCAGAACCCGGCCCTTCGGTGTGCAATAGGCGGCAAGCCGGGCTGTTTGATCGGGCAAGCCCGTGATGTCGTTGGTTAACTGGCCGTGCAGAAACGTGGCAGCGTCTTCACCCTGAACGGTGACAACACAGAAATCGGGCAAGGCAATGAGCGTCAAAGGCTGGCTACTTGAGATCAGTGGATTCATGAATTTTGGCATCAAGGAAACCGGGCTGAACAAGATCAACCCGCAAGCGTTTATGATAGCGGACTCGTCAAGCGACCGAACAGGGTTTGCATCATTCAATGAAATCAGTCAAAAAAATCGTGCTGTGGCTGCTGGTAGTGGCGCTGCTTGCCGCAGCGGCGGCAGTGGGCGCCGCCTGGTACTGGGTTACCAGCCCGCTACGTCTGCAGCAAACACCCGCCATTTTCACGGTTGAACCGGGGGCTCGCCTTCGCACCATTGCCCAGGCCATGAACGCGGCCGGCATTTCGATTCACCCCGAGGCTCTGGTGCTGCTTGGGCGATACACTGGTGATGATACCCGCTTGCGGGCCGGCACTTACCAGGCCATCGAAGGCGACACACCCCTGAGCCTGCTTGAACGCATGGCACGTGGTGAAATGGTGCAATCCCGTCTGACACTGGTCGAGGGCTGGACGTATCAGCGTATCCGCAATGCCCTGCGTGAACATCCTGATGTCCGGCAGACTCTCGGCGATGTGTCCGACAAGGACTTGCTGGAGCGTCTTGGATCGCCCCAGAATCATCCGGAAGGCCTTTTTTACCCCGATACATTCGTCTTTGCGCCGGGCACCCCCGATTTCGATGTACTGAATCAATCCTACAAAGCGGGTCAGACCCTGCTTGAAACGCTCTGGAATGAACGCAAGCCTGATCTTCCCTTGAAGTCGCCCTACGAGGCACTGATTCTTGCCTCCATCATTGAAAAAGAAACCGGCATGGCGGCAGACCGCGAACGTGTTGCCGGGGTGTTCATCAACCGACTGCGCACCGGTATGCCGCTGCAGACCGATCCAACCGTCATTTACGGCATGGGCGATGCCTATCAAGGGCGTATCCGGAAAAAAGACCTGCAAACCGATACGCCGTGGAATACCTATACCCGGCCAGGCTTGCCACCCACGCCCATTGCCAGCCCGGGCAGGGCAGCACTGGTTGCGGCACTCAACCCGGAGGAGCACGATTACTACTACTTTGTTGCCCGCGGCGATGGCAGCAGTGAATTCTCCAAAAACCTCAGTGAGCACAATCGGGCTGTTCGCAAATTCATTCTCGGAAAATAATCGCATGACCCGCAGTAAAGGCTGTTTCATCACACTTGAAGGTGTCGACGGTGCCGGTAAAAGCACGCATATCCCCTGGTTGATTCAAACACTCAAAGACCAGGGGCTGCCCGTTGTATCAACCCGTGAACCCGGTGGCACGGCGGTTGGCGAACAGCTCAGGCAACTGCTGCTGCATCAGCCCATGCACCTTAAAACAGAAACATTGCTCATGTTTGCCGCGCGTTGTGAGCATGTTGAAACCGTCATTCGTCCTGCGCTCGAGGCAGGTAACTGGGTGGTCTGTGATCGCTTCACTGATGCAACCTATGCCTATCAAGGCGGCGGGCGCGAACTGGGCGGGGCTGCCGTGCAGGCCCTGCAGGACTGGGTTCATCCCGATCTGCAACCCGATCGCACCTGGCTCTTCGATGTGCCCCTGCAGGTTGCGCGTGAACGGCTGGCATCGTCCAGGGAGCCTGACCGCTTTGAACGCGAAAGCCGTGATTTCTTCCTGAGAACCCAGGCAGCCTATCATGAACGCGTACGCAATCAGCCCGACCGCTTTCTGGTCATTGATGCCAGCCAAACCATCGTGGCCATACGCAAACAACTTGAAGCCGACCTGCTCGAACTGATCAACAGGGCAGGCGGTGCACAGGCAGCCGGAAATCTGTCGGAACACGGCTGATCATGGATTTTCCCGTCTTTCTTCCCTGGCAAACCGTTCAGGCCTCGCACTGGCTGGGCAACCGCTCGCGCTTTGCCCATGCCTGGCTGATCCATGGGCAGCAAGGCACCGGCAAGCGCCAGTTTGCCCGGGCTGCAGCCGCCAGTTTGTTGTGTGAACAACCAGCCCATGGTCTGGCTTGTGGCCGCTGTCCGGCCTGCCAGTGGTTGCAGTCGGGCAACCACCCCGACCTGCGTCTGATCCGTCCAGATGCGATGGCGCTTGAAGAAGGCGATCCGGCAATCACACAAGAGAACGAAAACGCCACCACCCCAAAAGCCTTGTCGCGTGACATCCGTATTGAACAGATCCGGACACTGTCAGGCTGGTTCACCACGGCGACACACCGGGGGGGCTTCAGGGTGGCGGTTATTTATCCGGCACAATCCATGAACACCATCACAGCCAACGCCTTGCTCAAAGTGCTGGAAGAACCACCAGAGCATACGGTCTTTTTGCTGGTGGCCGATGCACCTGACCAATTGCTGCCCACGATCGTCTCACGCTGCCGTCTTCTGGCAACTTCTTTTCCTGCACCCGAACAAAGCCTTGCCTGGCTTAATGAAAAAGGTGTCAAACAGGCGGCCGATTGGCTGGCAGTAGCCGGGGGAGCCCCGTTGCTGGCACATGAACGGTCGCTGCAGGATACCCAACCCTGCCCAGGCTGGCTTGAGGCGATCGTGCAGGCACTGGGAACGCCCCGTTTCGGCCAGCTCCCGGAACTGGCTGACGCCATGGAAAAGGAACAGCCTGTCTACTGGATCGACATGCTCCAGCGTCTGATGGTCGATCTGATGCTAGCGGCTTCCGGTGTACCCGTTCGCTATTACATGGCCCATGCCGAACGCCTTGAGCGGATTGCGCAAGGCGCTGATCCCCAGGCACTGGCTGATCAGGCACGCTGGCTGACGCGCCAAAGAGGCATCGCCACCCACCCACTGAATGCAAAAGTGCTGGTACACACTGCACTGCAAAGATTGTTTCTTGCCTGTGTGCCTCAAAAAAACACCTGATGGCTTGATGCTCAAGAAGGTGGGGCTGACTGCGTTCCGTGTGCCGACTCGGTTAAACTTCACACTGGTACGTACACACGGTTATTCTGCATCTCATGTTCATTGATTCCCACTGCCACCTCGATTTTCCTGATCTTGCCAGCCAGACACCCGACATTCTTCAGCGCATGGCCAAGAATCAGGTCAGCCATGCACTGGTTGTCAGTGTCAACCTGCCCGACTGGCCACGCCTGATCAGGCTGGTGGAACAGCATGCCAACCTGTTCGCTTCAGTCGGGGTCCACCCCGACTACGAAGACACACCGGAACCTGCGGTTGATCAATTGATCAGCATGGCGCAGCACCCCAACGTCGTGGCCATCGGCGAAACAGGACTCGATTACTTCCGCATGTCCGAACCTCTGGAATGGCAGCGTGAACGTTTCCGTACCCATATTCGTGCGGCCCGTGAAAGCGGGCTGCCCCTGATCATTCATACACGCAACGCCAGCGAAGACACGCTGCGCATCATGCGTGAAGAAGATGCCCAAGCCTGTGGCGGTGTGATGCACTGCTTCACGGAATCCTTTGAAGTGGCCCAGGCTGCCATGGAAATGAATTTCTATATTTCACTGTCGGGCATTGTCACATTCAAGAAAGCGCTTGAACTTCAAGACCTTGCCAAGCGTCTGCCCCTTGAGCGCCTGCTCATCGAAACCGATGCTCCGTATCTTGCACCCGCGCCGCATCGTGGCAAGCTTAACGATCCGTCGCTGGTCGTGCATGTGGCAGAAAAAATTGCCGACCTGCGCGGAATCAGTGTGGCCGATGTCGCAACGCACACGCGCGACAACTTCTTCCGGCTTTTTGCCAAGGCAGGTTCAATGAACACAAATACAGCTCCCCCAGTCCAGGATACTCTTCATGCCTGAACGCCATCAAATCATGCAGAGCGCGTTTGCACCGCAGCGCTTCACACGCACTCAGGGTCCCCGCAAGGCACGTCTGCTCATGGCGGCGGCCGGGCTTGTACTTGCCGTTGGCAGCGCCTGGGCCGATGTACCCAAAGACTGGTGGGTCAGTGTCACCAACGACCGTGCTTCTTACGTGCAAACCGCGCTTGCGCGTGGCACTGATCCGAATGTACGCACGCCGGATGGCCAGCCGGCCGTCATGCAGGCTATACGCGAGGGTGCCTGGAACGTCTACGATGTGCTGATCAAGCAAAAGAAATTCGATCCGAATATTGAAAATCCGTTTGGTGAAACCCCGCTCATGTATCTGGCGGTGGTGGGCCAGGCCGAACGTGGTCAGGCACTGATCAAACGGGGCGCCCAGGTGAACCGTCTGGGCTGGACACCCTTGCAATATGCTGCATCACGCGGCCACCTTGACATGGCAAAGATGCTGCTCAAGAACGGAGCGATCGTCAACGCCCCTGGTCCAGACGGCACCACGGCGCTCATGATGGCGGCTTTCGGTGGCAACCAGCCCATGGTGCAATTGCTGCTTGATGCCGGGGCCGATGTCACCATGCTGACCACTCAAAAAGAAAACGCAGCGGCCTGGGCCCGCAAGCGGGGTTATGAAAATCTGGCGGTCAAGCTCGATCAACTTGAACAGCGTATGCTGGCGCATCGCCAGCAAATGCGCACACAGCCCGGCGTGGCGCTGCCTGAACCCGTTGCTGCACTGCCTGTTGATCCTGCGCCCAACGCAGCGGCCCCCAAAAATAGTGACAACGGCACAGCGCGTTACTTTGATCTTGACCGTTTCAACAAACCTTCAGCGCCATGACCAAAGGGTGTCGAACCGCAGATCAGGCGGTTCGACACGTTGCACACCGTGTGTTTTCCCGGCAGATGGATCTGCTCATTCAGGCAAATACTGGGGTTTCAGAATGCCTGAAAGTTGGGTGTAGGGAATCAGCAGCTCTGGCTGCCCCGAAGAATACGGGGCAATTTCATAGGCATCGTATTTGACCAGCAAACCCTGATCTGTCAGGGCCACGTTGTCCGTGGGCTGGAAAGGCCAGATGCGATCGAAGTTTTGCGGGTTGTCACGGGCATCGGGGTGGGTGTTCTTCCAGTCGGCATGAGCGCGGCGGAGGGTCTCGATGTAACGATCGTAGCCACCAGGCACCAGCAGATCCTTCATGCCCAGTACCTTGCGCGATGCGTTGTCCCATACAATGAATTGCGTGGCCGGAATGCCATGGGCAGCACCGGTGAAGTATTGCCAGGCATCCAGTTCGATGGACGTAATGTACTTGCTGCCATAGCGTACACGTGCTGCCAGTACCGCGCTGTCACGCGGGCCGGCTGTTTGCCAGAAGTGCTTTTCATACTCGGCCAGGGTGCTGTAGCGCGGTGCGCTGCGCTGGTCGATCTGGGTGAGCGTGACCAGCGCATGGTCGACCAGCTCCGTCAGAATGGGCACACCGGGAAAAATGAGGGAATCGACCTTCAGGGTAGGGCAATCACCCTTGCAGCCTGGTTTGCTGCGTTCCCAGGCAAGCGGCTGAGTGAACAGCCCATCGCGCTGGGTACGTTCGGCGATTTCCGCAGGAATGAGTGAAATGGTGCCCGAGGACCCGGAACCCGTAGAACATGCTGCCAGGAAAAGTGGCAGGGTGACCCCAATGAAAGCCAGGCGAATGGCTCGCCGTGAACGAGAAAAAGATGTTTTTGATTTCGCTTTTGAGTTCATGCGGCACATCAATTATTTAATGGTTTTGGCATCCTGACCGAACAAAATTGCCCGCGACTGCGCATCACTGACTGAAGGCGTCGTGTTCAGGTTGTGAGCCAGTTCATAGGCACGCTGCGTGGCCGGACGGCTTGCTATGGCGTTGAACCACCGTTCCAGGTGAGGGAAGTCGTGCAGGTTCTGGCCTTGGCGCTCGTAGGGCACGATCCAGGGGTAGCATGCCATATCAGCAATCGAATACTCGCCTGCGATGAACGGACGATCGGCAAGCTGCTTGTTCAGCACACCGTACAAACGGCCAGTTTCGCGTACGTAACGATCAATGGCGTAGGGAATTTTTTCCGGGGCATAGGTGCCGAAATGGTGATTCTGGCCCGCCATGGGGCCAAGCCCCCCCATTTGCCAGAACAGCCACTGCAGGACATCGGTGCGCCCGCGTGGATCGGCAGGCAGGAAGCGGCCGGTTTTTTCAGCCAGGTACAACAGAATGGCGCCCGACTCGAACACGGAAACAGGTTCGCCGCCACCCGCCGGGCTGTGATCCACAATAGCCGGAATACGGTTGTTGGGGGCGATCTTCAGAAAATCGGGATCAAACTGTTCACCTTTGCCGATATTCACCAGTTTCAGGGTGTAGGGAAGGCCGGTTTCTTCAAGAAACAGCGTGATCTTGTGCCCATTGGGTGTTGTCCAGTAGTAAAGGTCGATCATTGTGCATCCTTTGCGCAATGGCCTGACACACCGCCCGAAACCCCGATGGAAACGGGCGTGCCCGCCTGACAGGAACTTTAACTGATTCCGGCTTAAAGTGGGCTAAGATCACGCCTGAGACAAACGCAACCCGGCCACGGGGCACCGTGCAAGGTTCGTCATTACAACTATTTTTCCTCCCGGAGCTCCTTCCATGAGTCTTCATGCAAAACTGCTGCAAAGAGCGGCAGCAGGCCGTCCAGTTCGTGTCGGCCTGATCGGTGCCGGCAAGTTCGGTTCCATGTACCTGGCCCAGATTCCCCGAACACCGGGTGTTCATCTTGTCGGTATAGCCGATCTGAATCCAGTCATGGCACGGCAAAATCTTGAACGTGTAGGCTGGTCGCCTGAACGTACGCAAGCGCAGTCACTGCAGCTTGCCACACAACAAGGCAGCACCTGGATCGGCGACGACTGGCTTGCCCTGGTGAATTGCCCCGACATCGACGTAATCGTGGAATGCACAGGCAATCCGGTCGCCGCCGTCGAGCACTGTCTGGCGGCCTTTGCCCAAGGCAAGCATGTGGTCAATGTCACGGTTGAGGCCGATGCATTTTGCGGCCCCTTGCTGGCGCGCCGGGCAGAGCAGGCCGGTGTGGTGTATTCCATGGCTTTCGGTGATCAGCCCGCGCTGATCTGCGACCTGGTCGACTGGGCCAGAACCTGTGGTTTTCCGGTGGTTGCGGCAGGCCGCGGGCATAAATGGTTGCCGCATTTTGCGCAGTCCACACCTGAAACGGTCTGGGGCTATTATGGCCTTACGCCTGAACAGGCGCAGCGCGGCGGTTTGAACCCGAAAATGTTCAACAGTTTTCTCGATGGCTCCAAACCCTCGATCGAAAGTGCCGCAGTTGCCAACGCAACCGGGCTGGCTGTGCCTTCCGACGGCTTGCTGTACCCGCCGGCCAGTATCGAAGATATCCCGTATGTCACCCGGCCACGCAGCGAAGGCGGCGTGCTGGAACGCAAGGGCATGGTGGAAGTCGTTTCTTCACTTGAACCTGATGGTCGCCGCATACCCTACGATATCCGCATGGGGGTCTGGGTTACCGTTGAGGGTGAAACCGACTACATCCGCAACTGTTTCGAAGAATACAATGCCCATACCGACCCTTCCGGGCGCTATTTCACCCTTTACAAGCGCTGGCACCTGATCGGCCTGGAAGTGGGGCTTTCAGTGGCCTCCGTGGCATTGCGTTCCGAAGCCACGGGTGTCGCCACCTGCTGGAATGCCGATGTTGTGGCTACGGCCAAACGTAACCTGGTTCCCGGCGATACCCTCGATGGCGAAGGGGGGTACACGGTGTGGGGCAAACTGCTTCCCGCCAAAAAATCACTGGAACTGGGCGGCGTGCCCTTGGGGCTGGCGCACAATGTACGCGTTGTGCGTGCTGTGGCGCAGGGGCAGTGTGTCACCTGGAATGACATTGAAATCGATACCACCACTGCCGCGTATCGTATTCGGCGCGAGCTTGAATCGCTGAACATGCACTGACCCTGCGGCCGGTTGACCTTGCCATCACGGCAAGGTTTAAGCTGGTCCCTGTTGTCAAGGCGGGCCATACTCTTGAGCCCGCCGCACCAGGAGGTCAAGAATGAATCGTCAGGCAAACTCAACCGTTCCCGCCGACAGCCAGGGCAACACTGCCGAAATCGACCTGACAGTCAGCGGCATGACCTGCGCGTCGTGCGTCGGCCGGGTCGAACACGCACTCATCCAGGTACACGGCATACACCGTGCCCAGGTGAACCTGGCTACGGAACGCGCTCACGTGCAGGCCGATGCATCGGTGGATCCCCAGGAACTGGTACGTGCCATTCAGCGGGCGGGCTACGATGCCCAGGCACTGACCCAAGACAGCCCATCACCCAGCCAGGACCTCATGGCCCGCCAGCAGCATGAACAGGCGCTGTTGTCACGCCAGTTCTGGCGGGCGTTCGTGTTCACCTTGCCTGTCTTCGTGCTTGAAATGGGAAGCCACCTGATCCCGGGGATGCACCATGTCATTGCCCGAACCATCGGACTGCAAACCAGCTGGCTGATCCAGTGTCTGTTGACCACACTGGTGTTGTTCGGGCCCGGATTCCGGTTCTTCAAGGCGGGGGTGCCTGCGCTGGTGCGTGGCGGTCCCGACATGAACTCGCTGGTGGCGCTGGGTGCGGCTGCAGCGTACACCTATTCGCTGGTCGCCACCTTTGCTCCGTCCTGGCTGCCGCCGGACACCGTGCATGTTTACTATGAGGCTGCAGCGGTCATCGTCACGCTCATTTTGCTTGGGCGTCTGCTTGAATCACGAGCACGCGGTCGAACTTCCCAGGCCATCACCCGCCTGCTCGGGCTGCAGGCGCCCACCGCCCGGGTCATTATTGACGGCGTGCCCGTCGAGCGTGACGTCAGCAGTGTCACAACCGACGATCTGATCCAGGTTTTGCCGGGAGCCCGCATTCCGCTGGACGGGAATGTGGTGGAAGGCCAGGGCCATGTTGATGAATCCATGATCAGCGGCGAGCCGCTGCCCGTTCATAAAGGGCCGGGCGATCGCGTGATCGGTGGCACCGTCAACCAGTTGGGCGAATTGCGCGTTCAAGTGACCCACACTGGCAAAGACACCGTACTGGCGCAGATCATTCGCATGGTAGAACACGCACAAGCGGGCAAATTACCCATTCAGGCGGTGGTTGACCGTATCACCCGCTGGTTTGTGCCGGCCGTCATGCTGGCAGCACTCGTTACCTTCGTTGTATGGTTGCTGGTCGGCCCGCAACCTGCGCTCACACTGGCGCTGGTCAATGGCGTTGCCGTACTCATCATTGCCTGTCCGTGTGCCATGGGTCTGGCAACGCCCACGTCCATCATGGTGGGTACTGGTCGTGCAGCCCAGATGGGCATCCTGTTTCGTCAGGGACAAGCCCTTCAGCAACTCAAGGATACGCGTATTGTTGCAGTCGATAAAACCGGCACGCTCACACTCGGGCGCCCGGAACTGACCGACCTGCATGTACTGCCTGAACTCAATGAGTCCGATGTCCTTGAATTGATCGCCTCTGTGGAAAGCCGTTCTGAACACCCGGTTGCCCAGGCCATTGTCCGGCAGGCACAACAGCGCGGCCTGATACTGCAAACGGTGCGCATGTTCACCTCGGTCACAGGTCTGGGTGTACGCGGATTGGTGAACGGCAAACGGCTTGACATCGGTGCCGATCGCATGATGCACCAGATTAAGGTTGATTGTTCTGTATTCAATGATCAGGCACACGCGCTGGCCGCGCAGGGTAAAACGCCCATGTATGCAGCCATCGACGGGCGCCTGGCAGCCCTGCTGGCTGTGTCAGACCCCATAAAACCAGGCACGCCTGCCGCCTTGAAAGCCCTGCATGATCAGGGGCTGAAAATTGTCATGATCACGGGCGACAATGCCATCACGGCAAACGCCATTGCAGAGCGCCTGGGCATCGACCAAGTCATCGCTGAAGTCATGCCTGATGGAAAAGTGAAGGCAGTCCAGGCACTTCAAAACGAATTCGGGACAGTGGCCTTCGTGGGTGACGGCATCAACGATGCCCCTGCACTGGCAACGGCCGATGTCGGTCTGGCCATTGGCACCGGCACTGATATTGCCATTGAAGCCGCCGATGTTGTGCTGATGCGTGGTGATCTTGGTGCGGTCAGCCGGGCAATCGGCATTTCACGGGCCACGTTACGCAACATTCATCAAAACCTGTTCTGGGCATTTGCCTACAACACGGCCCTGATACCCTTGGCGGCCGGCCTGTTGTATCCTTTCAATGGTACGTTGCTTTCACCTGTGTTTGCGGCCGGGGCCATGGCCATGTCCAGTATTTTTGTGCTGGGTAATGCCCTGCGATTACGCCGCATCAACCCTGCGTTATGAACCCATCCACCGGAGCCTTCCATGAACAACCCAATCAAGCCCGGTTCCCCATTGTCGCGGGCGCTCGACACACGGAGCATGCACTGTGCCTGGTTTGCTGGCGGCAGCCAGCTGGCCCGGCAGCAGTGCCTGGGTACTGGGCCTTATCGTTCAGTTTTCAAGTTTTTTCGGTGAAAAACCGGCCTGCCTGATCGCGGTCTCGAGTACTGCGGCAGCGCTTGCGGAACTGATGGTAACGGTTTTCCCGGGAACATCGCATTCCAGCATGGCATCGGGTGCTGCCGTTTGTACGGCTTCAGTAATTTTTTTCACACAATGGCCGCAGGTCATGTCGGGAACTTCAAAAGTAATCATGGTCGTTTCTCCGCCAGGTAGAGTACTGAAAAGTCTCGATGTTAAACCTTGCCATGCAGGCAAGGTCAACATGCCGGACACCATCGGGTTCTCGACCATTCGAAAAACACGTCTGACCAGCATGCGAGCAGGATCAATTCCATGAACATTGGCGAAGCGGCCCGAGCCAGCGGCCTGAGTGCAAAAATGATTCGACACTATGAACAGGTTGGCCTGCTGGCTGAACCCCACCGCAGTGCGTCAGGTTACAGACAGTACGGGCCGGCTGACCTGCACACGCTCCGTTTCATAAAGCGTGCGCGTGATCTGGGGTTTTCACTTGACCGCATCAGAAAACTGGTGGCGCTGTGGAATGACACGGGAAGAAAAAGTGGTGATGTCAAGGCATTGGCTGCGCAGTACATTCAGGAATTGAACAACGATATCCAGAAGCTGCAATCCATACGCGATCAGCTTGAACATCTGGCCGGATGCTGTCAGGGTGACACACGCCCCGACTGCCCGATTCTGGCCGACCTGGCGGGCACATTTCCCCACGACCCCACCCACCTGAAACGGTAGGGTTCAGGTTTTTGCAGCAGTCTCTTTCTGTTCATTACCCACACCGTCAAACCAGACAGTGACCATGTGCTGAACAATGGTGTCGGGGTCCATTTTGTCGTAGAGCTTCAAGTAATCAACGGCGGGATCACAGGTTCGGGCATAAAAACTGTACGTGATGACGTCGTCTGGCAGACTGCTTTTCAGTTCGCCGGCTTTCTTGGCCTGCTGTACCAGTGATTTCACCTTGTGATGCAATTTCACAACGCGCGCTACATAGCGCAGGTTGCGGGTAAGCATTTCCCTGACATGCGCACTGGTGGCCGGCAGAAAGGGCAGGCATCCGTTCAGGCGCACATGCAGCGCCCATTCCAGCAAACCCTGCAGCTTCATGCGGGGCGAGAGCGTATCAGGCATCAGGCCCAACTGCTCAAGGGCTGCATCGAGCAGCCTGATCATGGCTTCACCCGCCAGCTTTTCCTTCGATTTGAAATGCTTGTACAGACTGGGCTTCGAAATGCCAACCTCAAGTGCGACGTCGTCCATGGTCATGAGGTCGAACCCCTTGGACGCAAGGATGCGCGTAGTTGCATCGAGAATGGCATCTTCCCGAAGTTTGAAGGTTTGATCCTTGAAGCTGAGAGCTTTCAAAATACTCATTGGTAAATCCCGATACTGTATAGTATTATCTTTATCTGATTGGTTTAAACGCATCTTAACACCGTTCTGTAACACTGCACCAGTTCAATTTTTAATCAGGTAAGTCCATGAAAACACCAGCGAAAAGTCCACATAACCTGCGTATTGCAGTCGTGGGTTCAGGTATCAGTGGCCTGGCCAGTGCCTACTTTCTTTCCAGGGCACACAGGGTCACTCTTTTCGAGTCGGGTGCCTATTTCGGTGGACACACCAATACGGTCGATGTCACGCTGAACGGGGTCACGCACCCGGTCGATACCGGTTTTCTCGTTTTCAACGACCGAACCTACCCGAATCTGATTGCTTTGTTCCAGGAGTTGGGTGTGCAGTCCCACCCCAGTGACATGTCTTTTTCAGTGTCGCGTAACAAGGGGGAATTTGAATGGGCCGGCACCAGCCTTGACACCCTTTTCGCCCAGCGCAGCAAACTGTTTTCGCCCAGTTTCGCCTTCATGATCCGTGACATCCTGCGTTTCAATCGAAATGCTGAAAGCTACCTGGCGCAGGTAGAGCAATCGGGCTGCTCTCTGAATGAACTCCTGATTGCGGGCGGATACGGCAAGGCTTTTCGCGACAGTTATCTCCTGCCCATGGCCGGCTCCATCTGGTCCAGCAAACCTTCCGACATTCTCAAGTTTCCTGCCGCCACCTTCCTGCGTTTCTGCATGAATCATGCGCTGCTGCAAATCAATGACAGGCCGCAATGGCGCACTGTCATTGGTGGCGCGCGCGACTACGTCAGGCGTATCCTTGAAAAGCTGCCTGACATTCGGGCTGTATGCCCGGTGCGTTCCATACAAAGGCATACTGACGGTGTCGAGATTCGTACCGATGCCGGTACGGAACATTTCGATGAGGTGGTGCTTGCAACACATGCGCCCACCTCGCTCAGATTGCTGTCGAACCCGACCCGCCAGGAAAACGAAGTGCTGGGTGCTATCAAGTACCAGCACAATCTGGCGGTACTGCATACCGATGCCTCGTTACTGCCGGTCCGGCGCAAAGTGTGGTCGGCCTGGAACTACCTGACCCGCGACGGTCAAGGTCATGATCAACCCATTTGCGTCAGTTACCTGCTCAACCAGTTACAACCCATACCTTTCAACGACCCGGTGGTAGTGACACTCAACCCGATTCAGGCACCAGCAGCGTCCCAGGTCATTGCCCGTTTCGATTACGAACATCCCGTTTTTGATCTTGGTGCCATTCAGGCACAGACCAAAGTGCCGGTTCTCCAGGGTCAGAACCACACCTGGTATGCCGGTGCCTGGACAGGCTACGGGTTTCACGAAGACGGTTTGAAATCTGCCCTGCGCATTGCCCGGGCCTTCGGACTGGAACCGGCATGGACACGCCTGTAATGCCCGCTCAGGCACGCGATCAGGCCAGCAAGCCCGATTCTGACCGGCGATCACCGGCAGCGTGGCTGCTGAAAGCGCGTGTATTGCATGAACGCATCAGGCCACGCCGTCTGAAATTCGTGTATTCAGTTTTTTGCATGCGGTTCGATCTTGACCGACTGCATGAGCTGAATGCTTGCTGGTGGTTCGGTTTGAACAAGCCCCGTCTGGCCAGTTTGTACCTGAAAGACTACGGACCCCATGACGGGTCGGATCTTGCAGGCTGGCTACGTGCCGAACTGGCCAGTCAGGGCATAACGGCCGATGGCCAACTGATATTGCAAACATTTCCGCGCATTCTGGGTTATGCCTTCAACCCGGTCAGTTTCTGGTTCTGTCATGCAGCCGATGGCAGACTGCTTGCGCTGCTGGCAGAAGTGAACAACACCTTTGGTGACCGGCATAGCTACTTGCTTGTTGCCGAAGATGGGCAGGGCATCACGCACGATTCACGCCTTGTTTGCCGTAAAACCTTTCATGTATCGCCATTTCTCACTGTACAAGGCGATTACACCTTCCGGTTGCGTGAAACGCCGTTGACCTCGTTTGTCAGCATCAATCTGGCTGATGACACTGGTCTGATACTGCGCACCTCGATCGGTGGTCACCTTGAACCACTTCAGACCGGAAATTTTCTTCGGGCCTTTGCACGACAGCCCCTCATCACGTTTTCCGTCATTACCCGCATTCACTGGCAGGCGTTGCGGCTCTGGTTGCGCAAAGTACCCTTTTACGGCGCACGTCCACCCCGGAACGAGTCTTGCGCCTCCGATTCATCGATACCACTTCCTGACAAGGATCCATCATGAGCTCATCCCGCACGCTTGTTTCTTCGCGTACCAGCATGCCTGCGCTTGCCCGCGTATTTGTTTCGCTGCTGACTCGACTGCGACATGGCCATGTTCTGCTGCTCACGCCCGATGGCAGTCAGCAGGTGTTCGGTGATCCTCATAGTCACCCCGGTGTACGCCTGATCATTAACGACTGGCGCGCCTGCGGCGAAATTCTGAAAGCCGGCGACATCGGTTTTGCCGAGGCCTACCGGAAAGGCTGGGTGGATACCCCCGATCTGAGTGCCTTGCTGAAACTGGCCTTGCGCAACGAAGATGCACTCAGCCAGACAGTCCACGGTTCAGCGCTGTCCCGATTCTGGTATGGCATTTTGCACCGTCTGCGGCCCAATACCCGCTCAGGCAGCCGCCGCAATATCCATGCCCATTACGATCTGGGCAATGCCTTCTATGCCTTGTGGCTTGACGACACCTGGAGCTATTCCAGTGCGTTGTATCACGGGGATCACACCCTTGATCTTGAAACGGCACAGTACAACAAGTACCAGCACATCATGGACTCCCTTGAACTCAAGCCGGGTATGCGTGTGCTGGAAATCGGGTGTGGCTGGGCAGGCTTTGCCTTGCACGCAGCGCGTCAGGGTGTTCATGTACATGCCATCACCATTTCACAGGCCCAGGCTGAAAAAGCCCGCCAACGCGTGCAGGCGGAACAGTTGAACGAACTCGTCAACATTGAGCTGTGTGACTACCGCGATGTCACCGGAAGCTACGACGCGGTTGTTTCCATTGAAATGTTTGAGGCAGTCGGCGAAAAATACTGGCCAGGGTACTTCAGGGTTGTACATGAGCGCCTCAAGCCCGGGGGCAGGGCGGTTGTGCAGTCGATCACCATCCACGAAGATCGCTTCGACGCCTACCGCAGCAGCAGCGACTTCATCCGCCAATACATTTTCCCCGGTGGCATGTTGCCCACGATTCCGCACTTTGTGCAAAGGGCGGAAGAATCCGGCCTGACAGCACGCGCGATGGTGGCATTTGGTCCTGATTACGCCGAAACATTGCGGCAATGGTCACGGCGGTTCGAACAGCAACTGCCTGCCGTTCGCCAATTGGGTTTTGACGAAACCTTCATTCGCACCTGGTTTCTGTATCTGTCGTATTGTGAAGCCGGATTCGATGAAGGCCGCACCGATGTTGTGCAATTCCTGCTCAGGAAGTGAAGACCATGAAAAGAGCACGTCACTTTGCATTGGGACTGATCCTGCTTGCCAGTGCGGCGCAGGCCAACCCTGCACACACCGCGACCGGGGGAAAACTCTGTGGTGAAGGGACTTTCCGGTTTTTCGGCTTCACTTTGTACGATGCAAAACTGTACGGTTCATGCCGTGCGCCTGTGTTTGAACAACCCTTTGCGCTCGAGCTGAAGTATCAGCGAAACTTCACGCGCGCCCAGTTGGTGCAAAGCAGTCTTGACGAGCTCGAGCGGATGAATGCCTTGCCTGACGAGGCAACCCGGACTCGATGGGAACACGACATGCAGCAGGCATTCGCCGATGTCAAGGCCGGCGATACATTCACCGGCCACTACCACCCTGAAGAAGGGGCACGTTTTTATCTGAACGGCGAACCTACCGCACAGATTCCTGACCCGCTCTTTGCACGCCATTTTTTCGGTATCTGGCTTGACCGTGAAACCCGTGCACCCGGGTTACGCGCGAGCCTGCTGGGCGAGGCACAGCCATGAAACGCCCGGGCGGAGCACTGCCAGCCTACGGCCTGCTGGGCATGCCCCTGGCCATGGTGGCATTGCCCGTGTATATACAGGTACCGCAATACTACAGCACGGTACTGGCATTGCCTTTGGCAACCACGGGTATCGTGCTGTTTGCTGCCCGCATCATTGATACGGTGCAGGATCCCTGGCTCGGTCGCCTTGCCGACCGTTCCATGCAAATAGGTAGCCTGGCGCAGCTTCTCTGGATAACCGCCATCGCGTTGATCGTGCTGTTTGCCGGCTTGTGGCTGGTGCCTGTCGAGACACCCATTGCACTGGCTCTGTGGCTTGCCGGCGCGTTGGCAGGTGTCTACACACTGCATAGTTTTCTGACGATTTCCTACCTGGCCTGGGGCGCGCGGCTATCGAACGATCCGGCCACACTGGTACAGGCTTCAGCCTGGCGGGAAGCCGCCGGGCTTGCCGGTGTCGTATTGGCCAGTGCGCTACCGGTATGGCTCATCGAAACCGGCGACTCGCCCCGACTGGCCATGGCAGGTTACACACTTGTGTTTGCCGTGTTGTTGCTGGCTTTCCTGGGCCTGCTGCTCTGGCGAGCGCCACGCTGGCAACGCAATCACCAGGCCAGCCAACCGGTTTCTTTGCGCCAGTCGCTTGCCTTGCCCGGTTTGGGTAAAGTGTTGCTGCCGTATTTCCTGAATGCTCTGTCAGTCTCCATTCCAGCCACGCTTGCACTGTTTTTCATCAATGATCACATCGGCTCGCCTGCATTGGCCGGTGTTTTTCTGGGCGCCTACTTTATTTCAGGTGCGCTTGCGCTACCCCTTTGGTCGGCGCTGGCAACCCGATGGGGGCCAGTCGCAACCTGGCGTCTGGGTATGTTGATTGCCAGTGCAGGCTTCGTATGGGCTATCTTTCTTGAGCACGGCGACATCCTGCCTTATTTGATGATCTGTGTCATGGCCGGCGCAGCCCTGGGGGCTGATCTGGCCATGCCCCCGGTCATTCTTGCGCACCTCATTCCTGACCAGCACGACCCTGCCGCCTACTACGGGCTCTGGAGTCTGCTGGGTAAATGTGCCCTGGCGTTATCCGGGCTAACCCTGCCGCTTCTTGCCCTGACCGGTTATGAGCCGGGCGGCAATACCGACACCCAGGCACTGGCCCTGGTGTATGCAGGTTTGCCCTGTGTTTTCAAACTGCTGGCCTGGTTCAGCCTTGGCAAGTTCTCACTTCCGGTTCGTTCATCCACACTCAAGGTGATCACATGATACGTTTTATAAAGTCCCTGCTGGCCACTTTGCTCATTGTTGCCGGTCTTGCAGGCTGCGCTTCCCCTGATGTCACTCAGTACACAAATGAATCACCCGAACTGGATCTGGTCCGTTTCTTCCAGGGTAAAACCCAGGCCTGGGGCATGTTCCAGAAACGTGGCGGTGAAGTCGTCAAACGTTTTCATGTTGTCATCAACGGAACATGGCTCGATGAAAAACTGGTGCTCGATGAACATTTCACGTACAGCGACGGAACCCGTGAACGCCGTGTCTGGACACTGGTCAAAAATGACCAGGGGCGCTGGACAGGCACAGCCGACGACGTGATTGGCACGGCCACTGGTGAGCTTGCCGGCAATGCATTTCGCTGGCGATATACGCTGGCCCTGCCTGTCGATGGCACGGTCTATCACGTTCACTTCGATGACTGGATGTTCCTGATGGATGAAAACACCCTGATCAATCGTGCCAGCATGTCCAAATTTGGCATCGAGCTGGGTCAGGTCACCCTGTTTTTTCAGCGCGAGGCCCCACAATGAACTGGCTTACCCTGAACCCAAAACTCAATGACTGGGCCCATAAAAAGGTCTGGATCATCGGTGCGTCAAGTGGTATTGGTGCCGAACTGGCGCGTCAGTTGCTTGCCAAGGGGGCACATGTTGCCGTATCGGCACGACGTCAGGAACCCTTGCACGCTCTGGCCTGCGTTTACCCGGATACCTGCACCGTATTGCCCATGGATGCAACCCGGCCTGAACACTGGCAGGCCTGTTTTCAGCAGTTAAAAGATACAATCCATGCCATTGACCTTGTGGTTTTTTGTGCCGCCGATTACAAAGCAGTCAGGCCCTGGGAATTAAAGGCCGATGATGTCAAAAAAATCATCGAAATCAACCTGAATGCCGTTTATTACGGCCTTGAGATTCTGGTGCCGTATTTCATTGAGCGGGGGGTCGGGGGGATTGCGCTGGTGAGCAGCGTAGCAAGTTACATGGGGTTACCTAAAGCAACGGTTTATGGCCCCTCAAAAGCAGCTCTAAGTAATCTGGCCGAAATTCTTTATGCGGAATTGCGGGATCGCGGTATTGGTGTGTACCTTATAAACCCCGGTTTTGTGAAAACCCGCCTGACGGCTTCGAACGATTTTCACATGCCGGCTTTACTTACAACGGAACAGGCAGCTCACCAGATCGTGCAGGGGTTTGAGCGGGGCAAGTTTGAAATCCACTTCCCGAAAAGGTTCAGCCTGGGACTCAAACTGGTTCGCCTGCTACCGCAACGAGCCCGCCTTGCCATGTTGCGCAGCCTGGCGCGCAGCGCCTGAGCCTGATCCGAGTCAGGCATCTGAACACCATTTCCTGGAACGACATTGAACGTTATGCAAGCCGACCCTCAAAGCACGGATCATGCCCTGGTGTCGGCTAGACCGACAGGGTGTGACCGTTTGATTCGTTTTTATGAAACACTGACCCCCGACACACTGGCTGAAATAGAACAGGTGTATCATCCACAGGCCCATTTCAAGGATCCTTTCAACACGGTGAACGGCACCGATGCCATCAGGCGTATTTTCGAGCATATGTTCAGTACAGTCGGGTCACCGCGCTTCCGTGTTACAGAACATGTTCAGCAAGGCACCGAGACATTCCTGGTCTGGAATTTCAGTTTCGAGCGCGGCGGGCCTGCACGCACTACGCTGACCATTCATGGCGTGTCGCATGTACGTTTTCACGCTGACGGTCGGGTGATCATGCACCGCGATTACTGGGATCCTGCCGAAGAGCTGTACGAAAAGCTGCCCATGCTGGGCGGGCTTATGCGATGGCTGAAGGCCAGACTGAAAGCCCAATCATAAAACGATTACGGACCTTGCCTGAGTGCTCCGGTGCTGCTGGCTGCCGGGCTTCCCGGACAGCGGGGCAAAATTTCAGGCAGGCCAATTGATGCTGTCGATACCTGCTCGCCCCTTGAATAAAGGTTTGCTGAAAAGGTAGCCCTGCATCAGGGCAACGCCCATGTCTTTCAGACAGGCATATTCTTCGGCGGTTTCCACACCTTCGGCAATAATACTGATGCCCAGTTCTTCGCCCACGCGCGCAATGGCTTTCAAAATGGCTTGTCGGGGTTTGTTGCTGTTGACATTGCGCACGAGATCCATGTCGAGCTTGAGGATGTCGGGCTGAAAATCGGCCAGAAGGTTCAGGCCGGCATAACCCGCGCCAAAGTCATCAATGGCGGTGAGAAAGCCCATGCGATGGTATTCGCGAAGAATTTCAGCAAGCCACTTGCCGTCATCGACGCGTTCACCTTCAATGGTTTCAAAAATGATTTGATCAATGGGAAAACCAAATTCACGCGCGGCTTGCAGCGTGGTACGAATACACAATTCAGGGCGATAAATGGCGTTGGGCAGAAAATTGATGGACAGGCGGGTATCCATACCGATGCCTGCAGCGGTTTGTATGGCCTTGACGCGGCAGGCCTGATCAAACTGATAACGGTTACTGTCGTTGACATTGGCCAGTACCGAAAAGGCCGATTCGCCGGCGGGGCCACGCACCAGCGCTTCGTGCGCAAAGACAGAATGTTCGAGCACATTGACGATGGGCTGATAGGCGTAATCGAACTGAAACGGCAGAGGCTCACTGCTTCTGCAGCCTTCACAGGCGCCCCTGAACAAGGGGTTGCTGGATTCGGATCGGGACATTTCAAAGGTTCGCGTACGTTCAGATCCGCCTATCATAAAGGGAAATCAGAAATATCGCTGAAAAACACAACGATTATTTTTCCAGAACATACTGACCCGGTGCGGCATCAATGACCGGATACCCTTTTTGGGAATCACCTAACGAAGGCGGGGCAACGGGCCCGGAAGAATGTTGCTTGAGCCACTGCACCCAGGCAGGCCACCAGGATCCGTTGAATTGCGGTGCAGTGGTCAGCCAGTCATCGGGCCCAAGGTAGTTTTCAGCGACCTTGCGTGTCAGCATCTGGTAGCAACGTTTGGGATGACCAGGCGGAGTGACGACACCGGCATTGTGGCCACCGCTGGTCAGCACAAAGGTAATGTCTGACGATGTGAGCAGGTGAATTTTATAGACGGAGCGCCACGGTGCAACGTGATCGGTGACCGTACCCAGACAGAAGATGGGTACGGTCACATCGTTCAACGAGACGGGCTTGCCTTTGACCGGGTAACGGCCTTCGGCCAGATCGTTGTCAAGGAAGAGACGGCGTAAATACTGGGAGTGCATGCGTGCCGGCATGCGAGTGGCATCAGCGTTCCAGGCCATCAGGTCGGTCAGGGCAGGGCGCTCACCTTTCAGGTAGGTATCGATCATGTACGACCAGATCAGGTAATCGGAGCGCAACAACTGGAACGCACCAGCCATTTGCTCTGAGGTGAGGAAGCCGGCATCTGCCATGACACTTTCAAGCAGGGTGACCTGACTTTCATCGATGAACAGTGACAGCTCACCGGGTTCGCTGAATTCGGTCTGTGCTGCCAGCATGCTCATGGAGGCCAGACGGTCGTCGTGGTCACGTGCCATGGCAGACGCTGCGATACTGAGCAGGGTTCCCCCCAGACAGTAGCCCAGCGCATGCACCTTCTGAGCCGGAACCAGGGTATTGATGGCCTTCATCGCCTCGTTGAAGCCCAGATCAAGGTAGTCGTCCATACCCATGTTGCGCTCGGCATACCCCGGATTTTTCCATGAAATGCAGAACACCGTGAAACCTTGCTCAAGCAGGTAACGTATCAGCGAGTTTTCCGGTGACAGGTCAAGAATGTAATACTTCATGATCCAGGCAGGAATCACCAGCACAGGTTCGGGATGCACAGCCCCTGTGAGCGGCTCATACTGGATCAATTCCATGAGTTGATTGCGGACAATCACCTTGCCGGGTGTGACGGCAACCTTTTCACCCACCTTGAATTCCTGGGTTCCTGCCACAGGCTTTCCGCTCAGGTTACGCGTGAAGTCGTCGATGGCATTCATGGCGCCACGCCCCAGGTTGGCACCGGCCTGATCAATGGTGTGCTGAACAAGTTCGGGATTCGTGAACAGGTAGTGACGGGGTGAAAACAGCTTGAGCAGTTCACCTGCGGCAAAACTGACGACATCAGCGTGGTGTTTGTTGACACCGGGAACATCGGTGGTTGCCTTGCGCCACCACTGTTCAGACAATAAATACGACTGATGCATGACGTTGTACGGCCAATTGTGCCAGGCATCGGCACCAAAGCGCCGGTCAGTCACAGGCCGGTTCTCGATACCGGCCGCCTTCGGCGAGGCTTCGCCCACAACCACCTCAGGCAGCCGCGAGGCACATGCCTGAAGATACTGCGCCAGCATCAAGTGGTTGGAAAGCGCCGTCTGGAGCAATTCAAACTGATGACCTGGCGCAACAGCCAAATGATTGAACCAGTCGATGTAGCTCATGATAGCCTGGTTGACCGACAACGCACCCGTGCTGCGACCCACCATGGCCATCAGGCGCTGGTCGAGTTGTGAGGCCATGCTCTGGGCGGAATGCTGATCTGATGTCATGCGTGGATCCTGTGTGATGTTGGGTGTTTGCGAACAGGCAGCATGCATAAGGCATGCTCAAGCAGTGTGTAACAGTTTAACGGCCTATTGTTGCCAAAAGGTTGACACGCCACAAAACCAGTTCACCAACCCGCGCCAAATATCCGGTTGCCTTGATAATCCTCAAACATACAGCAGAAAGGGGAACCGTTTTCCAAATCAGAACATTGGCTACAACAGGCCACAGCGCGTAACATAATGGACACAGGTTTTGTGGTGGCCGTGTGCGCGTGTCCTTGTCTGTGCCCATGGTTCTTTATTGTGGTGTCAGCGTACTGCTGTCCTCGACTTTGAAAGGTTTGTTCATGACTGAAAATCAGGATCGTCCCAAACGTATTGCCCTGGTCACTGGTGGTATCGGTGGTCTGGGTACCGCCATATGCCGGCAACTTGCCCTTGACGGAATGACTGTCATCGCTGTTGATCTCCAAAACGATGCGCTGTTCTCGGAATGGTTGCAGGAACAATCCAGCCAAGGATTCGACTTCAAGGTTTACGGCGTTGATGTACGTAATTTCCAGGCATGCAAGGAACTGATCGAAACCATTCAGGCCCGGATCGGCCCGATCGATGTTCTGGTCAACAATGCTGGCATCACCCGTGACGCCAGCCTGAAGAAAATGAGTATTGATGACTGGAATGATGTTTTACGCACTGACCTGGACAGCGTGTTCAACATGACCCGCCAGGTTATCGAGGGCATGATGTCACGGGGCTGGGGCCGCGTGATCAGCATATCATCGGTCAATGGCCAGAAAGGTTCATTCGGCCAGACGAACTACAGTGCAGCCAAGGCCGGTGTTCATGGGTTCACCAAAGCGCTTGCACTGGAAACGGCACGTAAGGGGGTGACCGTCAACACCATTTCGCCCGGGTACATAAGAACCAAGATGGTGGAAGCCGTGCCTGAAGACATCATGAAAAATCATATTCTTCCCGAAATTCCGGTGGGGCGTCTTGGTGAGCCCGATGAAATCGCCGCGCTGGTCAGCTTTCTGGCATCCAGCAAAACCGGTTATATCACCGGATCGAATATCTCGATCAACGGCGGTCAACATATGTACTGACAGTGTTCAGATACAACGGGCCTGGCCGGTTTTGTCATGCACGGTAGCCAGGCCCGCCTTGTACGTACTGCTGACGCAGTTGCCTGTCGCGCACAAACCCGTGAAAACTCGAACAGGCACTGCTGACTGCACCCAGTTGAAAACGCTCAGACCGAGCGGCCTTCCTGGACCGCATGACACGCCACCCGTGCCGTACCGACGGCCATCGTGGCCGGCGCCTCTGACCTGCAACGGTCGTTGGCCAAAGGGCAGCGGGGATGAAACGTACAACCCGACGGCGGGTTCAACGGGTTTGGAACTTCACCGCCTACCGGGGTTCGTGCCTTGCCTGACCCGGTCAGGTCGGGAATAGCCCCCAGCAGCATGCGCGTGTACGGATGCAGCGGGCGGTTGAACAGGTCGTCACGTTCGGCGATTTCCACAATGCGCCCCAGATACATGACACCAACCCGGTCTGCCACATGATGCACCACCGCCAGATTGTGTGAAATGAACAGGTAGGTGAGCCCGAGATCGCGTTGCAGGTCTTTCATGAGGTTCAGTACCTGGGCCTGGACCGATACATCGAGCGCCGAAGTGGGTTCATCGCACACCAGAAACTCGGGGCCCAGGGCAAGCGCACGGGCAATTGAAATACGCTGGCGCTGCCCACCTGAAAACTGGTGTGGGTACCTGTTCTGATCGGAGGGGTCAAGCCCCACCTGACGCAATAATTGCTCAACCTTCGCACGTTGCTCATCGAGCGTCAGTTGGGTGTGGGTGAGTAAAGGCTCGGCAATGATGCGACCAACCCGCCAGCGCGGGTTCAGGCTGGCGTAGGGATCCTGGAAGATCATCTGGATGCGTTTGCGCATGGCCTGGCGTTGCGGGCCGGACGCATCGGCAAGCGATTGTCCATCGAAATGAATGGCGCCCCGGGTAAGCCCGTACAGGCCTACCAGTAAACGGGCAACCGTTGATTTGCCACAGCCGGATTCTCCGACCAGTGCCAGGGTTTCACCTTTGGCAATGTCGAATGAAACACCATCGACAGCCCTGAGCATGACGCGGGGTTTACGATTGATGACGCGATCCAGCCACGGGCTGGATACATCGAACCAGCGGGCCGCGTCGTGAACACTAACAAGAGATTGTGTTGTCATGATTTATCCTGCGAAACCAGCCAGCAGGCAGCCAGACCAAGGCCGGCGGGCATCAGTTCGGGGCGCTCCTGCCGGCACCGGGGCATCACCCTTTCACAGCGCGGGTTGAAGGCGCAACCTGCCGGAATGGCATTGAGCCGAGGCATGCTGCCATCGATCTGGACCAGGCGTTCGGTGTGCTTTTCAATAGAGGGAATGGAACCCATCAGGCCGGCTGTGTAGGGGTGATGGGGCCGTTGTATGACATCGGCCACCGGGCCGACTTCCGCAATACGCCCGGCATACATGACCGCCACCCGATCGGCTGTTTCTGCAATGACCCCCATATCGTGGGTGATCAGCATGACGGCTGCACCGTGCGACCTGCACAGCGTACGCAGCAGATCGATGATCTGCGCCTGAATGGAGACATCAAGTGCCGTGGTCGGCTCATCGGCCACGATCAGCTTGGGTTCAGCCGCCAGGGCCAGCGCAATAACCACACGCTGTCGCATGCCGCCTGAAAACTGGTGCGGATAGTGGTCGATACGTTCGCGCGCCGCCGGAATACCGGTGGATTCGAGCAATTCGATGGCACGCTCACGTGCCTGGGCCCATGAAAGCGGCAGGTGCGTGACGATCGTTTCGGCAATCTGACGGCCTACGGTGTAAAGCGGGTTCAATGAAGTGAGCGGGTCCTGGAAAATAGCCCCGATTTCGCGCCCGCGTATGCGGCGCATTTCTTCATCGGGCAAATGGTCGATTCGCCGCCCGTTCAGGTGAATTTCCCCCCCGCTGATACGCCCGGGAGGATCGAGCAAACCAATGATGGATGCACCGGTCAGTGACTTTCCGGCACCTGATTCGCCCACAACCCCCAGCACTTCACCGGCAGCGATGGAAAAGGAAACGTCGTGCAGCGCCTTCAATGTGCCATGACGTGAAGGGAACTCGACGCTGAGGTTTCTGACTTCGAGAAGTTCGGCCATGAATCCCTCTTCAATTCAAGCGGGGATTGAGCGCATCGCGCAGCCAATCGCCCAAAAGGTTGACCGAAAGCACCAGCAACACCAGCATGACACCAGGGAAAATGGTGATCCACCATTCCCCGGAAAACAGGAAGTCGTTACCGATGCGAATAAGCGTTCCCAGGGAAGGGGATGTGGAGGGCACACCCACCCCCAGGAAGGACAGCGTGGCTTCGGTGATGATGGCCGTTGCCAAGTGCACGGTTGCCAGCACCAGCACAGGCCCCATGACGTTGGGCAGCACATGACGGAACATGATCACCGGCGTGGACACGCCGATAACACGGGCCGCCTGAACATATTCACGGTTCTTTTCAACCATGGTTGAGCCACGTACCGTGCGTGCGTACTGGGGCCAGCCGGCCAGCGCAATGGCAAAAACCAGCACTGGAAATGCCAGCACATCGTGGAGTTCGCGGGGCATGGCAGCCCGCGCAACACCATCGACCAGCAAGGCGATGAGAATGGCGGGAAAGGACAATTGGACATCGGCCACACGCATGATGAAGGCATCGAGACGCCCACCCACATAGCCAGCCAGCAGCCCCAGAAAAATGCCCACGAACATGGCCAGAATGACTGAGGCAATACCAATGAGCAGTGAGATGCGCGTACCGTACAGCAAGCCTGAATACAAGTCGCGCCCCTGACTGTCGGTGCCCAGGGGATACGCCCATTCACCACCTTCCATCCAGGCGGGTGGTTTCAGGGCATCCAGCAGATTGACGCTGGCCAGATCAAAGGGGTTATGGGGTGCCACCCAGTGCGCCCCCAGCGAACCCACCAGCATGAACAGCAGAATGATGGTGGAAATGGAGGCCATGGGCGTGTGCCGCCACGACCAGGCCAGATCGCTGTTCCACCAGCGTGATAGACGTTCACTCATCAGTGACCTCCGGTAGAACGGCCCAAGCCCGTGCGCAGGCGCGGATCAACAGCAAAATAAAGCAGATCGACGATCAGGTTAATGCACACGAACACCAATGCAATCAGGCACAGATAAGCTGCCATGACGGGTACATCGGCGAACTGTACGGCCTGAATGAACAACAGGCCCATGCCCGGCCACTGGAATACCGTTTCCGTGACAATGGCAAAAGCGATGATGCCACCCAGTTGCAGGCCTGTAATCGTGATCACTGGAACCAGCGTATTCTTCAGTGCGTGCCCGAAATGGATGGTGCGCTTGCGCAAGCCGCGCGCACGGGCAAACTTGATGTAGTCAGCCCGCAGTACTTCAAGCATTTCAGAACGCACAAGCCGCAAAACCAGTGTCAGCTGGAACAGTGAAAGTGTGATGGCCGGAAGAATCAGGTGCTTCCAGCCATCAACGGTGAGCAAGCCGGTTGACCACCAGCCGATCTGTACGACTTCACCACGTCCGTAACTGGGCAACCAGCCCAGAATGACGGAAAACACCAGAATGAGCAAAATACCGATCAGGAACGTGGGCAAGGACACACCCAGCAGCGAAACGGCAAGAATGCCTTGTGCCAGCCAGCCGTTTCGTTTCAGGGCGGTATAAACCCCCAGCGGCAAACCGATGACAAGTGCGAGGATGGCGGCGGCCAATGACAACTCAAGGGTAGCCGGCAGACGGTCAGTGAGCAATTCGGAAACTTTCTGACCCTGACGCAATGAAAGGCCAAAGTCACCCTGGATGGCATTGACCACAAAATGGGCAAACTGAACGGGTGCTGGCTGGTCAAGGCCCAGACTGGCACGTAACGCGATGCGATCCTGTTCTGTGGCGTCTTGTCCGAGCATGATGGTGACAGGGTCACCGACATACCGGAACAGGATGAACGCCAACAGGGACACCGTGAGCATGACCACAACGGCCTGCAGCACCCTGCGGAGAATGAATGGAAGCATAGGAATGAACGCCCATCAGCCGACACGAAGGCCGGCTGATGTGAAAGGCGTAAAGAGAAGTGGGAAGGGAATCAGTCGATCACGACCCATTCGGCAGTAAGACGGTTGTCGGCGCGGTGGACGACATTCACGTTCTTGCGCATGGCCCAGGGAATGACCTGATCATGCAACGGGATATGACCGAATTCAGCGGCGTGAATTTCGAGCACTTTGTGAATGGCCGCATTACGCTTGTCGTTGTCAGTTTCCGTTTTGATCTGGTCAACGAGCTTATCGACTTCAGCGTTCGAATAGCCGCCGTAGTTGAAGGAGCCATCGGCACCCTGACCCTTGCTGCGAATAAGGCTTTGCAACGTGTACAGGGCATCGAAGGTAGGCACACCCCAGCCAAACAGGTAGGCGCTGGTATCAAGCGACTGCACCTTGGGGAAATAAGTGGCGCGTGGCATGGCATTCAGGGACGTTTTCACGCCCACTTTGGCCCACATGGCCGCAATGGCCTGGCAAATGGCTTCGTCGTTGATGTAGCGGTTGTTGGGACAATCGAGGGTGATGTCGAATCCGTTGCCATAACCGGCTTCTTTGAGCAACTGCTTTGATTTTTCAGGGTCGTAGGGTACGCGCTTGGAAAGGGCTTCTGTCCAGCCATTAACCTGGGGTGCGATCATGGTGCCGGTGGGCGAAGAAGAACCGCGCATGACCACTTTCTTGATGGCATCGACATCGATGGCACGGTACAGGGCTTCACGCACGCGAACGTCGGCGAAGGGGTTCTTGCCCTTGACATTCGAATACTTCAGTTCGGGGCTACGCTGGTCAAGACCCAGATAAATGGTACGGTATTCATTGCCTTCCACCACTTTGGCCTGCTGTTTGATGCGGGCAAGATCTTGTGCGGGTGGATCGAGGATGAAATCGATTTCGCCCGAAAGCAGGGCTGCAGTACGTGTGGCGTTCTGTTTGATGGGGGTATAGACGATTTCAGTGACATTACCCGGCTTGTTCGCTTTACCCCACCAGGCAGGGTTTTCAACGAAGGTGGTTTTTACATCGACTTCACGTGCACCCAGTTTGTAGGGGCCTGTACCGTTGGTGTTGCGGGCCGAGAAGGTTTCTTCGTTCTTGGCGAAATCTTGCGGCGCAGTGGCGTTGTTCGCCTTGCCCCATTCTTCGTCCATGATGAACACATTGGTGAGCTGACGCAGCAATACGGGGTTGGGGCCCTGGGTAATGATTTCCACGGTGTTGTCGTCAACCTTGCGGACATCGGCTATGCCATTCACATAGGCTTTGAAATGCGAGGTAGGTGCCATGGCACGCTTGACGGAAAACACGACGTCGTCGGCATTGAAGGGCGCGCCATCGTGGAACTTGACACCTTCACGCAATTTGAAGCGCCACACGGTGGGTTCCGGCTGTTCCCACGACACGGCCAGTGCGGGAACAATTTTGAAATCTTTGTCGTACTGAACCAGGGGTTCGTAAACGTAGCTTGAAGCGGCAATGGTGAGCCCTTCGTTTTGCGCGTGCGGATCAAGGGTGAGGATATCACCCTGACTGGCCCAGCGCAGGGTTTTGGCATAGCCCACAGCGGGAGCGGCTACGGCAGCGGCCAAGGCAACGGCAAGAAGTGTGCGACGCATGGTTTCTCCTGAAAAGGAACTGAATGAGACCCCGGCATAATGCCGCAGGCCTTGGCCGGCGTCAATCTAACGTTTATACCTAAATCGTCTATGCTTAGACGTCCGGCAGGGCCATACCTACCGCTGCCAGCCCACCATAAACCCCGTTTCAGCAGGAGACTTTTTCATGAGTGTTGCCATCCAGAACAAACGCCTTAGTGTGCCTTACATCACGACGGGCAAAGGTCAGCGCAAACTGGCCTGCCTGACGGCCTACAGCGCACCGTTTGCACGTCTCATGGATCCGCACCTTGACCTCATTCTTGTCGGCGACTCCACGGCCATGGTGGCCTACGGCCTGCCCAACACATTGTCCATCACCGTAGAGCAAATGGCCTTCCACGCGGCTGCCGTGGTGCGTTCAACGCAACATGCCTGCGTGATCATGGACATGCCGTTCGGCAGCTACCAGGAGTCACCTGAACAGGCGTTCCGCAACAGTGCCCGCGCCATGGCCCTGAGCGGCATCGACGGGGTAAAAATGGAAGGCGGTGCCGAACTGGCGCCCACAACCCGCTTTCTGGTCGAGCGGGGCATTCCTGTTCTGGCTCATGTGGGGCTCATGCCGCAGCACGTCAACACCATGGGCGGGTTCAAGGCGCAAGGCATGACCGACGAAGCGGCCGCCCGTATTCTGGCGGATGCCCGGGCACACGCCGAAGCCGGGGCCTTTGCCGTTGTGCTTGAGGGTACTGCCGAAGCAGTGGCACGCCGCATCACGGAAGAAATCAGCATCCCCACCATCGGCATCGGCGCATCGCCCGCCTGTGACGGGCAGATTCTCGTCACGGAAGACATTCTGGGCCTGAGCGGTGACCGCATCCCGAAATTTGCCCAGCGTTTTGCCGATGCCGGGGCGTTGATCAGCCAGGCCGTGGAAACCTATGCCAGCCAGGTGCGCGATGGTACATTTCCCACGCTGGATCATTGTTTCGGTGTGAAAAAGAAAAGTTGAACCGGCAGAATGCCTGGCACGTGGGGCCACGTTGGCAAGCTGTTGTTCAATGCCTCAGTGCAACCAGTGCCAAACTGGCCAGCAGCGCCAGCGGTAGCGTGAAGGCCCCCATTTTCAGAAACTGCACAGCACCCACATTCATACCTTCACGCCGCAGGGCCACCAGCCAGAGCAGGGTGGCCAATGAACCGGTCACCGACAGGTTGGGCCCCAGGTTGATGCCAATCAGGGTTGCCGCACGCACGGCCATGGGCGCATCGGCACTGACCAGCATGGCGCCTGCAAACAGGCCGGCAGGCAGGTTGTTTACGGCATTTGACACAAGACCGGTCGCCACGCCGCTGAACCAGACCGCAGCCAAGGTTGAATGCTGCAGCAGGGTATTGAAGCCTTGCGCCAGAACGTGGGTCACCCCTGCCGCATGCAAACCCTCGATCAGGATAAACAAGCCGCCCACCAGCGGCACGAAGCTCCAGGACAACCCACGTAATGTCTCTGTTGCCAGCCCCTTGTCCTTGCGACTGACCCAAAGTGCGGTCAGTAGTGCGGCCACGCATGCAGGCCCTCCCAGAGGCCACGAAAGGGCGGATGCGCCCAGCAGCGCCAAAACCAGAACGGTAATCCCTGCGGCCGTTACCCGCGCAGCAGGCGTCAGGGTGGGCAAGGGCAGGGACGTGCCGGAATAGCGCGCTTTCAGATAGCGTTTCTGGTGCAGGAACAACGCCAGATAGGTCAGCAGGATCGCCGCGCACGAGGGCAGGGCAAACACCGACAGCCAGTGCGCCAGATCCGGCAAGCCATCGGCAAATACAACCAGATTGGCCGGATTGGATATGGGCAACACAAAACTGGCCGCATTGGCGACCAGTGCGCATGCATACAAATGAGGCAAAGGGTTACTGACCCGTGCAGCACGCGTTGCCACAATCACGGCCGGTGTCAGCACAACGGCGGTTGCATCATTCGACAGAAAAACCGTCACGACGATGCCAACCCCGTAAATTCCGGTGAACAGACGGCGTGACGAGCCTGCGGCCCGATTCACTGCCCAGACAGCCAGCCAGTCGAACAGGCCGGTTCTTCGGGCAAGGTCGGCCATGAACATCATGCCCGCCAGAAACAGATAGACATCGTGGCCGCTCCAGAAACCATGCAATGCCCGGGCAGGTGAAACCTGGAGCGTCAGCACCAGGGCAATCGCACCGGAGGCGGCCCAGCGGGCTTCAGACCATCCACGCCAGCGCGTCAGGACCCCGAGCATGCTGATGACCACAATCGGCCCGATGATCCAGCCGGAAACGAAGGACATTGACTGACTTCCTTGCACGATGAAAGCATGACTGACTTGATTGATCCGGACGCCTTACGCCTTGCTCAAGCGCCGCAATCATACACGGCGAAGAAAACTCAAGGTAGCGCTTGCGACCAGTTCAGTGTGTGGCTGTTTTCGGTGGCATCATGTCGTTCATCGTCGGGTGCATGCAAGTACGTATTGGTGGTTGATAAAGAGGCGTGGCCCAGGGTGTCGCGCACATGGCGGATATCCATGGCGTTGTTCACCATGTGCGAACCCGCAGTATGCCGCAACCAATGCGCAGAAGCCTGTTCAAGGTGACGCGCATGGCTCTCAAGGGCAGGGTCCTGTTCGCGCAAGCTTTGCGCGGCTGCCGCAACCACTTTCTTGAGTGCAGCGTGCACTGCGGCACGCGTGATCGGGCGCGGTTTGCCGGAAAGGGGCATCAACACGGGCAAGGGTTCGCCAGACACGGGCAGGGCAGATAAACCCATGGCGATCCGGTACAAACGCAGTTCGCCGAGCACTTCCCGGGTTATGGGAACACGACGTTGCTTGCCGCCCTTGCCGGCATGAATCAAGAGCCACCAGCGCTCGTGGCCATCGGGCCCGACGCGTGAGATGAAGTCGCCCATTTCGGCAGCGACCAGCTCGGAAACACGCAAACCGCATCCATACAGTATGGACAACATCCAGCGGTTACGAGCCCTGAGCTTCAGGTCAGTGGCGCGTGCTGTTTTTTCAGCTGCACCGCCTTGAGGCGGGGCATTATCGGTTGCAAATGCGGCCTGCTGCAAAGCCTTCCATTGAATGTCATTCAAATAACGCGAAACCTGGGTAGGTGCGAGACGACTGCGTTTACGTGCCAATGCCAAGGGATTGGCGGCAAGGTAGCCCGCCGATACAAGCCAGGCAAACAACCCGTTGATTACCAGCAAGGCTTGCCGACGACTTGCCGTGGACAGCGGGCCGGCAAAAGGGCGCCAGTCAGGGTGGTTACGACCCACTTTCCGGCCGGATGGCATGACCCATGCACTGGCGGGTTGAGGATCCTGCAGAAACTGCTGGTAAGCCAGCAAATCTTCGTGTGTCAGGGAGGAAAGCGGTTTATGGCGCTGATGAAGGGACCAAAGCAGCAGGCGTTCGGCTTCCTTGCGGTAATTGCTGAATGTTGTTTGCGTATCAGCATAACGCGCCAACCAGGCACTGACGGCGGCCGCATCGTTGTTGGCCTGAATACGCAAAGCGTGGGCGGGCGCTCGATTGCTTCCATGTGCTGAACCGGCGCCATTCACTTGCTCCGTATCGTCGTGTTTTTCGGCACCGGCGGGATCCAGAACGCCGGACGTTGACATGAGATCAGTGGATAGTGCGATTGAAACGCGATGTTTTGTGTGTGAACTGGCATTTTTTTGCATGTGACGAACGCTTTTGTGTGCGCAAGCGGTGCGGCTACTGTTTCCATGGCCTGTTTTCAATCTTCCGGGCTTTCCGGGGGCTTGAAGATCAGGGTACTGAACAGGCTCAAGAAAGGTTCAGGGAGGCCGCGCCCGCTGGCAAGCAGGGGCTAAAACCCCTCAATAATTTGACATTATAAACGTAATGTCAAATTATTGAATTTCATTAGTTAGGTTTTTAATATAATACGTTGTATTATTTAATAATCTTGATTTAACATCACAAAAAACCTGCACAGGCGCAAAAAACGTGACCATTTCCCTGAATGCTTCTGTAGAAGCCGATCTTGCCCATGACATCAACGAACTGCGTGAACGGTTCACAGCAACCCAAGACCTTTACCGTGAAGTCTGTGGTTTGCTGTTCTTCAGGTATGGAATTACGCCCACCGCCAACAAGCTGTACCAACTGGTCAAGAAAGGCAGCATGAGCGCTCCAGCCGAAGCGCTTTCACGTTTCTGGAACGAATTGCGGGAAAAAAGCCGTGTTCATATCGAAGGGCCTGATTTACCCGATGCCCTCAGGCAAAAAGGCGGGGAACTGTTATCTGAGCTTTGGCAGCAGGCCCAAACCTTTGCACTGGAAAATTTTCAGCAAATGCACCAGGAAGCACAGGCGTCCATCAACCGTGCACAGGCTGAAACACACCAGGCACGTCAGGAAACACGGGCTGCGCAACAAGCCGTCAATGAATTGCACATCCAGCTTGATAACGCTGCCAAACAACAGGCCACCCTGGTGTCCGAACTGCACGAAGCACGCGCCATGCTGGCCGCGCTCACACAAACGCTGCAAAAAGAACAGCAACGGCAGGCAGAACTCGACCAACAACTTCAGCTCAGTCAATCGCGTTTTGCGGCTGAACTGGAAAAGCTGCATGCCAGCGCGCAGCACGCTGAAGAACGAACGCGTTCAACAGAAAAAAGGCTGCTTCTGGAAATTGATCGTGAACGCATGGCCGTCATCAAACTGACCAGGGAACTTGACGCTTCGCGCAGTGCACTGGATCATCAGCACCAGCATTACGAAGCGCAACGCAATCAGTCAGATGCCGCACGTAAAGCCCTGGAGACCGAACTATCGACACTGCGGGAACAACTCGTGAGCGCACAACAGGCAGCCCGCAGCACCCAGGAAGCGCTCAATGCGCTGGAAACGCAGCACGAAAGCGCCAAGGAAGCATTCACACAAACCAGACGGCCGTTGGCTCGCAAACCCGTTCCCACATCGCGGGTAGCACGCAGAAGACGCCTCGGGCTGAGGGGTGGACGGTAATAATCATCCAGTAATGTATATTATGTAAAGTCAATAATTGCTATCTCAATAGGTAAGTTCATGGGCGGTTCAACTCATCTTCAATAGCCAGTTTCATAAACTTCAACGACCTGTCAAGAACCTCTGTTCCCGTATTGATGATCAAAATCCAAGAAATTTCAGTACAAGAATCCACTTTTCAAGAAAAAATGAACTGAAATAACTAAATTGACCCGCTTAAAAAAGATAAATCCTGTTCAAAATATAGACACATCAAGTTTGAGCCATTAAATTAAGACAAATCAAGTTCACCAACAGTTCATCACCACGTCGAGGTTAATGCGTCATGTCAAACGATCCTTCTGCGTCCGCCAACAACGCACCCAGTTACCGCAGTGGCACAGCAGCACGTCTTTCAGGTATTCCGGTCGAAACACTGCGCGTCTGGGAACGGCGTTATCAAGTGGTCGGCCCTGCCCTGAGCAGTCACGGACAGCGACTCTACAGTTCCCTGGATATCCAGCGTCTGACGCTTATAAAACAGTTGGTCGATATGGGCCACCCGATCGGCCAGATTGCCGGGTTGACCACAGAGGCGTTGTCGCTGATGGTGAAAACCCCCTTCCACCAGAAAGATCGCCAGGACAGCAAGCGTGATACCGATACACCGACACGTGTTGCATTGGTTGGCCCGTTCATCAGTTCAGCCAGTGTGCAAACAACCCTCACCGAAGGCGGCTTGTCCATCGCGGGTTTCAGCGCATCATCCGGTGTGGCAACCCGCAGCCTGAAAGGCTTGAAGGCCGATGTCCTTGCGGTCGAAATGCCTACGCTGGGAGAAGAAAGCCTTGAAATCGTGGACAGCCTGAAAGCAGCCTGTGAAGCACACTCTGTACTGGTTCTGTACCGGTTTGCCCCCAGTCGTATCATTCGTTTACTACGGAATGCGGGCTACATACTGTCAAGGGTCAGTCCAGACCCTGGCGATTTGCTGAATCTGTGCCTGACGGCAGCACATTCATCCGTGCTGCCATTGCCATCGGGGCCTGCCGGTGGTGCCGGATCCCCCCCTCCTCCCCGTTTCGATGATCAGGCACTTTCGCGCTTTCTGCAGCGCAATTCGGCCAATCACCCGCTCTGTGAATGCCCGAAACATCTGGTCGACCTGATCGCCAGCCTTGGAAGTTTCGAACGCTACAGCGCCGATTGCATCAGCCAAAGCCCGGAAGACAAACGCCTGCACCTGGATCTGCAATTCACTGCGGGTCATGCAAGGGCATTACTCGAAAACGCGCTGCTCAGGGTCACCAATCATCATCTTGGCACTGCGCATGAAGGCGCGTACAACGACTGACCACGGCCATTCCCTTTACGGGAATGGCGGATCAACCTTTTAGATCTGGATCAAGGAAATTGCCTGTTAACCATCAAGTGACGATGCTTTTCATGCAATATTCTATTTTTTTGTATATTATATATATCTAATATTTAACTGAATCCAGTAACCCCTACGGAGTTGATCTGTCATGTCCTCAAACTACAAAGAACTCGCCGCCTTGCTTGGTTCCAAAATGAAGAATTTCAAGACTGAAATTCCTGAAACCATGCAGGGCTTCACACAAATGGCCGCCGCCACACATTCTGACGGTGCTTTGAGCAAGAAAAATAAAGAATTGATTGCCATGGCCATCGGTGTTGCCGTCCGCTGTCAAGGCTGCATCGCGTTTCATGCACAAGCCTGCGTGAAAATGGGTGTGACACGGGCAGAATTCGAAGAAATGCTTCAGGTGGCCATTTACATGGGCGGTGGCCCTTCTGTCATGACAGCAGCCGAAGCACTGGCTGCCTACGAAGAATTTGGTGGTGAAAAAGCAGCCAGCTGAAAAAACGGTCTGCCGTCCGTCAAACCCCCGAAAATATGGGAGAATCGACGCCGATAGGTCATGGTTTCGGGGGCGTCATGAAGTTACTGTTCGGGCAATGTCTGGTTGTACTGTCTTTCTTGCTTTTCACACCCGCGTTGTCGGCTGCCAACGGTACCGACAACGCCAGGGTATTCTCGCCGCAATCGTGGTTTAACCAAGGGCAACCTGCCGAGAACACCCTGCTGGCACTGAACGCCCTGCTCGATGCGCGTTCCCAGGGGTTGAATCCCGATGACTATTCAGCAGCACAACTTGCTCAAGCCGTTCAAAACCTGGCCATGCAACCCGCCCTCGTCAGCCAGGAAAAATCCGCTGAATTAAGCAAACAAATTGGCCAGGCGCTTGTACGGTATGTACGTGACCTGAATCAAGGCAGGCTCAACCCCACGGTACTGAAACATCAGTTCAAGGCGCCGGAACGTTCGGCATTCAATGCAGACGCCTACCTGGAACAGGCACTCGCCACAGACACCTTGTCTGCTGCCCTGCGTCAGGCTCAACCCGCCGTACCCCTGTACGCCGAGCTGCGCGACGCCATGAATGCCTACCGGGCCATCGGAGACTCGCCGGCCTGGCATCAACCGTTTCCGGCCATTGCCGGCAAATCGGTCAAACCTGGTGAGACCTGGCCCGGCCTTGATCTTCTGGTGCGGCGCCTGGTTATTCTGGGTGATCTACCTGACCACTTTACCGTGCCGTCCAACTACGAAGGTGACGTGGTTGATGGCGTCAAGCGTTTTCAGACACGGCATGGTCTTGAACCCGATGGCGTGATCGGGCGTGAAACACTGAACCAGTTGAATGTCAGCCCGGCGCAGCGGGTTGAACAAATGGCACTGACACTTGAACGGCTTCGCTGGACGCCACTCTTGCACGGAAAACGCATGATTGTGGTGAACGTGCCTGAATTCATGCTGCGTGCCTACACAGTCAATGACGACAAAACCATTTCCATTGATCTGGAAATGCGGGTGATTGTGGGTCGTGCCCTGGATACCCGTACCCCCATTTTTCTTGAAGACATGCGTTTCATAGAATTCAGCCCGTACTGGAACATACCATCGTCGATTGCCCGCTCCGAAACCCTGCCCCGCCTTCGCCGCGACCCTGGCTATTTTGCCAGGCAAGGCTTTGAATTTGTCACACGTGATGGTCAGGTGATCACCACGCTCATCGATGAAGGCATCGATGCCGTGCAACGCGGTGAATGGCGCATCAGGCAACGGCCAGGGCCACAAAATGCACTGGGCGATATCAAGTTCATTTTTCCCAACGACCAGAATATTTATCTGCACCACACCCCCAGCCAGAATCTGTTCAGCCGGACACGGCGCGACTTCAGCCACGGCTGCATTCGTGTGGAAGAGCCAGTGAAACTGGCTGAATTCGTACTTGCACACCGTACCGACTGGCCACAGGAACGTATCATCCAGGCCATGGAAGGCGGAAAATCAAGAACGTTGCGTCTTGACGCCCCGTTGCCGGTACTGATTACTTACAGTACATCCTTGGTCAAGGATGGTAAAGTCTATTTTTTCCCCGATATCTATCAGCAAGATGCCCGGCTGCAGCGTGCGCTGCAAACACGTTGATTCCGGCTTCTTGCCCGGTTTTGCCTATGACTTTTTCTTTTCAAACCTCGCGGCGCCGTGTATTGGGCGCCTTTTCAGGCCTTGCACTGGTGGGGGCCAGCCCCATGGTCAGCAGCACCACGTTCCACCGGCCAACGCGGCAACGTGATCTGGCCATGAACCACACGCACACCAACGAACGCCTCGATCTGGTCTATGCCGTAGGGCAACGCTACCTGCCCCAGGCACTGGTCAACCTCGACCACTTCCTGCGTGATCATTATTCAGGAATCGTCGGATCCATGGATCCCGGCCTGTACGACATCATGCACAAAATCCGCCTTGAACTGAAGGTCAAGACCCCCTTCCACATCATTTCAGGTTACCGCTCACCGGATACCAATGAGCATTTACGTGTCAGCCGGGGCGGCGGGGTTGCGCGTCGCAGCCTGCACATGGACGGCAAAGCCATCGATCTGCGCATTCCCGGAGTCCCCCTGAAGGAAGTGCGCGATGCCGCACTTTCCCTGAATGCCGGCGGTGTGGGCTACTACCCTCGCGACCGCTTCATTCACATTGACACCGGCAAAGTCAGAAGCTGGAAGGGATAACGCACATGCAAGAAACCGGTACAACCGCCCTGCTTCAGGCGATCATGTCGAGCGCGGCATACAAACTGGCCGAATCCGACACTGATTTTCTTGCTCTCGATGAACTTCGGGCCGTTCGGCTCATGCTCGAATTTCTCAAGCCCGACATGACCATGCGCGAGCATCGCATCAACTCGACGCTGGTTGTGTTTGGCAGCGCCCGCATTTTGCCGGAAAAGCAAGCCCGTGCGCTGCTTGAACAGGCCGAGTCGGAATTGCAGGCCGCCAGGCCGGGAACGGATACCGGCTCCCTTGAGCAGGCCGTGAATGCCGCAAAACGCAAGCTGCACTACGCGCATTACTACGAACAGGCCCGCACGTTTTCCGAGCTCGTCTCGTGCCAATTCCAGCATTCAGAGCAACGTGATTTCGTCGTTGTCACAGGTGGCGGACCCGGCATCATGATGGCAGCGAACCAGGGTGCATTCGATGTCGATTGCGAATCCATCGGCTTGAACATCACCCTGCCCCACGAGCAGCAACCCAATCCTTACATCACACCCGAACTGGCTTTTCGCTTCCATTATTTTGCATTGCGAAAAATGCACTTTCTGCTGCGTGCCCGGGCTCTGGTTGCATTTCCCGGGGGCTATGGCACCCTGGACGAACTGGTTGAAGCACTCACCCTGGTCCAGACCGGCAAAATGGAAGCGATCCCGATCATTCTGTTTGGTCGTTCCTTCTGGGAAAAAGTGCTCGATATTCCGTTTCTTGTAGCTGAAGGCATGATCGATGCGGCCGATGCCGAACTTGTAACCTACGTCGAAACCGCGCAGGAAGCCGTTGAAGTGCTGAAAAATCATTACGGCGACACCTGTGGCCATTGCCCGGTCATGATACCTCGGCCTGCACTTTGATACTCATTGATAGCCGTCAATAACCAGGTTTGATAGGTTGTTACACTGAATTCCGTTCTTCTGCGTTGTTCGCACAAGGCAGCTGCTTTTAAACAAAAATTGCAATGCCTGATACATTTTGAACGGAAATTCTCATGGGCAGTATTCAGCGCTACCAGCTCTCCAGCTCTGGCAAAGGGCAAAGGGCAAAGGGCAAAGTTCGACTGTGTCAGAAAGTTGTTCTGCGCACTGCACCTTGAACGATCTTTTTGATCTTCTTGATTATCAGCCATCCAGGCCTGTTCCTGAAGAAATTGTCAGCGAGTTCCGTTTCATGCGCATGCGTGTGCGGGCCGGTAAGGCGCTTTACCGAATGAACCAGCCGTTCAATGCGGTTTACGTGATCAGGCTGGGGCAAATGAAGACCGTGCTGCACGGACTCGACGGCGATGAACGAATACTCTACTTCCCCATGAAAGGTGACTTCCTGGGCTTTGATGGCATTTACCTTGAGCGCTACGCCACCGATGCCGTTGCACTGACCGACACCGAACTGCTGCTGCTACCTTACCGGCAATTGCTGGTTTTGGGCGGGCGATTTCTGGAGTTTGCAGGCGTCATTTACAAAGCGGCCAGTCGCGAAATGAATCGGGGCCGCGAAACGGAATCATTACAATGTTCATTGAAAGCCGAGGCCCGGGTCGCGTGGTTCATTGAATCACAGGCGCAGCGCTGCGAAGCGCAAGGTTTTTCACCAAGTTGTTTTGTGCTTCCCATGACACGCCGTGACATTGGAAACTACTTGGGCGTATCACTTGAAACCGTCAGTCGCGCCATTTCAACCCTGAGCGCGCAAGGCATTATCAGTGTCAACCGGCGCAGCATAAAAATCAACAAACCGGAAGCATTGCACGGTTTCAGGCCCGTGAAGGCGGGCACAACGCCGTTGGTACTGCCCCGGCTCTTTGAATAGACCCGTTGCGTTATGTGTGCTTGCCCAAGCGAATGCGTTCCAGATGCTCGACCACACGGCATGACCAGCCCAATTCATCTTTAATGCGCAAGCGCAGCGTATCGGCGGCTTCGGGTTCACCATGCACCAGAAAGGTTTCGTGCGGTGGTGAGTCAAACCCCTTGAGCCAGCGAATGATTTCATTGGAGTCGGCGTGTGCCGACAACATGGACAGGTTGTCGAGTTCGGCTCTGACGGGAATGTATTCCCCGTGGATCTTGATGGTTTTCGCACCATCGAGCATTTTGGCTCCCCGTGTTCCGGCTGCCTGAAAACCGGCAAACAAGATCGATGACCTGGGATCGGGTGCATAGCGTTTCAGGTGATGCAGCACCCGCCCACCCGTGGCCATGCCACTGGCTGAAATAATGATTTTAGGCATGGGGGTTTGATCAAGTGCCTTGGATGCCTCGACTGTATCGACATACGTTGCCACGCTGCACGCTTCCTGCACCTGGGCATCGGACAAGCGCTGCTCATGGGCATGGTTCTGGTAAATGGTGCTGGCCTTGGTAGCCATGGGGCTGTCAAGGTAGATGGGTAAATTTCCGGGCAAGCGCCCTGCCTTTTTAAGCTGCTGCAATAAATACAGCAGCAACTGTGCCCTGCCAACAGCAAAAGAAGGTATCACCACCGTACCGCCACGTTGCACCGTACGCTCAATGATGCCGGCCAGCGTTTGCGCAGGATCATCCGCCGGATGCTCGCGGTTGCCATAGGTTGACTCAAGCAACAGGTAATCGGCATGACCGATCCGGGCAGGATCGACCATGACCGGATCGTTGTAACGACCCAGATCGCCGGAAAACACCAGTTTTTTACCTTGCATGGCCAGCACCACAATGGAGGCGCCCAGAATATGCCCGGCCGGCTGGAAGGTCAGTGACACACCTTGAGCAAGGTCAATGGGCTGACCAAAAGGTACCGCCTTGAAATACCGGTTGACCTGTTCAGCATCGCGCATTGTATACAGCGGTAATGCAGGTGCATGTTTCGACAGACGATGGCGGTTGGCGAAATCGGCATCGGATTCCTGGATATGAGCACTGTCTGCCAATAACAGGCGCGCCAGATCGATCGTGGGTGAGGTGGCGTAAATGGTGCCCCTGAAGCCTTCGCGGACAAGCCGGGGCAAATACCCTGAATGATCAAGATGCGCATGACTGAGCACAATGGCATCAATGTGGGAAGGATCCACCGGAAAAGGCGCCCAGTTACGTAAACGCAGTTGCTTCAAGCCTTGAAACAAACCGCAATCAAGCAAAATACGTTTGCCATCGAATTCGATCAGGTGGCGAGACCCGGTGACGGTTCCTGCGGCACCCAAAAAAGAAAGATCCATGTTATTCCCCCGCTTCGGTACGGATACTTTAAAAGCAAGCACCCATCTTAACGCGGCTCACGGTATGATGTTGTCACTGAATTTTTGCCCCCATAAAACAAGGAGATATACCCATGATCGGGCGCATTGCTCTAGACCTGCAAAACGACAGCAATTACCACCGTCGTATCCGTACCGCCATCAATCTGGCAAAACAGCACAATGCCGAACTTATCGGTGTGTACACCACCCGGCTCACGCAGCGTTACGTCTTCGACGACGTGGCACTGCCTGATCAGGTCAAGAAGATCATGGGGCGACAACTCACCGAAGAACAGGAAGCCATGCACGCCGAATTCCTGAAACTGGCCCAAGAAGCCGGTATCAAGGCACAATGGCGCACGCCCGAAGGGCATCCGGAAGAATCACTGGCCATGCAGGCACGCTACTGCGATCTCATTGTCATGAGCCAGACAGAAAACCGCGGGTCAGTCGCCAGCGTTGTGGCAAACCGTACCGAATCCGTCATCATGAATGCCGGACGCCCGGTGCTCATGGTTCCATTCGTTGGTGAAGTGCTCCCGACAGTCGGTGAAAATATACTTTTCTGCTGGGATTCCGGACGTCGTGCGGCCCGTGCCCTGGCCGACGCAGCCCCTTTGTTTTCCAAGGCAAAACAAATTGTTTCGCTCAGCATTGACCCCGATGTTGAAATGCTGCGTAACAAAGGCATTGAGCCTGGCGATCTGGCCGCTTACTGCGCTTCGCACAACTACCCTCCCCTGACCGAAGTGGTCAAGAGCCGTGCCGACAACGATATCGGCAACACCATCCTGAATACAGCCACTGACTATGGCTGCGACATGATCGTCATGGGTGCCTACAACCACAACCGGCTGCGCGAATGGGCGTTTGGCGGAACCTCAAAAACCTTGTTGCAAAGCATGACCGTGCCCATTCTGTTCTCGCACTGATCAAAAAGCAACGGCGCGGGCACAGTCTGTTCGCCCGCGCTCGCAGCGGTGCGCCCATGCCGGGCGCACGCGATCAGTTGATCGGCAAGTGTTTCGCGCCGGTCGCCCCGGCCCGCTTGGGCAGGGTCAGTTCCAGGATACCATTCTGGTAGCGGGCAACAGCCTTTGCATCGTCAATGGCATGATTCAACGAAAAGCTGCGTACTTGCTGGCCCACATAACGCTCGCGTCGAACTACACGTTCGCCATTTTTTTCTTCCTTTTCCTGCGTGCTTTCAGCAGAAATGGTCACCTGATTGTCTTCAATAGACACTTTCAGATCATCTTTTGTAACACCAGGAACTTCAGCCTTGACAGTATAAGAAGCATCCGACTCTGTTATATCGATGCGAATTCTGGGTTCGGCTTCAAGATTCAGGAGCCCGGGCCGCAACCGGAAGTCACGGAACACATCGTCAAGCCCACGCAAGGGCTCGAATCGGGCAAGATCTGAAAAAGGGTCAAAACGCACAAGATTGTTAGCCATGGTTCACCTCGAAGAGAAAAAAACCTGGAAAACACTGATACGTAATGCGGTCAGGATGCAGCACCTGCAAACCCGCCAGAACCTTTTTTGAACGCGCTCCGGGCATGCAGCAAGCATTGCACGCGGTACCCGAGAGCCTTCGCAAGAACAAGGCAACGACCAGTGGCACAAGGTCTTGGTTATCGTATGCAAGGGTGCAAACAAGAACCATGGGCCAAACAGCCTGTCAGCCAGAGGAATCCGGATTGTTGAAAGCGACAGCCGGCTCCGGCCGGATCAGTTCACTTCAAAGCGCTCGAAGAGGCGGCCCGTGGCGAGCTGTTGATGCTCGACAGAATGCACCTGGGCGCCCGGTGGGCCGATATGAAACCACGAGAGCAGGCGATCGAGCGCATCGGGTGTGCCCTGCAGCAGCGCTTGCACAGAACCATCGGGCTGGTTACGTACCCAGCCACAAACCTGCAGAGCATGAGCCTGCCGAACTGTGGCCACCCGAAAACCCACACCCTGAACCCGGCCTCGGATAGTCACAGTCAATGTTTCGACCGGAGATTCAGGGAAGTGCAATGGCTGAATCACTTGGGTGCGCCTGCCATCAACCATTCGACAACCAACTTGAGGTCGGCATCGGAAATGCGGGGATTGGGCGGCATGGGAACCGGCCCCCAAACACCGCTGGCACCCTTTTTAATGCGCGAAGCCAGCATGTCGGCCACCGCTTGATCACCACCCTTGTATTTTTCGGCGACATCTTTGTAGGCAGGCCCAACCACTTTCTTTTCAAGCTGGTGACAGGCCAGACACGCATTCGCCTTCAAAATGGGATCAACCTGGGCAAATGTGGGCGCCGCCTGAGCAAACGATGCAACGGAAACAAGCGACAACGCCGCCGCAATTTTGACGAAAGGAACAGTTTTCATGGTGAAGCTTCCTGTATGAGTAAACCGACGGATTGTCATGCGACAAAACTTATGCGCCAATTATGTCATGATCCTTGGGGTGTGCTTTTGCGCAGCCTCAATCAGCGGGGCGGTCTGCACGGTTCAAGCCCATGGACACGGCATTCGAAAACAAATGGCCACGACACGTTATACTTGACCCGAAACAATCAACATTGTCTTACTTCCGAGGTATGCATGAAAACCATTCTTGTTCCGGTCGATGGATCCGACAACTCTTTGCGCGCCATCAAAATGGCCATTGACAGTTTCAAGGCCAGCGGTTCTGCCACGATGCATCTGGTTACCGTGCAGTTGCCCATTGCGTCGGGTAACGTGAAAAGTTTTTTCTCGCCTGAAGCCATCAGGGGCTATTACGAAGACGAAGGTCGTGCCGCCCTGTTGCCCGCCAAGGCACTGCTTGATCAGGCAGGGGTACCCTACACCGAAGAAATTCTTGTCGGGCAAATTGGCCCGACAATTGCCGACTACGCCAAGAAGCACCAGTGTGACCACATTTTCATGGGTACGCGTGGCCTGGGCTCCATTTCAAGTGTCGTGCTTGGCTCGGTCACCACCAAAGTGCTCAGTCTGGTCGACATCCCGGTCACGCTGGTCAAATAACCAACAGCCGGTTCCAGGTTCTGTGGGTGATCAGGAACGCCTGCACCTTTCTGCCCCACGGAACCCCGCTGAAAGCGCACCACACGGCACGTGTCAATTCAGTTTGCACGCGCCGTTTTTTGAATCATGGTTGTGCACACCGTGGCCACCAGGCCTGCACGGCGTCGATCATGCGGTTGGCAAATCCCCACTCGTTATCGAACCATACGAAGACATTGGCCAGGCCGTTGCTGTCGACACAGGTTTGGCTGGCATCAATAATGGCTGAATGCGGGTCATGATTGAAATCGATGGAAGCATGAGGCTGGTTCGACCAGGCCACCAGCCCGCCACTGGATGCCGCAAATGCCTTCATGCAGGCATTCAGCGCGTTTGTGTCGGCTGATCGTTCCAAGCGCAGCATGATGTCGATGGCTGAAACATTCAGAATGGGTACACGGATGGCCTTGGCCTGAACGCGGCCAGCCAGGGCAGGCAGCAAACGCTCGATCCCTTGAGCCAGCCCCGTTGAAACGGGAATGATCGATTGCATGGCTGAACGGGTTCGCCGCAGATCGGCATGATGGTAGCCATCGATCATGGGCTGGTCATTCATGACTGAATGCAGTGTGGTCAGAAAAACGGCCGACAGACCATAGTGTTCGTGCAAGTGGGCCAGCAAGGGCACGGTGGCATTGGTGGTGCACGACGCATTGGAAACCAGCACATGCCTGCCTGAAAGTTCGTGATCATTCACACCACAAACCAGGGTGAAATCGACATCAGCTGCACTTTTGCACGGTTGCGACACCAAAACGCGCGGGCAGCCTGCCTGAACGAAGCGTTGCAGTTCAGTACGGGTATTGAATGCACCCGAGCATTCCAGCACCATATCAATTGCATGATCGGCCCATGGCACGTGTTCGGGGTTCTTGCTGTGCGTGACGGTGATCAGTTGGTCATTGATACGCAACCCGCAACGGTGGGATTCAACCTGACCAGGAAACGGGCCATGGGTAGAGTCAAACCGCGTGAGGTAGGTGACGGTATCGAGATCGGCCGGTTCGTTGATCAACACAACCTGAAAATGCTCACCATCAAGAGTGCGTTCATGCAACGCCCTGAGTACACATCGGCCAATGCGGCCATAACCATTGATGGCAATACGAACAGCAGGCTTCATGACACACAACCCGATCCACAAAAAGCAAGGCGGGCCGCACAACGCGACCCGCCCATGAATACTACTACAAATCAGGCCGTGGGCATGATGAAATCATTGCCTTTGGTAATGTTCTCGGGCCAGCGCTGCATGATGGATTTCTGCTTGGTATAGAACCGGACACCTTCTTCGCCATACGCATGCATGTCGCCGAACAGACTGCGTTTCCAGCCCCCGAAACCGTGCCATGACATGGGCACCGGAATGGGTACATTCACACCCACCATGCCCACCTGAATACGCCGGGTGAACTCGCGCGCCGTATGGCCATCGCTGGTGAAACAAGACACGCCATTGCCATATTCATGGCGATTCACAAGATCAATGGCTTCGTCCAGTGAATTCACGTGCACGCACACCAGCACGGGGCCAAAGATCTCTTCCTGATAAATGCGCATGTCGGGGGTGACCTTGTCGAACAAGGTGCCACCCAGATAGAAACCCTGCTCGAAACCTTCAACGGTGAAATTGCGTCCATCGACCAGCAGTTCGGCCCCCTGCTCCACACCGCTTTGAATATAGGCGGCAATACGTTCTCGTGCTTCAGGTGTGATTACCGGCCCCATTTCGGCATCAAGGTACATGCCATCCTTGACCTTCAGGGTACGGGTGCGTTCAATCAGTGCAGGCATGATTCGAGCGCCGATATCGCCCACCATGACGGCCACGGAAATGGCCATGCAGCGCTCGCCGGCCGATCCGTAGGCGGCACCTACCAGAGCATCCACCGTACGGGCAATATCGGCATCCGGCATGATGACCATGTGGTTCTTTGCCCCGCCCAATGCCTGCACGCGCTTGCCAAAATGGGCGCCACGTTCGTAAATGTAGTGTGCAATGGGCGTTGAACCCACAAAGCTCAGCGCAGCCACTTCAGGGTGTTCGATCAAGGCATCAACCACGACCTTGTCGCCCTGGATCACATTGAACACGCCATCGGGCAAACCGGCCTGCTTGAGCAACCTGGCCATGAAAAGCGATGCGCCGGGATCACGCTCGCTGGGCTTCAGGATGAAAGCGTTGCCGGCAGCGATCGCCATGGGAAACATCCAGCACGGTACCATGCACGGAAAATTGAACGGTGTGATTCCAGCAACTACACCCAAAGGCTGACGCATTGTCCAGTTGTCGATGCCCGTGGAGACCTGATCGGTGTAGTCACCCTTGAGCAACTGCGGAATACCGCAGGCGAATTCGATGATGTCGATACCGCGCTGCACCTCACCCTGGGCATCGGTGAATACTTTACCGTGCTCGGCTGTGATCAGGGCAGCCAGTTCATCGGTATGCTCGTTCATGAGTTGCAGGAAGCGGTTCATGATCCGGGCCCGGCGGATGGGCGGGGTTTCACCCCAGGCCACAGACGCTGCACGTGCGGCAACAACCGCATTTTGCACATCGTCTGGGGTGGACAGCACCACATGACGGGTAACTTGCCCCGTGGATGGGTTGTAGACCCCCTGTTTTTTGCCGCTACTGCCTGCCACTTCCTGGCCATTGATGTAATTGACGATATCGGCCGTACTGGTGTAAGGCGGTTGAGGCGCAAGCGTTGAGGTCGGGTTCGACATGAGGGGGCTCCTGGAGCACTGTGTATAGTGTTTTCAGTATAGGTAGCCGTACTGCCTCGAACAAGATCAGTAAACTGGACACATTGTTCATGATAATGAACAATAAAAGACGCCATTGCTGTGCCGGCCACTCTGGCCAGAGCATGGCTTCGACACCAAGGAAATACCCAATGACATCACCTGCAATCAGCGAAACGGCCTGGTCGCATATTTACTGGTTGTGCGTACTGCACGATACCGGCAGCTACACGGCGGCCGCACGACGCCTTGGTGTCAGCAAAGCGGCTGTCAGCCAACGCATCAGCGAACTTGAACAACGCTCAGGCATTACACTGGTGCAGCGCACCACCCGCAGCGTTCGACTGACCGAAGCCGGTCTGGCCATGGTGCGCACCACTCAGCCGGCCTTCACGCGCATTGAAGAAGGTTTTGACAGTGTGCGCGACCTGGCCAGCGTACCGCAAGGCATCCTGCGCATGACGGCACCCGTGGCGCTGGGACGCCAGGAAATACTGCCGGTTTTGGGTCAGTTTCTGAAACAGTACCCGAAAGTGCGTATCGAACTGGAGTTGTCGGATCACTTGAGCTCACTGGCCCAGGAAGGTTTTGATCTGGCCATTCGTCACACCCATGCCGTTCCCGACAACTACGTGGCCTGGCGTTTGCGCACCACACGCACCTGGCTGGTGGCCACGCCGCATTATCTGGCCCAACAGGGCCACCCCAGGCATCCAGAGTCGCTTGCACAGCATAACTGTCTGTTCTATTTACGTTCAGGCAGTTCGCCTGTCTGGAGCTTCACCCGGCATACCGATGCAAACGAACGCCGCAGCGTGGCGATACGAGGCGGATTCAGTGCGAACAACAGCGAAGCACTCAGGGAACTGGTGCTGCAGCATCTGGGCATTGCGATGCTGCCCGACTTCAGTGCCAATGACTGGATAGCGCGTGGCGAACTGGTACGCCTGATGCCTGACTGGGACCCGGTTGGTGTATTTGGTGATGGTATTTATGCAATACGCCCCTTCAGTGCCTACCTGCCCCGGGCCGTCAGGGTTCTGGTGGATCACTTGCGGCTACATGTTGCCCCGGCGATGCCCCAATAACCAGAGCCGTATGCAATCGGTGGTTCGGTGTTCAAGGTACATGGCTGCATTTGCCATGGCATGCTCCAGGGTAACCGGCCCCGGCGCCAGACTGAAGGCCGCATCGATGCCTGCAGCATACAGCGCCTGGTATCCGGTACCCAAAGAGCCTGCCAGGGCCAGAACCGGCACGTTGTGTTTGCGCGCGATACGTGCCACACCCACCGGCGTTTTACCGGAAAGCGTCTGGGCATCCATGCGCCCTTCCCCTGTGATGACCAGATCGGCATGCTGGATATGGGCGTCGAGACCCGAAATGCCGGCAATCAGTTCAACCCCAGGCTGGAAAACGGCCTGCATGAAACTTCGGACAGGCAGTGCCAGACCGCCGGCCGCCCCCATACCCGGCATATTTCTGAAGTCGTGCCCGGTATGCCGGGCAATGACATCGGCAAAATGGCCTAATGCGGTATCCAGTTCCTGCACAATCTCGGGTGAGGCGCCTTTCTGGGGGCCGAAAATATGGGAGGCACCGTGCGGACCACACAAGGGATTGGAGACATCGACCGCGATCTTGAACTGCACGCCACCCAGGCGGGCATCGAGGCACGACGTATCGAGGCCTTGAAGGTGGATCAGCGCAGCCCCCCCCGGAGCAAGCTCGCGGTTGCCGGCATCGAGCAAACGCCCGCCCAATGCCTGAAAAAGGCCAGCCCCGGCATCGTTGGTGGCACTGCCCCCCAGACCCAGCACAATGGTGCGCGCACCGGCATCGAGCGCCTGAATAATCAGTTCACCGACACCAAAAGACGTGGCACTGCGCGGATCGCGGGCAGGCACCGGAATACGTTCGAGACCGGCGGCAGTTGCCATTTCAATGAAAGCCGTATGGTCGTCGAGCAGACCCCAGTCGGCCAGACAGTGGTGACCATTGGCATCGTGAACACGTGCCTGACAACGCTGACCGTCTGTTGCAGCCAGAATCGCATCCAGCGAACCTTCGCCGCCATCGGCCATGGGGACACAACGCACATCGGCATCGGGAAGGACATTCAGCACCCCCCGTGCAATGGCCTGAGCCACCTGAGCGGCGCTGAGTGATTCCTTGAAGGAGTCCGGTGCAATGACAATGCGCATGAGCGTACCCGTTGCGATTCAGGAAACCACGTTACGAGGCTCACCTTTCTGGAACGCATTGATGATGTCAATGAGCTGGTCGGCCAAAGACTGAATGGCCTCGCGACTGGCCCAGGCAACGTGGGGAGTCAGTATGAAATTGGGGTATTCAAGCAGCTCGATCAAGGGGTGGTTGTCGGGCGGCGGCTCAGGCAGGGTGACATCGAAACCGGCACCCGAAATCTGCCCTGACTTGATCGCCTTTGCCAGCGCCGATTCATTAACCAACCCGCCACGTGCGGTGTTGATCAGCAAAGGCTGGCGCTTCATGCGTTGGAATTCGGGAGTGTCGATGAGATTGCGGGTGCTGTCGTTCAGCGGACAGTGCAAGGAAATGATGTCGCTGGTTTCAAGCACCTGGTCGAAAGCGGTATACAACCGGCCCGGTGCGGCATGCCCCTTGCGCCCTGCAAATAGCACGCGCATGCCCAAAGCCGCACCCATGCGGGCCACGGCCTGGCCCAGCACCCCTTCACCGATGATACCCAGTGTGGATCCGGCAAGATCCTTGATGGGGTAATCGAAGTAACAGAATTGGCCGGACTGTGCCCAACGACCGGCTTTAACCGATTCACGGTAAGGCACAATGCTGCGACGCAAGGCAAAGATCAGGGCAAAAACGTGCTCAGGCACCGTGTGAACGGCATAGTTGCGGATGTTTGACACCACAATGCCACGGGCACGGCAAGCGGGCAGATCGATGACATCGGTACCGGTGGCTGCCACGGCAATCAACTTTAACCGGGGTGCATGCAGCAAAGCCGGCTCACGGACCGGCACCTTGTTGGTGATCACAATGTTGGCATGAGCAATGCGTTCGGCCACCTGATCGGGCGCTGTTCTGTCGTGGATAACCAGTGTGTGATCAAAGTCAAGGGTCTTGAGCACCGTTTCGGGGGAAAGGGTGTCACGATCAAGAAACACCACGTGCGGTCGGTGGGTTGCCATGTTTTTTCCTTTTCAAGGCCCGGAAGGCCGGAGTGTCAGCCGCCCAGGTAGGCCTTGCGAACATCGTCGTTGGACAACAGGTTGGCGCCGGTGTCGGCCAGCACGACGCGGCCGTTTTCAAGAACGTAGCCACGATCGGCCAGCTGGAGCGCCTTGTTGGCATTTTGTTCGACCAGAAACACGGTAACACCTTCCTCGCGGATGGTTCTGATAATGTCGAAGATCTGGGCAATGATGAGCGGGGCCAGGCCTAGCGTGGGTTCGTCGAGCAGCAGCAGGCGGGGTCGGGTCATGAGCGCACGACCGATCGCCAGCATTTGCTGTTCCCCCCCCGACATGGTGCCGGCACGCTGGTTGAATCGTTCCCGCAAGCGGGGAAACAGGGTATAAACGTGATCCAGGCCTTCGGCCATCGCGTTCGATGACAAAAAGAACCCGCCCATTTTCAGGTTTTCATCAACGGTGAGGTCGGAAAAAACGCGGCGGCCTTCGGGCGAAATGGCAATGCCACGCCGCATGATGGTGTGGGTGTCAAGGCGGGTGATGTCTTCGTTCTGAAAAGTGATGGTGCCACGGGTTGCCCGTGGCGAACCGCACACGGTCATGAGCAAGGTGGTTTTTCCGGCACCGTTGGCGCCGATCAGGGTGACGATTTCACCCTGATTCACGTCGACGGAGACATCGTTCAGTGCCTGAATGGCACCGTAATGGGTATCAACATTCTTGAGGCTGAGCATGTCAGTCTTCCCCCAGATAAGCTTTGATCACTCTGGGATCGTTACGCACTTGTTCGGGCAACCCGGTGACAATGGGACGCCCGTGCTCCATGACCATGATGCGGTCTGAAACCCCCATGACCAGGCTCATGTCGTGTTCAATCAAGAGCACTGCCACGTTGTATTCACGCCGAAGCTGGTCGATCAGTTGTTGCAGATCGCGTTTTTCCTGGGGATTCAACCCGGCAGCCGGTTCATCGAGCATGAGCAGGCGCGGCCGGGTGATCATGCAGCGGGCAATTTCAAGGCGGCGTTGATGCCCGTAGGCCAGATTGCCCGCTTCACGATTGGCAAATTCGCGCAGGCCCATGAAATCGAGCCATTGCGCGGCATTGGCCAGAGCCTGTTGTTCGGACCGCCGGAACGACGGGAATTTGAACAAGCCTTTAAGCAAACTGGTTTCAATACGGCTGTGCTGGGCAACCAGCAGGTTTTCCAGAACGGTCAGGTTCTTGAAAAGGCGCACGTTCTGGAAAGTGCGTACCAGACCCTGCGTGGCAATACGATGGCTGGGCTGACCGCTGATATCGGTGCCGTCCATGACGATATGGCCCGTGGTGGGTTTATAGAAACCGCCCACACAATTGAATACGGTAGTTTTGCCGGCGCCGTTCGGCCCAATAATGGCAAAAACTTCATGTTTATTAACATTGAACTTGACCTGATCCACGGCCAGCAAACCGCCAAACCGCATGGTCAGGTCAGACACCTCAAGCAAGACCTCGCTCATGGCTTCAGCTCCATTTTAGGACGTTGCACAGGTAACAGACCCTGCGGGCGCCAGATCATCATGAGCACCATGACCAGACCAAAAATGAGCATTCGGTATTCAGCGAATTCGCGGGCCAGTTCGGGCAATACGGTAAGCACCACGGCCGCCAGAATGACACCGACCTGTGATCCCATACCCCCCAGCACAACGATGGCCAGAATAAGCGCCGACTCGATGAAAGTGAAGGATTCCGGATTCACCAGACCCTGGCGTGCGGCAAAGAACGCCCCGCCAAAACCGGCGAACATGGCCCCCATGGTAAAGGCCGACAGCTTGATGCGGGTGGGATTCAGGCCAAGGGACCGGCAGGCGATTTCGTCTTCCCGCAAGGCTTCCCAGGCACGGCCAATGGGCATGCGTATGACGCGATTGGACACATACAGGGTGATCAACGCCAGTGCCAGAGCCATCAGGTAAAGATAAATGACGACATCTTGCGTGTTGAAGGTCCAGCCCATGAAGTCGTGAAACGTGGTTTCACCCGCTGGTGCCCTGCGTGTCATGGGCATGCCGAAGACCGTAGGTTTGGGAATACCGGAAATGCCATCGGGCCCACCGGTGACCGGATACAGGTTGATGAGCAACAGACGGATGATTTCACCAAAACCCAGGGTAACAATGGCCAGGTAGTCGCCGCGCAAACGCAGTACCGGGAAACCCAGCAAAAAGCCGAACAGCGCGGCCATGGCGCCGGCCAGCGGTAAAGCTTCCCAGAACCCCCAGCCAGCCCAGTGATACAGCAAGGCGTAGGTGTAGGCACCCACAGCGTAAAAACCGACAAAACCGAGATCGAGCAGACCGGCAAACCCGACCACAATGTTCAAACCCAGGCCCAGCATGACGTAAATGAGCACCAGCGTGGCGATATCGACCTGGGCACGGCCCGAAAAGAAAGGCCAGACAAGAGCCAGGCCGATGAGAAGCACAATGAGCCCGCGCCTGACGGGACCCGACATGGCCGGCATGGCGACAGGCCTGGCCTGTGATGTACGCTTGAACACCTTGGCCAGAGCTGGCTTGAACAACTGGACGACAAAAACCAGCCCCATACCCATGAGGATCATGCCCCAGTCGGGCTGCAATTGCGTGGTGGCGCCTGCACGGATGATTTGCAGGCCGAACACGGGCGCAATAATGACGCCGGCCAGAATGGCGGCAATGAAAGCGCTTGCGACAGGATTGCCCATCAGACTTTCTCCACTTCAGGCTTGCCCAACAAACCCGTGGGACGGAAAAGCAGAATGAGGACCAGAAGACCGAATGCCACGATATCTTTGTACTGCGATGAAATGTAGGCT
>JAAYGT010000062.1 GCA_012727555.1 Alcaligenaceae bacterium | reverse complement strand
TGTAATTTGCTCAAGAAACCACCAGCGTTTCATGTGGATGTAATTTGCTCAAGAAACCACCAGCGTTTCATGCGGCTGCAATCTGCTCAAGAAACCATTGCGCCAGAACGCTGCAATTCACGTACGCAAGGGCTGATCCATGTTTGTATTCAGCAAGTCATCGCGAATCGCCTGTCGTGCTGCAGTAACGTCTCGCGCTACCAAGGCATCGAGAATACGCCGGTGTACAGGTAGAACGGCAGGCAAATGTGCACGCTCATGGGGTAGCAATTTAATGGTTGGGCCCATACGCAACCACAGCGGTTCCACCGTGCTGACCAGCATTTGTGAATGGGCCAGCAGGGCGATCTTCAAATGAAAGTGTGCATTGGCTTGCAGGAATGCATGGGCATTGTTGCGGGCAACCGCCGCTTCAAGCGCCTGGTATTCATCTTCCAGGCTGGCAATTTCTGAATCCGTTGCACGTTCTATAACGTGTTCGACCGCCAGAATTTCAAGCTGCAGGCGAATGGACAGAATGTCGTTGACGTCTTGCCCGGACAGTTCCGGCACGCACAGGGTACGCTTGCCCGACAGCACACCCTGCGCAGCCAGCCGCTGCAGGGCATCGCGCACCGGCATGGGGCTGGTGCCCATTTGCTCGGCAAGCGTGCGGATCACCAGCTTCTGGCCAGGTGCCAACTGGCCCGTGATCAGCAGGTGGCGAATTTGCTGGTACACCTGCTCCTGAAGCAGGGCAGGTGATTCCAGACTATCAAACGGCGAGGTTTGTGTGGACATTGTCGAGGGTTTTCTGGAAGCGATCAATCATGTCTTTAACCTGCTCCGGTGAAATGATCAGGGGCGGACAGAACGCAATAGTGTCCTGAATGGCGCGAATGATCAAGCCGTTATCGTGCGCTTTTTCGTACACGGCCATACCCACAGAACCCGGCGGGTCAAAGGGCTTTTTGCTGTTTTTGTCGGCCACAAGTTCAACCGCGCCGATCAGGCCCACGCCACGCACTTCACCCACCAGTGGGTGGCCGGCCAGTTCACGCAGCGCTTTTTGCATGTAGGCGCCTGTTTCGGCGGCATTTTGAACCAGTTGGCGCTCTTCAATGATTTTCAGGTTTTCCAGTGCGACTGCCGTGGCAACCGGATGGCCGCTGGCGGTGTAACCGTGCCCGAATGTACCCACTTTGCCACTGTTCTGCTTGATGACATCGGCAACGGCCGGGGCGATCATGACAGCAGCCAGCGGTTGGTACGATGAAGTGATCTGTTTGGACAACACCATGATGTCGGGCTGGATGCCAAATTTTTCCGAGCCAAACATGGTACCCAGGCGACCAAAGCCCGTAATCACTTCGTCGGCAATGATCAGCAGGTCGTATTTTCTGCAAACGGGCTGGATTTTTTCCCAATAGGTAGCCGGTGGCACGATGACGCCGCCTGCACCCATGACAGGTTCGCCAATGAACGCCGCCACGGTTTCGGGGCCTTCCTGCAAAATCTGCTCTTCAAGTTCGCGTGCCAGGCGGCTGGCGAAATCTTCTTCGGATTCACCGGGCAACGCTTCACGGTAATGATGCGGGCACCGCGTGTGCTTCATTTGTGGCAAAGGCAGGTCGAAGTCGCGGTGGTTGCCTGCCAGGCCTGTCATGCTGGCGGCTGCAACAGTTACGCCATGGTAACCCTTGATGCGCGAAATGATTTTTTTCTTCTGGGTGCGCCCCAGGGCATTGTTGTAGTACCACACCATTTTCACCACGGTGTCGTTCGCTTCGGAACCGGAATTGGTGAAGAACGCAGTGGACATGCGCCCCTGGGTCAGTTCCACCAGTTTCTGTGCCAGTTCGATCGAGGGGGTATGCGATTTGTGTGTGAAGGTGTGGTAATAGGGCAGTTTCTGCAGTTGCCGGGTTGCAGCATCAACCAGTCGGGGCTCACCAAAGCCTACCGCCACGCTCCAGAGCCCGGCCATGGCTTCCAGGTACTTGTTACCCTGGTCATCGAAAACATAAATGCCCTCGCCGCGATCGATGATGCGTGGCCCGATGCTGGCATGTTTGACCGCATTGGTATAGGGGTGAAGAACGTGATGGACATCGCGGCTTTGGGCCGGCGTTAATGTGGTCATGGTGACTCCTGGTTGGCGGCGTATCCGGTTATAACGGGGAAGCTTGGTATATGATATATCAAATTAAATTAAAAGGGGCTTGTATGAAAATCATCTTTGCATCATCGACCACCTCTGATCCCGACAGCTGGATCCGCTTGCTGGAAGAAGCCATTCCCGGTGCCGAGATCGTAAACTGGTCTGATAATTCGGGTACTGTAGGCGCTGATCTGGCCATTACCTGGAGCCCCCCGCATGATCTTTTTCTGCGCGAACCCGGCATCCAGGCGGTGTTCAATCTTGGCGCCGGGGTTGATGCCCTGCTGAAATTGCCTGGCCTGCGTGACAACGTGCCCGTAATACGCCTTGAAGATGCCGGTATGGCGGTGCAAATGGCCGAATACGCGGTGTACGCACTGGTGCGCGCATCGCGCAGTTTTGATCGCTACCAGCAACTGCAAGGTGAGCGCCGCTGGGAACCACAGCAGGATATCCGGCGGCGCAACTGGCCGGTGGGTGTGCTGGGTATGGGGGTTATGGGTGCCCGGGTGGCGCAGATGCTGGCCGCGCTGGAATACCCGGTGGCCGGTTGGTCGCGCAGTGGCAAGGCACTTCCCGATGTGCAATCGTTCGCCGGCTCCGATACGCTGCCTGCTTTTCTGGCACGTACGCGCGTACTGATCAACACATTGCCGCTTACGCCCGAAACCCGGGGGCTTTTGAATCGTGAAACCTTGGGGCAGTTGCTGCCTGGAGCGTATCTGGTGAATGTGGGACGGGGCGGGCATCTGGTAGAAGACGACCTTATTCCGCTGCTCGACAGCGGCGTGTTGTCGGGCGCGACACTGGATGTTTTCAGCCAGGAGCCCTTGCCCACCGGGCACCCGTTCTGGGCTGACCCGCGTATTACCATCACCCCGCATGTGGCAGCCGCCAGCCTGCGCGAGGAAACCGTTGCGCAGGTCGCGGAAAAAATCCGGCGTTACCGGGCGGGTGAAGCCCTGACCGGTATTGTGGCACGTGAACGAGGTTACTGATTGCACGGCTTGCTGCTCAGGCCAGCTTGATCCAGGTGGTCTTGAGCGCGCTGTATTTATCAAGCGCATGCAGCGATTTATCGCGCCCGAACCCCAACTGTTTCACACCACCGAAAGGTACGGTGACATCGCCGTCAAAGTAGCAATTGACCCACACCAGGCCCGCCCGCAGTTTGCGTGATACGCGGTGTGCGCGCGACAAGTCGGCAGTCCACAAACCGGAACCTAGCCCGTACGTGGAGTCGTTGGCCATGCCCAGGGCCTGTTCCTCGGTTTCGAAGCGTGTGGCTGCCAGCACGGGGCCGAAAATTTCTTCCCGGACAATGCCCAGGTTCTGGGTCGGGCACTCGAAGATGGTGGGTTGAATGTAGTAGCCGCCGGTTTCCGTGCGTACCCGTTCGCCCCCCAGACGCAGGTGAGCCCCCTGTTCCTGACCTTGCCGAATGTAGCCCAGCACTTTGTCCAGTTGGCGCTCGTCCACAATGGCGCCCATCATGGTTTTTGGATCCAGCGGGTTGCCTGGCTGCATGGTCTGTGCCAGTGCATCCAGTTTCTGCATGAAGGCATCGTAGACGCCCGCCTGCACATAAAGCCGTGAACCTGCAATGCAGACTTCGCCCTGGTTGTTGAAAATGCCGATGGCCGCCGCCAGCGCGGCCCGGTCAAGATCGGGGCAGTCATCAAAAATAATGTGGGGTGATTTTCCGCCGCATTCGAGCCAGACCTGTTTCAGGTTGGACTGGCCCGAATACTGCATGAAACGTTTGCCGGTTTGGGTTGAGCCTGTGAATGCCAGGCAGTCGACATCGTTGTGCAAGCCCAGTGCCTGGCCTGCAACCGGACCCGTGCCGGGAACAATGTTCAGCACGCCCGCAGGAATGTCGGCCTCCAGGGCCAGTTCGCCCAGCCGCAAGGCTGTCAGGCACGATTGTTCGGCCGGCTTGAGCACCACGCTGTTACCCATGGCCAGCGCGGGGGCAACCTTCCAGGTGGCCATCAAGAGCGGGTAGTTCCAGGGCACCACGGCGGCGACGACACCCAGCGGTTCGCGGGTGATGGTGGCCAGTGAATGGCTGTCGGTGGGGGCAATTTCATCGTATTGTTTGTCGATGGTTTCGGCATACCAGGCATACGTGCGCGCGGCTTCCGGAATGTCGTACGCCAGTGTGTCACCGATGGGCTTGCCCATGTCCAGTGTTTCCAGCAGCGCCAGTTCATTCTGATGAGTGTTGATCAGTTCGGCCAGTTTGAGCAGGCGTTTCTTGCGCTCGGCGCGCGCCATGTCGCGCCAGACGCCCGACTCAAACGTGCGTCGTGCGGCGGCAACCGCCCGGTCAATGTCTTCTTCGGCGCAGGCACTGATGTGCGTCAGGGTCTGGCCGGTGGCCGGGTTGAGCGCAGCCAGGGCAGGGGCGCGGCCTTCAACAGATTTGCCGTCGATCAGGGGGCGGTTGGGCAGGCGCAGGTTGCGGGCCAGGTTTTCCCAGTCGCTCAGTGTCATGGGGGGCGTCATGTGGGGCACTCCGTTAAAAAATCAGATCAAGAACAGGGTGGGCGACCGGCGCGGTTGCGTGCGCTGCCGCGTCGGTGGAATCAGGCTTTGCGTGTGCGTCGTGTGGCCAGGAAAATGCCGGCGGCGGTGATCAGTGCAATACCACCCAGGGCCAGTGCGTCCGGGGGCTGATTGAACAGGTAGGCGCTGAACACCACCGCCATGAGCAACTGAAAATAGTTGAACGGTGCCAGGGTGGAGGCCGCCACCCGTTTCAATGCAGCCAGCAGCAGTAACTGGCCGGCTGCATTGCACATGCCGACTGCAACGATGAAGGCAAATTCGCCCGCTGTGGGCCAGGGATCAGGCAGGAAAAACGGGGCGGGTAAACCGGTGATGATCAGGCAAATGACGGCGGTGGTGCTGTACTGAATGGCGCCATCGACCCGGTTGGCCAGTTGCCGGGTCAGCAGCTGGAACAGGGCGAAGCTGATGGCGGCCACCACCATGAGCACAGTGCCCAGCAAGGGTAGATCATTGCCTGGGCGTACGACCAGCAGCATGCCAAGAAAACCGGTGATCACGGCTGCCCATTTCGAGGCCTGGACGGGCTCTTTCAGCATCCAGGGCGACAGCGCAACAACCAGCAGGGGGGATGTGAAATAAATGGCCGTTGCTTCGGCCAGGGGCATCCAGGTCAGTGCTGTCATGAAACATGTGCCGACTGATCCCAACGCCAGCCCTCGCAGCAACAGCAGGCGTTTACAGGGCACTGAAGGCCAATGCGGCACACCGTGACGCGCCAGCATGATCAACCCCACCACGGTTACCGTGCTGTACCTCATTACATTCAGGAACGGGGCCGGGAAGCTGGCCAGCAGGTATTTGCTGGCCGCATCGAACACACCGAAAGCAATCAGCCCGCAGAAAAACAGCAGGATGCCGGTGGCATGGGGGGACAGCCCCGGCTTGTGGTGCATTGCTTCGGCAGATGACGTCGGCGTGTTCATCGGGTGGTTCAGGCAACACGCCCGGCGCGTTCAAGCAGGGCGCCCAGTAACACATTGGCCCCGGCTTCCAGATGTTCAGGTTTGGCATCCTCGATTTCGTTGTGGCTGATGCCATCTTTGCAGGGTACAAAGATCATGGCGGTTGGTGCTACCCTGGCCACGTACACGGCATCGTGGCCGGCACCGGTCACAATGGATTGATGGCTGTAGCCGCGGGCTTCGGCCTGTTCACGTACAGCATTGACCAGTTCGGGGGTAAACGGTGTCGGTGGAAAATGTTGTATGTCCTGCAGCTGTACATCAACGGTGTAGCCGGTGGTCGTGCCATTGGCCAGGGCGGTGCAGGCTGCACGCAGGCGTGCGTCCATTTCCGCCAGTTTGTCGGCACGTTCGTGGCGCAGATCAACGGAAAACGTGACTTTGCCGGGAATGACGTTGCGGGAAGACGGGTAAACATTGGCCACGCCAACGGTGCCACGCCCCTCGGGGGCGTAGTCAAGCGCAATCCGGATCACCTCTTGCATCAGATGGGTGGCGGCATACAGGGCATCGCGGCGCATGGGCATGGGGGTGGGGCCGGCATGGGCTTCCATGCCCGTGACCGTAACGTCGTACCAGCGCAAACCCAGCGAGCCCGAGACCACGCCAATGACGTTGTCGGCGGCTTCAAGGATGGGGCCTTGTTCGATATGGGCCTCGAAGTAGCTGCCCAGTTCGTGGTCCGGTACGGGGGCCTGGCCGTTGTAGCCAATGTTGGCCAGTTCATTGCGTACAGATTTGCCATTGACATCAACAGCCGACAAGGCTGTTTCAAGCGGGAAAATCTTGCAGAACACGCCGGATCCCATCATGACGGGTACAAAGCGGGTGCCTTCTTCATTCGTCCAGATGATCAGTTCCAGGGGCGCCTCGGTTTCAATGCCGTGGTCCTGCAGGGTACGCATCACCTCCAGGCCGGCCATCACCCCGAAGCAGCCATCGAATTTGCCGCCCGTGGGTTGGGTGTCAATGTGACTGCCGGTGGCTACGGGCGGCAGTCCCGGGTTTTTGCCGGGGCGCCTTCCGAAAATGTTGCCGACCTGATCGATCGTGATTTCCAGGCCGGCCTCTTTCATCCAGCCCACCACCAGATCCCGTCCCTGGCCATCCAGTTCCGTCAGGGCCAGACGGCAGTTGCCGCCTTTGTCGGTGGCGCCGATTCGGGCCAGATCCATCAGGGATTGCCACAGGCGAGTGCCATTGATTTCAAGTGTGTGTGTCGGTGTCATGATCATTTCCTTGTTGTTCAGGCTTTTGCGGTTTCGAGTCCGGCCAGGAAGGCATCCAGGGCATCGCCGATCGCACTGACCAGATACCCGCCTTCCTGGACGACAACGGTGGGCAGGCTCAGGGCGCCAATACGTTCGCCCAGTTGTCGATAGGCTGAATGATCCAGTTTCAAAACGCTGATCGGGTCGTCTTTGTAGGTGTCGAATCCCAGCGCCAGTACCAGGGCTTGTGGGCGGAAGTCGCGCAAGGTGGTCAGTGCATTGTCAACGGCATTCATGAACACATCGTTCGTTGCGCCATGAGGCAGCGGGATATTGACGTTATAGCCGTGACCGCTGCCGTAGCCGCGTTCGTGGGAGTAGCCTGTGTAAAACGGGTAGTAGTTGGTGGGGTCGGCATGAACAGACAGCGTCATGACATCGGCGCGGTGGTAAAAAATGTTCTGCGTGCCATCGCCGTGATGGGCGTCGACATCGAGAACGGCGACATTGGCAAACGTTTCGCGTAGCCGTTGTGCTGCCATGGCACTGCTGTTCAGGTAGCAGAATCCGCCGGCGCGATCAAAATGGGCATGGTGCCCTGATGGCCGGCAAAGCGCGTAGGCCATGCGTCGCGACTGTGCGACCCAGTCGGCTGCAGCAATGGCACTGTGGGTGGACCGCAGGGCAGAGGTCCAGGTGTGAGGCCCGATCGGGCACGACAGGTCGGTCAGGTAATAGCCGGCCTGGGCAATGATCGACGTTGACGGGCAGGGGTCACGCCGCGCCCTGTCGTGGCGACCGCTGTAGTAAGGCGACAGGTTCGGCAGAACTTCGGGGCCGGGTTCCAGGCCGCTTTTGGCCAGATCCTGCCAGCGCGCGTAGGCGTGCTTGAAAAAATTCAGGTAATCCACACTGTGCACGGCCATGATGGCATCGCCGTAGTCCGGGGGTGTTTCGCACTCGATTCCGCGTTTGGCCAGGCTGCCCTTCAGCGTGCCGGCGCGTTCGGGCACATCGGTGGGGGCGCAGATCCGGCCTGCTCGCATGAACTGCAGCGGTTGATGCAGAAGCTGGTCTTCAGAGAAAAAGGCTTTCATGGGTGTCCTGCTGGGTGGTGGTGCAGTAACCGGGGCTTGAGGCGTCCCACAAGGGTCTGCACGGCGTCGTTCACTTGATTTCGATTTCCACGAACACAAATTCGTGGTCGGAGGGGTTGATCACATTGTGTTCTATGCCGACGGGGCGGTAGTAGGCTACGCCGGTGGTCAACTGGCTGGTGATTTCTCCTTCCGGTGTGTCGAGCAGCAGCGGGCCTGTGGTTTGCGGCACCACCACATAGCGCATTTCATGGCGGTGCCAGCCGGTTTCCCCGCCGGGCGGGAAACGCCATTCAGTCACCTTTACAACTTCGTTATCGAGTTGAACCGTTGGTATGGCTGCGGGACGTAGCATGGGAGATCTCCTTGGAAAACAGCGGATCAGTGCGTTTCAGCCTGGGTGGGGTCCCAGTGCTTGCCTGGCACGGCGGCGATCAGACGCTGGGTATAGGGGTTCTGGGGGTTGTCAAAAATTTGCGAGGGTTTGCCACGCTCGACGATTTCCCCACGGTGCATGACCACGATGTTGTTGCAGATCTGTGCGGCAACACGCAGGTCGTGGGTAATGAAGATCATGGCAATCTGCAGTTTTTGTTGCAGCGTTTGCAGCAGCTCCAGCACCTGGGCCTGTACTGAAACATCCAGGGCCGAAACCGATTCGTCGGCCACCAGCAGTTTGGGATCCATGGCCAGGGCACGGGCAATACCGACCCGCTGGCGCTGGCCTCCGGAAAACTGGTTCGGGAAGCGGTCAAATGCCGAAGGGTCAAGCCCGACCAGATCCAGCAGGTCACGTGCCCGTGTTTCGGCATCGATGCGTGATTTTCCGTTGGCGATCGGGCCGGCGCACAGTGTCTGGCCAATGGTGTGGCGTGGATTCAGGGAGGCGAAGGGGTCCTGGAAAATCATCTGGATGTTGCTGCGCAGTGGGCGGAATTCACCCTGTGACAGCGGCGCGATGTCCTTGCCATTGAACAGCATCTGGCCGCCATCAATGCCAATCAGCTTGAGCAGGCATTTGCCAATGGTGGATTTGCCGGAGCCTGATTCGCCCACAATCCCCAGGGTTTCGCCGTGTCCGACCGAAAAACTGACATCGTTGACCGCATTGACAACCCGTTTTTTGGTCAGAAGGCCGCCCCCGGTTATGTAGACTTTGCGCAGGTTGCGTACATCGAGTACGGGTGCGGGTACTTCAGGTCGTATGGTTTCATCGACACGCTGATGCGGTACGGCGGCGATGAGACGCTTGGTGTAGGGGTGTTGCGGCTTGTTCAGCACCTGTTCGGCCGTGCCCTGCTCCACCAGCACGCCTTTTTCCATGACCACCACACGGTGCGCGATCTCGGCCACGACACCGAAATCGTGGGTGATGAACATGACGCCCATGCCTTTGGCTTTCTGGATGCGGGCGATCAGCTCAAGAATCTGGGCCTGGGTTGTCATGTCAAGGGCCGTGGTCGGCTCATCGGCGATCAGCAGGGCCGGTTCCAGCGCCAGTGCCATGGCGATCATGACCCGTTGACGCTGGCCACCCGACAGACGAAAGGGGTAGACGTTGTATAAGGTGTCCGGATCGGGCAGGCCGACAAAGTTCAGCATTTCCAGCACGCGTTGCTTGCGTTGTTCGCCTGGATACGCATTGTGGACTTGCATGACCTCGGCGATCTGGTTGCCGATGGTCATGAGCGGGTTCAGGGCCGACAGTGGTTCCTGGAAGATCATGCCGATGTCGCGCCCACGCATGTCCTGCAGTGTGCTTTCGGGCTGCTTCAAAAGATCGGTGCCCTGAAACAGGATTTCGCCACGCGTGGGACGCAGGTAGTCAGGCAGCAACCCCATGATGGCATTGGCACTCATGGACTTGCCGGAACCGGACTCACCGACGATGCAGACAATTTCACCGGGGTTGATGTCGTAGGAAATGTTTTCGATGGCAAAGGGCCGGTCTCCCCCTGGGGGCAGGGGAACGGCCAGGTCGCGAACGGACAGCAGGGGAGCGGTTTGTTGCATGGTGATGCTCCTTATTCGCCGCGTTTGCGCAGTTGGGGGTTGAGGGCGTCGTTCAGGCCTTCACCGATCAGGTTGATGGCCAGAACCGTCAGCAGAATGGCCACGCCGGGCCAGACGCTCATCCACCACGCTTCACGGATCATGGTGCGTGCTGCGCCGATCATGAAGCCCCAGCTCATGAGGTTGCGGTCGCCCAGGCCCAGGAAGGAAAGGGCCGATTCGGTCAGAATGGCGGTGGCCACCATGAACGACGCCGATACGATGATGGGCGACATGGCGTTGGGCAGGATCTGCGACCAGACAATGCGTGCCGGTTTTTGTCCGACCACAATGGCCGCCAGCACGAATTCCCGCTGTTTGAGGGTCATGAATTCCGAGCGTACAAGGCGGGCGGCCGGTGGCCATGAAACCGCCGTGATGGCGCCCATGATGGAGTAGATGGACGGACTCATGACGGCCACGATGACAACGGCCAGCGCCAGCTGGGGAATCGTCTGGAAGAACTCGGTGAAGCGCATCAGGGCGTCGTCAATGCGCCCGCCGCAGTAGCCGGCCGTGGCCCCCACCAGAATGCCGAATCCCAGCGCAATGACAGTGGACATAATGCCCACGATCAGTGAAACGCGTGCCCCCCAGACCAGGCCGGCCGTGATGTCGCGCCCCAGCATGTCAGTGCCAAACGGATAGGCAGGATCGGTGAAGGGAGGAATCAGTGGCATGTCCACCATCATCCAGGGGGACTCTTCGTAAATAAGCGGGGCGGCAATGGCCAGAATGCTGACGATGCTGATGATGATCAGACCGAATACAGCACCATAATTGCGCATATAGCGTTTCAGAAAACCTTTCATCATGCGGCTCCTGTGTCACCACCCGCAGCAATGCGCGGGTCAACGATGCGGTAGGTAATGTCGGTGAGCAGATTGAACAGAACAACCATGGACGAGGTCACCAGGAAAATGCCCAGCAGCAGTTGGTAGTCGCGCTGCAGCAGTGCATCGAACATGAGCCGGCCAATGCCCGGCCAGGCAAAGACGGTTTCTGTCAGTACCGCACCCCCGGCCATCTGGCCCAATTGAATGCCGGCAAATGTGATCACCGGCAGCAGGGCATTGCGCAGTACGTGCACACGGATGATGTTGCCTGGGGCAACCCCTTTGGCCTTGGCGGTTTTAACGAAGTCCATGCCGATCACTTCCAGCATGGAAGCGCGTGTCAGGCGCACATAAAACGCCATGAAAAAACAGCCCAGCGTGACGGTGGGAAGAATGAGGTGCTTGGCGATATCCAGGGCACGGGGCAGGCCGGTGAGGTTGGAGCCGACGGTTTCCATGCCAAAGGCCGGCAGCCAGCCCAGCACCACGGAAAACAGCAGGATGCCCATGAGGGACAGCCAGAACAACGGTGTTGCGTACAGCACCAGGGCGCCGGTCATGACGGTGGTGTCGACCCAGCGGCGGTGATTGCTGTAGCGGGCTTTGGCAGCGATGACGCCCAGCAGAACGCCCAGCACCAGCGAGAAAATGAAGGCGCAGACCATGAGCAGGAAGGTGGCCGGCAGCCGTTCCATGATCAGGTCAAGCACAGGGACATGATTGCGGTAGGAAAAGCCCAGATCCAGTTGGACGACCCCTTTCAGGTACAGGTATAACTGGGTCAGGACGGGTTGGTCGAGGCCGAAGGCTTCGCGCAGTTGCGCCAGGTAGGCCGGGTCGTCGGAGCCGGCCTGGCCGGCCAGCACGGCGGCCGGGTCGCCAGGCGCCAGCCTGATCAGGAAGAAATTGACGATCACGACGCCCAGGATGACCATCAGGGCCTTGGCAAGACGTGATACGAAGAACAGCAGGAATTTCATGGTGCAGTCCCGGGTATCGTGGGTGAGCGGAGCCGGCCGCTGCCTACGCCGGGCAGGCAGCAGTCCGGCAAGGCTGGCAGCTTATTTTTCGATATAGACGTCATCGAAGCTTTCGTTCAGACCGATGGCTGTCTTCACGAGATTTTTCACATTGCTGCGCCACAGGGTGGGGAATTCCATGTCGACCAGGTAGCCCAGCGACATGTCGTTCACCAGTTGTGTCTGGATTTTTGTATAGAGTTCCTGACGCTTGGCCGGATCGGTTGACGAGGCGGCTTCGCTCCAGACTTTGTCCAGTTCGGGATTGCTGTAACCCTGTACGTTGGCAAACGGTGAACCCTTCACGATATTCGATGTGATGTGGAAGCGTTCCACACCCAGGGCAGGATCACCATACTGGTAGGCGTAGGTGGTGGTCAGGTCGAAATCCCAGTTACCCGTGCGGCTGGCCCAGCCGCCGGCATCGGTGGCTTCAAGGTTCACTTTGAAGCCCAGTTGCTCCAGGGTTTGCTTGGTGTATTCATCCAGGCGTTCCCAGGTGGCACCATAGGGAAAGCTCAGGTGGCGAATGGTGTAGTCGCCGGGTTTGATGCCGGATTCCTTGATCAGTTCACGCGCCTTCTTCATGTTGAAGTCGATGGGAGGCGTGTTTTTGTCGTAGAACATTTCCGATGCAACAAATGGCCCGGTCGACACCTGACCCAGGCCGAAGAAAATGTTGTTGACCACCAGCTTGCGATTCATGGCGGCAATGACAGCCTGGCGAACCTTGACGTTGTCGAATGGCGGCTTGCGCTGATTCATGATCAGGTAGGCTTGCGGCGAGAACATTTCCCAGCCTTTCGTGCTGTAGTCCACATTCGGCAAGGCACGCAGGCGTTTGATATCCACGTTGTCGACATCGCCCCCGCGCAGTACGTTCACGGTGCCTTGCTCGAATGCCACGGCACGCGATGCGGAATCAGGAATGACGTTGAAGATCAGTTCATCGAGGTAGGGTTTGCCTTCTTTCCAGTAATTGGGGTTACGTTCCAGCTTGATGAATTCGCCGCGTTTCCATTCCTTGAACATGAAGGGGCCTGTACCGACCGGTTTCTGGTTGGCCGGATTGGTCAGGTAGTCGGTGCCGGCATAGATATGCTTGGGCATCATGGGCGCAAAGCCGGGTTCAAACATGATGATGAACGCTGAAAACGGGCTCTTGAGCTTCATTTTCACGGTGTGGTCGTCGATCTTTTCGACGCTGTCCAGGTATTTGCCCAGAATGACGCGAGCCCGGCCGTGAGTCTTGGGCAGCATGTCGGTCATTGAAAACACAACATCGTCGGCGGTGAAGGGTTTGCCATCGTGCCATTTGACGCCTTCATTCAGTTTGAAGGTGTATTCCATGCCGTCGGGTGACACTTCCCACGACTTGGCCAGGCCAGGCAGCGGCTTGAGGTCGTGGGTGTAGGTGAGCAGACTTTCATAGATTTTTCCGGCCACGTACTGTGTGGGTGCCTGCTGGTTCATGGCCGGAATGATGATGGGGGGTTCGGGCTGTACGATCATGCTCAGGGTACCGCCGCGGGTTTGTGCGTGTGCACCTTGGGCAGCCAGGGCCATGGCCAGGGTACCCAGGCTGAATTTAAGCCACTTTTTCATTTTCATGGAGCATCTCCGTTGAAGGTCAGAGGTGGAAAGGAGCGGGGCTACAGGGACTGCATGTGCTGCGTTAAAAAAGGTCGGCGTGTTCAGGTGCTTCAAGTGCGTGGTTGCACCCCGCACCAGTCAACGATGAATTGCGCCATGGCACCGGCCACGCGCTTCATGCTTTCGATGGAAACAGCTTCGTCGATACCGTGAATGTCTTTGGCCACCGGGCCGTAGCAGGTGACCGGCATGTCGCTCATGAGCCTGAAAATACGGGCATCGGTGGTGGCCGTGCAGGCAATACGGCGCGGTTCTTCGCCGGTGATCTTGGCATGCGACTGCGCCAGCGCCTTCATGGGCGGGGCTTCAAGGTCAAACACAACGCCCGGGCCGAACTGGCCTTCGAAGCGGATGCTGACGGTCAGGGCCTCGTTGGCCCGGGCGACGGTAGTTCGAACCCGTTCGCTGACAATGCGCTGGGCCTCTTCGACCGGCCTGTCGGGGAAAAAGCCAATGCGAATACCCAGTGTGCAGGTGCAGGGAACCGAGGAGTTCCATTCACCGCCCTGAATGGTACCCAGATTGAAATTGATGGGATGGGGTTCGTCTTTGAACAGCGGGTGGCGGTTTTCCGGCGCGTTCCATTCGGCCTCCAGTTCCTTCAGGTTGGCCATGACTGCGATACCGGCTTCAATCGGGTTGACCCCCTTGTTCATGTAGGCGACATGGGCGGGTTTTCCGGTCAGTTCAACGAACATCCAGAACACCCCGACCTGGGCGGTGAGTAGGGTTTCAGCGAAGGGCTCAGGAATAATGGCCGCATCGAAATCGGTCAGGCGCGCCTTTGACAAGGCATTTTGCAGCGCATGCACGGTGGCCAGTGAACCATTGCCGCCATCTTCCTCGTTCAGTACGGCGTTGAATCCCACGATACCGGCAGGTTGCGCGCCCAGGTTTTCAAGGGCCTTGAAAGCGGCCAGGGCGCAGACAATGCCGGCTTTCATGTCGCCGCTGCCCCGGCCGTACAGCCAGCCATCGCGTACCACAGGAGAAAAAGGCGGGTGTGTCCACATGGATTCGGGGCCCGTGGGGACAACATCGATGTGACCATTGAAAAGTACGGAGCGCCCGGTCGGGTTTTCAGGCACAAACCGTGCCAGCAGGTTGTAGCGCCCGTTGTCCGGGTCGCAAGGGCAAGCGTACAAGGGCAAATCTTTCAGCAGGTCGTTGTTGAGCAGGATGCGTTCGGGTTCAAGCCCCATGGCAGTCAGTTCTTGCTCAATGAATTCGGCTGCAGGTTCTTCACGGCCCGACACGCTGGGCGCCGCCACGAACCCGGACAGCGTGTTGATCATGTAGGGTTCAAGCGCATCGATTGCGGCCTTGATGTCGGAAGTCTGGATGTTCAACGTCACTCTCCATCGGGTAAGTGGAAGCGGTATGTAAGGTGCCATTCAAGTTATCGGTAATTTGGTACTCTACAAAGGTCCATTTCTTTTTAATTTGAAGGGTCCACTATGCGGGATACCGTCCTGTCAGATATTTTGTTGCGCGAAATCGACCGGGAAAGCAGTGTTCCCCTGGTGCGACAAGTCTATGAAATTATTAGGCAATTAATACTTTCAGGAACGCTCAGGGCAGGTACCCGCTTGCCCGCCAGCCGGGGGCTTGCCAGGGAACTAGGGTTATCCCGGAATACCGTCATTTTTGCCTTTGAGCATCTGCAGTCCGAGGGTTATGTGGTGTCGGCGACCGGAAGTGGTACCTTTGTTTCAGACACGGTTCCCGACCTGCCGGCGAGCGTGGCGCCGGTTACGGAAGCGCTGCAACCCCTTGATCCTCCCCACCTGACCTTGTCGCGTCGTGGCACCGAGGTCGTTCGCAACGCGCAGGCATCCAGTACCCAGTGGGGAGCCTTCGTGGCGGGCGTGCCCGATGTGTCCCTGTTTCCCCATGACATCTGGGTGCGACTGCTGAAGCGGCGCTGGAAGCAGCCCGATCCCAATTTGCTGACCTATGCCCACGGTGCAGGTTACTACCCGCTGCGCCGTGCTTTGTCTGAACACTTGCGCATCGCCCGGGCAGTGCGATCCACGCCCGACCAGATCATTATTACCAATGGCATTCATCAATCGATCAGCCTGCTGGCCAATTTGCTGGCAGACAGCGGGCAGGTAGCCTGGATCGAGAATCCTGCCTACTGGGGGGCGCGTACCGTGCTCAAGGCCGCCGGCCTGTCGACGGTGGCCATCGACGTCGATGCCGAGGGCATGGCGCCTTCCGAGTGCCATTTACGAACACCGCCACAACTGATTTTTGTCACGCCGTCGCACCAGTACCCACTGGGTACCGTGATGAGCCTGGCGCGTCGACGCATGTTGCTGGAGTATGCCCGGGTACAGCGCAACTGGATCGTCGAGGATGATTACGACAGCGAGTTTCGTTTTGATGGCCGGCCGCTGGCTTCGTTGCAAGGGCTGGATACCCATGATCGGGTTATTTATCTGGGTACCTTCAGCAAAACCTTGTTTCCCGGCTTGCGTATGGGCTACATGGTGTTGCCCAAATCGCTCAGCGCCCACTTTGCCATTGGTTTGTCCGATATGTACCGGGAAGGACGATTGATTGATCAGGCGGTACTGGCCGACTTCATGGAAGAAGGCCATTATGCTGCGCATATCCGGCGGGTCAGGGTGCATTACGCCCGTCGCCAGACCCTGTTGCGCGATGCCATCCATGAGACGTTTGGTACGGACTGGCCGATCTCTACCCGTGAAGCGGGTTTGCATTTGGTGATGCATTTGCCCGATGGCACCGATGACGTCGGTATTGTGCTGGCAGCCCGCTCGCTCAATATTTCAGTACGACCGCTGTCTCGCTACTATGCCTCGGGTCCAGGACGTTCCGGCCTGCTGTTCGGCTATGCCAGCGTGCCGGATGACCAGATCCGTACCCAGTTCAAACGTCTGGTGCAGGTCATCGTGCCTGCACTGGAGCATGTGGCGCGTAGCGACTCGTTCCGCTGACCCTTGTGCCGGTTCGTTCGGCCTGCTGTCTTGATTGCAACATTTGCTATTGCATTTGATGATATCGGTGCGGTGCGATCAATTCTTTGGTGTAATCTGATATATGTGAAAAAAATCGTGTGGTCTGTTACTCAGGCTTGAAAAGGGGCTGCTGTGTTCAACAGAAAAGAGTGCCGTTCTGGTTTCATACGGGGTATGCGTGTCTTGCCGTTTGCCCTGCTCCTTGTGGCGGCGGGGCACGCAACGGTACAGGCAGCCCGTGTATTCACGGTCGGTGAAACAAAAATAGCATCGCATGCCGCGCTCGATGCCGACCAGAAAGGCTTTGAAGCCGGTTTGGCCGCAACCGGTTTCAACGTCGGCGAGAACCTGATCATCCTGCGTCACGATGCGCGGGGCAGCCGCGAGCGGGCTTTCGACATTGCCCGTGAATTCGTGGCCTCGAAGGTTGACCTGATTCACACGATTTCCACACCCAGCACCGTGGCCGCGATCAAGGCCGGAGGGTCCATCCCCATTGTTTTTTCATCGGTTACCGACCCCGTCTCGGCCGGTATTGTCGATTCACCAGGCGGTTTTCGTACCGTCACGGGCAATCGCATTACCGGCGTAAGCGATCTCTGGCCCGTGGCCTTCCAGATGCAGCTCTACCAGACCATGTACCCTTCTGCCACGGTCTGGGGCACCATTTACAACGCCTCGGAACCCAATTCGGTGCTGCATGTGCAAAAAATGCGCGAGGCCGCACGAACACTCGATATCACCTTGCTCGAGGTGACCATCACCGACTCCAGCCAGGTGGCTGCTGCCGCCCGTTCACTGCTTGGCCAGGTCCAGGCCTTCATGGTTACCTCCGACAACATCACGGTTGACAACCTGGCCGCACTCATCGCTTTCTGTGAAACCCACAGTGTGCCCCTGTTTGCTGGCGACATCGACAGTGTTCGGGCAGGGGCGGTGGCCGCGTATGGCATGGATTATTTTCTGGTGGGATATGCGGCCGGACGCAAGGCCGGGCTGGTGCTGCAGGGTGTCGAGCCCGGCGACATTCCCTGGGGGCCTCTGGCCAAATTCAGTTTTGTAATCAATCTGGGGGCCGCAAAACGTCAGGGTGTCACCCTGAGTCCGGCCATTTTGTCCATGGCTGACGCCATTGTTGAATAGCGGGAACGTGAATCATGGGCCGTACAACCGGCAGTCTCTCGCTGGCCATTGTGTTGTTGATCGTCAGTGTCGGGGTGGGTATTTATACCGGCCTGCGCAGCAGCGAAATCAATCGTCAGCGGGTTGCCATCGACAGCCGTCTGTCGCGCGTTCAAATGCTGAACGAGGCCATCAATGGAACTTTGTCGACGGCGTTGCTTGAACGCAATATCCTGCGCGCAGCCCAGTACGATGCACTCAACGAGGAGCTCAGTGCCACCCTGGCTGACGTGCGAGCGCTGAGTCGTCGATTACGGCTGGCCCCCGAGGCCGTTCGTTTGCAACAGGAAACCGAAAAGCTCAAGGCGATCCAGAATCGTGCCTATGCATTCATGTTGTCTGATAACTGGCCCGCCGCCAGTGATACGCTGTCCGAGGAAAATTACCTGCGCGATCGAAAAATCTACGAGATCAGCAGCGATCTCGCCATTGTGGCCCTCACCAGCGAACTGGCCCAAATGGAGCGTGTCCACGAACGCCAGCGTCTCGGGGCGCTCTGGCTCATTCTTGTGGCTGTTGTTTTGCTGCTTTGGGTGGGGAAACGCCACTCCGAACGCCTGCACCACGAAGCCGCTCAGCAGGCTCGCCTGCGCGAGGCCGTGGCCCGCGCAAACCAGGAACTTGAGCACAAGGTGCAGCAGCGTACCGCCGAGCTCAAAGAGGCCAACCTGCGGCTCGAACGGCTCAGTTCACTCGACGGTCTCAGCGGCCTGTCGAACCGGCGTATCTTCGACGAAACCCTGCTGGCGGAATGGCAGCGCGCCCAGCGCCACGGGCATTGGCTGGCGCTGATCATGCTGGATATCGACCACTTCAAGGCCTATAACGACAACTATGGTCATCAGGCCGGTGATGCCTGTATTCAGGCGCTGGCAGGTGTTTTGTCACGCAGTCTGCGGCGTGCCGGTGAACTGGTAGCCCGCTATGGCGGCGAAGAGTTCGTGTTCATTTTGCCCGGCAGTGACCCCGATGCTGCCTCGCGCGAAGCCGAGCGTATCCGGCAGGCCGTCGAGGCCTTGGCCTTGCCGCACGCCCATTCCACAACCGCACCGGTTGTGACCGTCAGCCTGGGGGTTGCTGCGACCATTCCCGGGGCTGACCAGTCCACCGATGCGCTGCTCAAGGCGGCAGATGACGCGTTGTATCGCGCTAAACGCGCCGGACGTAATCAGGTGGTCTGTGCTGATTTTCAACTGGCCTTGCCCGCGCCTGATTCAGCGCAGGCAGCACCATCGCATACCTGATGCGCAGCTGGTGCGCATTGCTGTTTCAGGTGGCATGCGTGTCGAGGAAGGCTGCGATTTTCGCCAGCGCCCGCTCCGATTCCGGGTAAGGGCCGCCCTGGAATACATGCCACATGCCTTCATACAGATCAAGCGTGACGTTTTGTCCTGCCGCATCAAGTGCCTGGTACAGTCGCACGCTGGTGCTGAGCAGAATGGTACGTGTGCCATCCTGGATCAGGGTTGGGGGGAATCCGCGCGTGAAATCGGCGAACAGGGGTGAAACCCGGGCATCGTTCAGGTTCAGGTCTTGTGTGTAGGCCAGGGCTGAATTGTGTAATAGATTGTCATATGACAACGTGGGGTCGGCGTGTGCAAGGGTCAGTGCGGTGTCGCCCCGGTTGGCCAGATCGGCCCAGGGCGAGAGCAGCGCCACCGGCCCGCACTGGCCGAGCCCGGCATCGCGCAGGTTCAGTACGGCGCTCAGCGCCAGGTTACCCCCGGCCGAATCACCGATTGTGGCAATTCGGTGCAAAGGCACACCCTGATTGATTAGCGCCTCGTAGGCCCGGTGTATTTCATGGTGTATGGTTTTCCAGTTTGCGCGCGGGGCCGGAGTGTAATCAATGGCCAGAAGGCGCCGTCGGGTGGCGCGGGCCAGGGCCGAACCCAGCCCGGCTGTTGATCGGGCACTGAGCAAGGTGAATGCACCACCATGCAGGTAAATGACGGGCGGTGCCTGCAGGTCACAGTCTTCGGGCGTCAGTTTAACAACCGGGGTTCCTCCCAGCAGGGTATCCTGCATCGACACCTTGTTGGCCTTCACCAACGGGGCCGCCAGTTCGAGCAGCATGTTTTCCGCTTGTGTGTACAGGGTCTGCCAGGCCTCTGTGTCGTCTGGCAGCGGAGCAACCATGTTTTTTTGCCCCGCCTGAATCAATACCTGCAAGAAACTGCGCGCTTGTTCTGAGACGGTATCGGACAAGGCAGGGAAGCTGTGTGGGTCAAGGCTCATGATATGCGGGTTATCAGTCGGTCAGGTGTGTGCGGAATGATACGGCGTCTTCAGGTGTGTGTGGCTGTTGTGTGTTTAAGGGCCAGATGCCGGCCGGTGAACCAGAACAGGCTGCACAGCAGTGCGCTGCCCGCCATGCCCCAGGCCAGCGCCAGCGCACTGTGGAACAGCAGGGGGGCAATGAAGCCTGAAACCAGGGCAAAAATGAGCATTTGCACCGAACTTTGCAGGGAAGAGGCCAGGCCCCGCATGGCCGGAAACGTGTTCAGGGTAATGACGGTCATGCCGGGCAGTGCCAGCGACATGCCCAGTGCGTAGATAAAAATAGGGGCCACCGCCCAGGGTATTGAAGCACTGTAAAAGCTGTTGTACAGCACGTTGCTCAGGGCGCCCAGGCCCAGTATGCTCAAGCCGATACGAATGGTCAGGTTGGGGTCAAGGCGTTCTGCCAGGCGGGAGTTCACGGTTGACCCCAGCACCATGCCGCCAATAAAGGGCAGGAATAGCCAGGCAAAAGCAGTTTCCGGCAGTTTCAGAATGCCCATGATGAAATTGGCCGCCGAGGAAATATAAAGCGCGAATCCGGAAAAAGCGAACCCTACGCCCACAATGGTGATCAGGAAGGGCAGGTTGCGCAATGCCTTCAGGTAGTTGCCCATGATGATGCCGGGCTTGAAGACCTGGCGTGCGGTGGCAGGCAATGTTTCGGGCAACTGGCGCAGGCAGACCAGTGTCAGTGCCACACAAAACAGGCACAGCAGTACAAAGGTGGATCGCCACCCCGCGTAGTTGTTCATGTAGCCACCGATGACCGGTGCGATGGCGGGAGCAAGGCTGAACACCAGGGTGATGTTGGCAAAGAAGCGCTGGGCGGCAGCGCCCTGGAACCGGTCACGTACCAGTGCCTGGCCGATCACGCGTCCGGCGCCGGCCGAGCAGCCTTGCAGGCCGCGGAAAAAAAGCAACCAGCCAAACGACGGGGCCAGTGCCGAGCCGATGGATCCGATGCCGAACAGCACCAGCGAGGCAATGATCACAGGTTTGCGTCCGAAACTGTCGGAAAGTGTGCCCCAGAACAGACTCATGAAGGCAAAACTGAACAGGTAGACGCTGAGTGTTTGCTGGACCATGGCCTGACTGACCTGGAATTCCTGGCCAATGCTCAGGAATGATGGCAGATAGGCATCGGTTGCGAAGGGGCCCAGCATGGCCAGGCAGGCCAGAATGACGGTGAGGGAGCGGAGGTTTTGCATAAAGAGACCGGGGGCACAATAAGCCGAACCGTCTCATGGTACCAAGGATGCCGCTCTTGTGCGATCAAACACCCGTGCCGCCGGTTGTGCCTGGATCATCGCTGTGCACGACTGTTTCCAGGCACGACCCGCCGCGCTGCTTCTGCAGACCAGCGCTTATTTGTTGGCTTCTATGCCAGCCTTGGAGATGACCGAGTCCCAGAGGGCATATTCACGCAGAACGCGTTCTTTAAGCTGCGTGCCTGTGTTCAGGTTGATGGTGTAGCCACCTTCCTGCATTTTCTTGACGAAATCGGGGTTGGCGGCCACTTTTTCCATGCTTTGCTGCATACCGGAACGAATGGCATCGGGCAGGCCTTTGGGGCCGACCAGCCCGTACCAGCCGGTCACTTCGTAGTCTTGCACGCCGGCTTCGATCATGGAGGGCACGTTGGGCATGCCGGGGTTGCGCTCGCGCGATGTGACGGCCAGGGCCCGGGCACGACCACCATCAACGTATGCAATGGCTGTGCTGGTGATGTCGAACATGAAGGTGATTTTGCCGCCAATGACATCGGTCATGGCCGGGGCATTGCCCCGATAGGGTACATGCAGCATGTCTGTGCCTGTTTTCTGTTTGAGCAGTTCGGCAGACAGATGATTCGACGCGCCGACACCGGCTGAGCCAAAGCTGACACCTTGCGGGTTTTTGCGGGCAAATTCGACCAGATCCTGTACGCTCTTGAAAGGTGAGTCGGTGGCAACCACCAGGGCATTGGTGTAATTCACCATTGCGCCTACGTAACTGAAATCATCGGACAGGTTGATTTTGGTATTTTTCTGGATGATGGGGGTGATGGTCAGTGTCGGGCTGGCCACAAAGTTGAAGGTATAGCCATCAGGTGTTGCACGCGAAGTGGATTCGGCCGCGATCATGCCGCTTGCGCCCGGCCGGTTTTCAACGACAACCGACTGTTTCAGCACCTCACCCAGATACGTGGCAAAAATGCGTGCGCTGGTGTCAACGGGACCGCCGGGAGCGTAACCAACCACCAGTTTGACAGGCTGGCTGGGCCAGGTGGCCTGGGCGCAAGCCTGGCCACCAAAAGCCAGCAAGGTGCAGCTGAACAGAAGCGTTGCTTTGAGTTTCATACGGGTCTCCTTCCAGTTTAAGGGCACTGACGTGAGCGGGAGGCACTGCCCGGGAGGAACGGGCAGATTATTTTCCGGACGACAGGTTGTTAATTAGGGTAGGCTTGCAGTTTCCATCCAAACACCTTGGCTGACAATTCGGTTTTTATGAACCTGGTGTTTCATAATGCCAACGCGGGGTTATCCCTTATGCTTGAAAGCCTTTCAGAAATGCTGAACCAGGCCTTTTGTAATGGCATATTGTGAGCCTTTCTGTGTGCGGGTACAGTTTCCAAAAAAAGGAGCCTCATCATGGATTTGACATGGACCGATGAAGAGCGTGCATTCCGCCAGGACGTGCGCGCTTTCGTAACTGCAGAATTGCCCGCAGACATTCGCGAGAAAAGTTTCAGGCATCAGCGTTACAGTAAAGACGACTACATCCGCTGGCACCGCATTCTGGCGGCCAAGGGCTGGGGCGCACCGACCTGGCCAACAGAGTTCGGCGGCACTGGCTGGAGCCCGTTGTATCGCCTTATTTTTGAAGTTGAAAGCTTCAAGGCCGGTGCGCCGCGCCTGTTGCCGTTCGGGCTCACCATGATCGGGCCCGTGCTCATGAAATACGGCAGCAAGGAACAGCAAGAGCGTTTCCTGCCCCGGATGCTCACCGTGGAAGACTGGTGGTGCCAGGGCTATTCGGAACCCGGTTCAGGATCGGATCTGGCTTCGCTTAAAACACGCGCCGAGCGCACCGAAAACGGGTACATCGTGAATGGCCAGAAAACCTGGACCACACTCGGGCAGTACGCCGACTGGATGTTCTGTCTGGCGCGTACCAATCCTGAAGCCAAAGCCCAGCGTGGTATTTCCATGCTGCTCATCGATATGCGTCAGCCCGGTGTTACGGTGCGCCCCATTCGTACGCTCGATGGCGGTGCCGATGTCAATGAAGTCTGGCTCGACAACGTGCATGTGCCTTTTGAAAACCTGGTCGGTGAAGAAAACGAAGGCTGGACCTACGCCAAGTATTTGCTGGGCCACGAACGCACCGGCATTGCCGGTCTGGGTCATTGCCATCGCGAACTGGCCATTCTCAAAGACGTTGCCGCGCGTACGCTCATGGATGGCGAACCAGCCATTCGCAATCCGCGTTTGCGCGCCAAAATCGCGCGCATCGAAGTCGATATCCGTGCACTCGAAATGCTGTTGTTGCGTGTTGCCGCCAACAGCGACCAGGGACCGGGGCCGCAGGCATCCATTCTCAAGATCCGCGGCTCCGAAATCCAGCAGGATCTGGCCCGTTTGCAAATGGAAGTCATGGGTGTCGATGGCTGGCCTTACGATCCCGCCTGGATGCGTTCCGATGCTGAATTCACGGGCCCCGGTCCGGATTTTGCAGCAGCCGGCCCGGCCGGGTACTTCGACATGCGCAAGACCACCATTTACGGCGGTACCACCGAAGTACAGAAGGGCATCATCTCCAAGATGATCATCGGCGTCTGAGCACGCGCACCCGCATTCGAAGGATAAAACCATGGACTTTACCTATAACGATGAACAGCGCATGCTCACCGACAGCGTGCGCAAGCTGGTGTCTGACGCCTGGACATTCGAGGCGCGCCGTGCCCGTGCATCCACCGCCGGGCTTGACCGTACAGCCTGGGGTGCGCTGGCTGAACTGGGTGTTGCCGGTTTGCTGGTGCCCCAGGAATACGATGGCTTCGGTGAATCCCCCGCCACCCTGATCGCCGTGCAGTTCGAGCTGGGGCGTGGCCTGGTATCGGCGCCCGTTATCCCAAGCGCTGTTATTGCAACGACTTTGCTGGCTCATTGCGGCAACCCGGCCGCCCAGTCTGAACGGTTGCCCGCCATGGCCACCGGCGAAGACGTTACCGTGGTGGCCTGGCTGGAACCGGGTCAGCGCGATGCCGTCAGGCCGCAGAACACGCTGGCACACGCTTCAGCCACCGGTTATGTGCTTTCAGGCAAAAAGCATCTTGTGTGGTCGGGCGGAGCCGCCGATCACTTCCTGGTCACGGCACTGCTCGAGGGGGATCTGGCGGTTTTCCAGGTGCCTGCTGCGGCCGCCGGCGTTACGGTCGATGATTACCCCACCATGGACCGCTACCGTTGCGCCAGCGTTTCGTTCAATGCCGTGGCGTTGCCGGCAACCGCGTTGGTGGTGCAGGGCGAACACGCTGAGTCGGCACTGGGGCTTGCGCTTGATTACGGGGTGACTGCAGTGTGTGCGCACGCGGCCGGTGCCATGGAACGCCTGGTTGAAATTACCTCTGACTACCTGAAAACCCGTCGTCAGTTCGGTCGCCCTCTGGCCGACTTCCAGGTGCTGCAGCATCGTCTGGCCGATATGCTGCTGCACAAAGAGCTGGCTGCTTCGATGGCGTATGTAGCTGCAGTGGGCCTTGCCGAAACGGACCCCGCCGAGCGCCAGCGTCTTGTGTCATCGGCCAAAGTGGCTGCTGGCGATGCCGGCCGCTATGTTGGTGAAAATGCAGTTCAGTTGCATGGCGGTATCGGTGTCACCGACGAGCTTGAAGTGGGTGACTACTTCAAACGCCTGATCTACACCGATTATCTGCTTGGCTCAGCCGATTTCCATCTTTCCCGCCTGGAAACCTTGCTGGTCTGATCACGCTGCGTTCTGCTTCACGCAATGAAAAAACCGCCCTGTGTGGCGGTTTTTTCATTTGTGCCCGCTGCGCTACACCGCTGGCTGCGCGGCATGCAACAGGTTTACTGCAGCGTGACGGTTACGCCATTGGCGCTCAGGTTCAATTGCAGGCCTTCCTGCGTTGTTTGCAGGCGCATGATGACACCGTGCTGGTTTTTCAGGATGGTGCCGCCCACGCCGCCGCCCAACGTGATGTTGCCATCGAGTTTGACGTAGGTGCCGGGGAATTTGGAAAGGTCGGTCAGGTCGTAGACTTCGCCGGCGGCTGACATTTTCGAGACCCCGAAATTGGCGCCAACACTGATACCACCGATTTTGAACGGATGTGTTTTACCCTGATAGGTGAGTTCGCCGCCGCCAACGCTGCCGCCGACGATGAAGCCGAATTGGGTTTCGTTGATGGTGACACTGCCTGAGGGTTTTTTACTGGCCTCGGCTGAGGCGGCACCAGCGGCAGTCAGCATGAAAAGGGCCAGGAAGAAGCGGGCAAAAAAAGTCTTCATAGAGGTTCCGGAAAGAAGTGTGATGAGGCCACATTGTGGGCCGGCTGCTGCGTTTCAAGCTTGACATATATCAGTGTATACGAAAAGCCGTGTGTGCTTGTCGTGTGCGTCGTTGTCGGCCAAACAGACAGGTGCTTCTCAATACAGCAGGGTAAACACCACAATGAATGTGCCCAGAGCCAGATTGAGGCTGACCATGGAGCGGATGCGGGCCAATGCGGCACCAGCGGATTGCCAGGATTGGTCTGCAACAGAGCGTGCCAGTTGCGGATAAAACCGGAACCTGATCACCAGAAAAATGATCACCATGACACTTCCGAGAAGGCTCATGAGTGTCCAGTCGAGTGGCATGCTGAACTGCCCACCGGCTTGTACGGTTGCCTTCGCGATGCGGCCTATCATCCAGAGACCGGTTGCCAGCGTGATCAGGGCAGCCCCCAGGACATCACGGAAAAAACGGCCCAGCACGTCATTCATGAGCCGGAGCCGTTCCGGAGGGTTCAGGCCGGCCACGGCCGGCCTGAGGTAAAAGTGTGCGAAGACCATGCCGCCCACCCAGACAATGATTGAAACAAGATGCAGGGTTTTCAGGGCGGCATACAACATGGTCAGGTCTCCGTCAGGTGGGCTGGTGGCGTGTTTTCCAGAGTGAAACAAGCACGCCGCCGGTAATCAGTGTAAGGGTCACAGTCAGTGAGATTACCGCAGGAATCTTGCCAATGATACCTACCAGGAAGATTTTTGAACCGATGAACACCAATACCATGGCCAGAGCGTACTTCAGGTAGTGGAACCGGTGGATCATGGCGGCCAGTGCAAAGTACAGGGCGCGCAGACCCAGAATCGCAAAGATATTACTGGTGTACACAATGAACGGATCGGTTGTAATTGCGAAAATGGCTGGAATTGAATCGACCGCAAAAATCAGGTCTGCGAACTCGACCAGCGCCAGGGCCAGGAACAGCGGCGTGGCACGGCGCACCATCTTGCCGGTCGAAGGATCCTCTTCTTTCACCCAGAACGCGTTGCCGCGCAAACCATTGGTGACAGGAATGAAGCGCTTGAGAATACGCAGGATGGGGCTGTTGGCAATGTCGGGCTCCTGGTCGGCAATCAACCACATTTTCACGCCGGTGAACACCAGGAATGCGCCGAAGATGTAGAGTATCCAGCTGAATTCATTCACAAGCGTTGCGCCCAGACCAATCATGATGGCCCGCAGTACGATCACACCCAGAATGCCCCAGAACAGGACGCGGTGCTGGTACTGGCGCGGTATTGCAAAGTAGGTGAAGATCAGCGCGATCACGAACACGTTATCCATTGATAACGATTTTTCGATCAGAAAGCCCGTGTAGTAATCCATGCCGCTTTCCGCACCCAGGTACCACCAGACCCAGCCTCCAAACAACAGGGCCATGCCGATGTAACCGCCCGAAAGCAGCAGGCTTTCACGAATGCCGATCTCGCGATTGTCTTTGTGGAGAATACCCAGGTCAAAGGCCAGCAGTGAAATGACCAGGGTCATGAAGAGGATCCAGGTCCAGGTGGGTGTTCCGGCAAAATCGGAGCCCAGAAATGTCATCAGGGTTGTCATGGTTTGCATCCGGTGATTGGAGATGCGCCATGGTGCCGTGTTTGTCTTATCGGATAAACCAGCTTGTTTCTGATTTTATATTCGTAAAAACCGAAGTGTTGAGCATGTAATGATGAATTACACTGCGTTGGTGGCTGCGCTGGCCTCTGTGCCGAACTGGTGTTTCACAGGTCGTTCAAGCCGCTCACCCGATTTCAGATTTTGTCTGCTCGTCAGTTCGTTTCATCAGCATACGCGGGGGTATCGTGCTCAATTACCGGCATCTGTACTATTTCTGGGTTGTGGGAAAAGAAGGTGGTTTTGCACGTGCCGCCGAACGTCTGGGTATGGCGATTCAGACCATTTCGGCCCAGGTGCGCGATCTTGAGCGCTCCCTGGGGCACCAGTTGCTCAAGCCTGCCGGGCGGGGGGTGGTGCTGACCGATGCGGGGCGTACTGCCTTCGAGCGTGCCGAAGCCATTTTTCAATTGGGTCAGATGCTTCCGCACGATGTTCACCGCGCGGCCACCCGGCGGGTGGTCAGGTTTTCGGTTGGCTTGTCCGATGGCATTTCCAAACTGGCTGCGCATGCTTTGCTGGGCCCGGTACTGAAAACCCCCGATCTGCACCTGGTCTGTCATGAAGGCGAGTTCGAGCCCCTGTTGGCCGAGCTGGCCTTGCATCATCTGGATCTGGTGCTGGCCGGGCAACCTGCGCCCCTGAATCCTAATTTGCGGTTGCTCAGTGATTGTCTGGTGGTGTCCCCCATCGACTGGTATGGCACCAACGACTTCGTGACCGATGAACAGCGCAGCCGTTTTCCGGCGTGTCTGTCACGTTTGCCGGTTTTGTTGCCCACGGGGCACTCTGTGCTGCGCGCGGCCCTTGATCGCTGGTTCGAGACCGAAAACATCAGCCCGAACATCGTGGGTGAGTTCGAGGACAGCGCGTTGATGTCCGTGTTTGCCGCCCGCGGTCTGGGTGTCTTTCCGGTCAGTCAATTGGGCGGGGCCGATGTCGATCTGCAGCCCTCGTTGTGTCTGCTGGGCCATACCCCAACCGTTACCGAAGAAATTCATGCCTTGCGTAATCGCCGCGGAGAACAGCATCCGCTGGTTCAGCAGGTACTGTCCCAGCGGTGGGTGCAGTCACCCGATTAAATGCGCACTGCAGTCGTTGCAGCGCGGCCCAGCCGGAAGACCAGAGAATCAAGCTTCGTTACCCCGCGGTCACGCAGTTTCTGGTCCTTTTCCAGGGTGTCGCGCTGATCAATCAGGTCAACCTGGTGAGTTGGCTCAAAAAGGGTGCGAACGCGTTCGGTGCCTGTGGCAAAGGGCGGACCATCCATTTCGTGCTGAGGATAATCGATGGTGATCAGCAGGCCTGCGTAGTTGACTGGCAGGTTACCGTACACATGGGCGGTATAACTGCGTTGCAGGCTATCGGGCAGCGCGACCAGGGCGGCGCGATCATAGACAGCGCTGCAGCCCGCAAACACGGTTGGGTCCACTTTGAAGATGTCGCCACACAGGATTTCGATGCCCTCGCAGGTGTAGCGCTGCAGTTCACCGCATGATTCAACCTGGGCGTCCAGGTTTTTGTCGGTGAAGAAATCGGCGGTGGCCAGGGGTGACAGTTCTACCCCGACCACTTCATAACCTTGACCTGCCAGCCAGCACATGTCGATGGTTTTGCCACACAGGGGCACCAGCACACGACTGCCTTTGGGCAGGTTCAGCAAAGGCCAGTACTTTGCGAGCAAGGGGGTGACACGCGCCTGGTGAAACCCGGTGCGCCCTTCGCGCCACCGTTCAAGCCAGAAAGAAGGATCCATGGGTGGAATGCATTACACGTGGGATGGACGGTGTCGGGTTATTCAAAGCCGCGACGACGGGCGTTCAGACGCCGTTCGATGGCCGTGATGTACTGCTGGATCATGAACTGCACTGGCTTTCCCAGATTGAAGTATCGCAAGCCGAGTACACGTTGTTCTTTGCCGTTTGGTAGTTTTTCATCAGACGCACGCACCAGCCGTACGCTGATTTTAGCTGTGCCGACATCGGGCAGCATGAGCTCGCAGTCATCGAACATGCTGCCCACGGTGTTGTCGAGCTGCTTCATGGGATCGACCAGTGAAATGCCCCCGGCGCTGATATCGCGCGCCTGCAATGCCGCCCCGGGTTTCCCGTCGGCATCGAAGAAACGGCACACGGCAGGGTTGGCGATGGGGATTTCCACCCGATAGGCCTCGCGGCGCTGAATACGCAATACCTTGGCAGGGATGGGAACGCTCAGGGCCGGCAGGCCGTGGTGTTCCGTCGTGCTGATGCCTGCGCTGCTGAACTGAACGCGTACGCCATCGAGCATGGCATCGAAGGCAACGTCGTTGGCACGCGTGGCTTGCCGGTTGAATCCGGTGTCTTTGGCGATGTCAACGATCATGGCGTTTGCATCGGCATTGACATCGAGAACCGTGGTGACTATTGAGGATTCCGTACCTTTGATGTGCATGCGCATCAGCACATTGCGTTTCATGATGGACTTGAGCAGCGCCTTGATTTCAAGAGGCGAGGTTACGGAAAATGGATCGTCGTCGTCGAACGTGGCCATGAGAGGAATCGTTTGGAATCTAGGGGATGGTGAAAAGGCGAGCAAGATACATTTTGCTGCAAAGCGGTAGTCTAACAGTATTTGACTGCAGGCTTATGTATGCTTTGCAAGCAGGGCGCAGCGTGCGGCCGCGAGGTCCCAGGCGGCGCACCCCACGGTTTTGAAGACCCGGGGTTTGAGCGTGTCGGTGCCGTGTTCAAGTGCGTGTGCGAGCGGAAGGACAGAATCCCAACTGCAGTTGGCCTGAATAATGTCGCCTGCTTCGTGGCGTGCGCCAGCGAGGTCATCGACATAGATCTGGCTGGCATGCAAGGTGTCAGGCGCAATTTCGGCCAGTTCGGGTTTGAATGCCCCCACCCCCACCACCAGTCTGTCGGAGCGTGCCGGTTCGCTGTAAACCGGGTGTGCGCTGGTGGTCAGGGTAATGACCACGTTGGCATCGTGGGGTACGGTGTCGCCCGGTTGCAGATCAAGTTCCAGGGACAGCGCATGAAGCGCTTTGACAAAGGCCTGAGCCTTTTCCGGCCGGCTTCCCACGACCGTGACTTTCAGGCCTGGATACAGGGCGGCAAGCGCTTGGGCATGGCCGGTAGCCTGTGTGCCCGTGCCGATCAGTACGGCATGACGCGGGCACATGCCCGGCATCAGGGTCTGGATGCCGAGCATGGACAAGGCCGCTGTACGCCGTGCCGTGACCGTGGGGCCATCAAGTATGGCTCGTGTGCGTCCTGTGCTGCTTTCATACACCGAAACCACGCCATTGATGGTCGGGAATCCGGTGGCTGCATTAGACGGAACCACATTGACCAGTTTGTGTATGCTGAGATCGTGGGCTGTACAGGGCATGGACAGCATCACCCCGCCGGCGGGCAGAGCAACAACCTGGCGTTCGGGCGCATTGATTCTGTTGGCTGCGTAGTCAAGCAGCGCCTGTTCAAGTGCCTGGACCAAAGCGGGAAAGGGCAAAAGGGCTGCCGTTTCAGCGGCTGAGTAGGTGGTGGTGTTCATGGTGACCAAGCCAGGTGGGTTATGCAACAAAAAGCGTTCCAGGATTGTCAGATACTATACTGGGCTGTGCTGTGACAAACCTGAACACGACTTGCTTGAAAGGGTACGGCACATCGATGCAGACAGCAAAAACATAAAACGAATCATTCGGTAAATATCATGACACTGTTAGGTACCATTGCTGCGGCCATGGCTGCAAGGAACCCGGAGCTGGCACCGCAGGCGGCGCTGTTGCCCGTGCTTGTCAGGCAATTGCATACCTATCCGGGCAGGGTCGAAGGCCTGCTTGAGCTTTTTGATCGTGGCGGCCTTGGACAGCATGTGGCCTCGTGGATCAGCAACGGGCCCAATATGCCTGTCACACCCGAACAGCTGGCTCATGTGCTGGGCGCCGATCTGCTGAATCAGCTGGCCAGCGAATCGGGTCTTGAGCAGCCCCAGGTTTTGTCTGCACTGGCCATCATGTTGCCCAGCCTTGTGAACCAGGCAACACCCAATGGCCGTATCGAACCCGGCCGCCTTTTCTGAGAAGAATCGGCAGCGTTGGGCCATTCACGATGCTCAGTGCCGCGAAGCGTCGAGTGCCTGGGTCAGGTCGGCCAGAATGTCGTCAATGTGCTCCAGGCCGATTGAAAGACGGATCATGTCTTCACCCACGCCGGCTGCGGCCAGTTCTGTCGGGCTGAGCTGGCGATGCGTGGTGGTGGCCGGGTGACACGCCAGCGACTTTGCGTCACCGATGTTCACCAGACGCAGTACCAGTTGCAGAGCATCGATGAATCGTGCTCCGGCCTCGCGCCCCCCTTTGATGCCAAACGACAGAATGCTGGCCGGATAGCCGCCAAAGTACCGTTGAGCCAAGGCATGTTCCGGGTGATCTGGCAAACCCCCGTAGTTGACCCATGAAACCTGGTCGTGTGCCTTGAGAAATTCAGCCACTTTCTGGGCGTTCTGGCAGTGCCGTTCCATGCGCAGAGGCAGGGTTTCAATACCTTGCAGGATCAGGAAGGCGTTGAAGGGTGACAGTGCAGCGCCGGTGTTGCGCAGCGGAACGACACGGCAGCGGCCGATGAAGGCGGCCGGACCGAACGCTTCTGTATAGACTACGCCGTGGTAGGACGGGTCGGGTTCGTTCAGCATGGGAAAGCGTTGTTTATGCTCAGCCCAGGGGAATTTGCCGGAATCGACAATGGCTCCGGCAATGGTGGTGCCGTGGCCGCCCATGTATTTGGTGAGCGCGTGAACAACGATGTCGGCCCCATGTTCAATCGGGCGGCACAGTGCGGGCGAAGCCACGGTATTGTCAACGATCAGGGGCACCCCATGACGATGCGCGGCATCAGCAAGGGCCTGAATGTCAACAATGTTCCCGGCCGGGTTACCGATGGTCTCGCAGAAGACGGCCTTGGTATTCTCGTCGATGAGGGCTTCGAGTGCGGCGATGTCGTTGTGGGCCGCAAACTTCACGGTGATGCCCTGGCGGGGGAAGGTGTGGGCGAACAGGTTGTAGGTGCCACCGTACAGTTTGGAGACAGAAACAATATTGTCACCGGCCTGGGCAATGGTCTGGATGGCATATGTGATGGCCGCCATGCCAGACGCCACGACCAGTGCGGCAATACCCCCTTCAAGAGCGGCCACACGCTCTTCCAGCACGCCGTTGGTCGGGTTCATGATGCGTGTGTAAATATTGCCAGGCACTTTCAGATCGAAGAGATCAGCGCCGTGTTGTGTACTGTCGAATGCATACGATGTCGTCTGGTAGATGGGAACCGCCACCGATTTGGTGGCTGGGTCGGGTTTGTAGCCGCCGTGAATGGCAAGTGTTTCGAATTTCATGATCGTTCCACCGGATAATATGAATTGATTTGGGGTAGCATTCTACCTATTTGTCCAGCAAGGACCGGCGGGGTTTTCCCGTAGAAAAGAGGCAGTTCATGAAAATCTGGTTCAAACGCATCCTGATCAGTCTGGTGGTTCTGGTGATCGTGGCACTGGTGGGGTTGGCCATTTTCCTGCTTACGTTCAACCCCAATGCCTATAAAACCAATCTGCAGAACCTGGTTTTTCAGAACTACCAGCGTACCCTGACCATCAATGGCGATATCGAGCTTTCGCTATTCCCGCGGCTTGGGTTGGCGGTCAAGGATGTCGCGCTGTCGAACCAGAATGCACCGGATACCTTCGTGTCGGTGGAAAGTGCCCGCCTTGCCGTGGCCATCTGGCCGCTGCTGTCCAACCGTTTTCTGGTTGATCACGTCAGTGTCAGTGGTTTCCGCGCCTGGGTCAAGCGCGATGAATCGGGTCGTTTCAATTTCCATGATCTGATGACAGATCCTGAAATGCCGGTGGTTGTGGCTCCCGGCACGTCTTCCACCGCGAACGTATCGCCTGCTCCAGCGGTGGTGCCGGCCGATCATTCGCCCGATGCGGCTCAAACGGCCCGGTCATCCACCACGCTCCCTTCATCAATGCCCTCCGGTTTTGTTCAGCCGCCCGAAGATTTCCACATCGATATCGCCGGCCTTGATCTCGGCAATGGCGAGATCCATTTTCACGATGCGCTGACCGGCACATCGGCACGTCTGCTGCGGCTGTCCATCACCACAGGTCGTGTTACAGCCGAGCAGCCCTTCGATGTCACGCTCAAGGGTCAGCTCGTGGGGGATCAGCCCGTGGCTGACGCCTCGCTGTCAGCCCAGGCTGTCGTGCAGTTCAGCCCTGCCAAAAGAACCTATTCAGCCCAGCGCGTCAACGTCCAGATGACAGGTCGTCTGGCAGAGCTGCAGGCTCAGGGGCTTGGTTTGCGTGCCGGAAGACTGGTTTACGATGCCGTTGCCCGCAATGTCAGTGCCAATGCCGTCGAGTTCGTTCTTCAAGGTGACGTCGGCGGCGAACACGCCCTGCAGAAACTCGATACTCGCCTGCAGGTGCCGCAATTGCGTTTTGATCGCAGTCGTGCCTTGTTCAGCGCCGAGAAGCTTTCCTGGCGCCTGAAGGGGGTGCAACAGCAAACACCGCTCGATATCGCCCTCGATGCCCCCCGTCTTGCCATCTCGCCCGATTCGGCCAGTGGTGAACCTGTTGTCGGCACGTTCAGGCGCGGTGAGGGGGAGCACGTGTTGGGTATCGCCGTGTCGGCCTCCGGCTTGTCGGGTAATGCCTTCGATCTGGCGCTCAAAGACCTCAAGCTTGATACAACTTATCGTCAGGGGCGCCGTCTGGTGCGCAAGCAACTGGTTTCTCCGGCTCGCTGGCAACCCTTCGACGAGCGCGGCAGCCTGTCGGCGATCAAAGGTGATATCCACATCGAAGACCCCGGACTGCCCGGCGGGGAATTCAGCTTTCCGTTCATCGGTAGTCTTCAGGCCGACCTCCGCACCGATGAACTGACCTCGCAGATCAATGCGGTTCTCAGCGGCAGCCCCCTCGATCTTTCCATCAAGGCCACCGAGTTCGACAATCCACGCTGGGTGGTGGCCCTCAAGTCCGACTCGCTCGACCTCGATCAGTTGTTCCCTGTGCCGGTCAAGGCATCCGCTGCCGTTCCCGCTATCCGCGAGGGTGGCGTCCAGAATGGCGCCGGGCCCGGCCCATCCCTGCCGTCGGCAGCACGGGAAGCCCGTGCTGCCGAGCCTGCGGCCGAGCCACGGCCCGGAGCACCCGTCAGCCACGTTGATTTCTCGTTTCTCCAGTCCTTGAACCTCTCCGGTACATTGACTCTAGGCGCCTTGAAAACACGCAATGTGCGTTTGCAGGCTGTTCAGTCCAGCATCAAAGTTGCCGAGGGCGTCCTGAGGGTATCGGGCTTCAAGGCGCGTGCCTACGAAGGCGAGCTTGCCGGCAGTTTCTCGGCGACCTCCGACAACCAGTTATCGGCCGATCTGGGTGTTAAGGGGCTTGCGCTGGGCCCTTTCCTGACCGACTTGACGGGAGATGACCGGATCGCCGGAAGCACTAGTCTGCAATTGAAAATCCAGACCTCCGGCACAACGCTTCCTGCGTTTGAATCAAATCTTTCCGGAGCCCTCAAGGGCACTGTCCGTGACGGTGCCATCAAGGGGTTCAATGTGGCCCAGACGCTGCGTGAGGTCAATGAGGCGGTCCGGGCGGTGCTTCAGGGGCAGGTGCCCAGTATTTCCGCAACGTATGATCCTTCCCGCCGTACCGATTTCACGTCGCTGGATCTCGATCTCGGGCTGGCCCAGGGGCAGGGCACCGTGCGAAAACTGACGGTCATGGCGCCTTTGCTGCGCATCACCCAGGGCAAGCCTGCCTCACTGGATCTCGTGAATGACCAGATCGACCTTGTATTGAATGTCAATGTGGTCAATACGCGTACCGGACAAGAGGGTAAAGATCTGGCCGACTTGCGGGGGATCACGGTCCCGCTCAGGGTGTCGGGTCCGTTCCGTTCGCCGGGCTACCAGGTGCAGTGGCAGGATATTTCCAGCAAGGCGATCCGGCAGGCTGTGCAGGGAGGTCTCACCGAATTGCTCACCGAGCGTCTGGGTTTGCCGGTGCCGGAGCAAGAGAGCACTGCGCCCGGGGCGTCCGCCCAGCCGCCGGCAGCGCCGCGTCCGGTCGATCCTGTCAAAAGCCTTGGCGACGCGTTGAAAGGCTTGCTACGCTGATGTACATCTGAAAATTGTCTGGCAACCTGCCAGAGACTGGCCGGGCCATCGCCCCAAACAATCAAACCGGAGGATCCTGAAATGACATCGCCCTTTTATTTTCCCGTGGTGGCCTGTGCCGGCGTTTGTCATCCGGATGCGGCACCGTACGACAAACGCTGGATGGTCATCGACGAGCAGGGGCACTGGCTGTCACAGAGTCATTGTGAAAAACTGGCTGACATACAGATTTCCCTGAATCTGGGTTACCTTGTGATTCGTGGCGAGGGCATGCTGCGGCTCGATATTCCGCTTGATGTCATTGAAGACGATGCAAGCGTGTGTCGTCAGGTTAATGTCGGTCAGCAGCGCGTGTATGTTATCGACGAAGGTGATCTCGCCGCAGCCTGGTTTACCCGCTTTCTGGAAATGCCCTGTCGTTTGGTGAAGGTGCATCCTGACGCGGGTCGGGTGCTTTGGCCTGAGCTTTGAGGGGTGTGGCAAAGCATCGGCCGGCTCAGTGAAGGCGGTCGGTGGCTAACCGACTGCAGGGGCCTGTTGCCGGGCTCGACGGCGTTGCACTGAGGGGTTTCACGGCCTGTTCTCGGGCTTGCCCCATATAAGACCCGTTAAACGGCCTTCGTGGCCGTGAGCGCCAGATATTTGGCGTGCAGCGCCTGCTCGTCTTCCGGGTGGTTTTCATCGGGAATAATGCACTCCACCGGGCACACGACAATGCATTGGGGTTCATCGAAGTGCCCGATACATTCCGTGCATTTCATGGGGTCGATTTCATAAATTTCATCGCCCATGTAAATGGCCGTGTTGGGGCACTGGGGTTCGCAGACATCACAATTGATGCATTCTTCGGTAATGCGCAGGGCCATGGCAGGGTGTCAGGTTCAGGACTTTTGCTGGGCGGCTTCACGTTCACGTTCTTCGCGGCGCTGTTTCGATTTGCTGTGCAGCCACCGTTCAACGGAAGGGAATACGAATTTGCTGACATCGCCACCCAGAATGGCGATTTCACGTACGATCGTGCCTGAAATGAACTGGTACTGATCAGACGGTGTCATGAACAGTGTTTCCACTTCGGGCAACAGGTGCCGATTCATGCCTGCCATCTGAAACTCGTATTCGAAGTCGGAAACGGCACGCAGCCCGCGGACAATCACACGACCATTCTGTTCGCGCACGAAGTCTTTGAGCAATCCGGCAAAACTCTTGACCTCGACGTTGCTATAGTGACCAAGGACTTCACGGGCAATTTCAACGCGTTCCTCGACACTGAAAAAGGGGCGCTTGGCCTGGCTGTGGGCAACGCCGACCACGACGTGATCAAACAGGCCGGCAGCACGCCTGACCAGATCTTCGTGCCCACGTGTGAGCGGGTCAAATGTTCCGGGATAGACAGCAGTGATCATGCGCATTCCGTAAGGGTATGGGTGCGCCCGATACGGCACACCGAAAGGTTTCAGTCAGTCGGGAAAATGGCAGACGCATTCCGGTCGCCATTTACAGGGTGATTATTGTCTGTTTTTTGCATTGCAGCAAATGAAAGCAGATGAAAATGGACATGTCCTGCTTTTGCCTGTCGCAAAATGGTAAAGCCGTCTGGCGGATTGATCAATGCCTCGGCTTCAACGTAAATCAGGCCGGCGGGTTTGAGCAGATTAGGCAGGCGGTGCCACAATGTGTCAAGCCAGCCTTGTCCGAAGGGGGGGTCCAGCAGAATCAGGTCAAAGCGGGTTGCTTCAAGCCGTTCGAGCACCTGATGCGCATCACCGGCGTGAATGCGTAGTGTTTCCGCTTTCAGACGGGAACGCAGTGCACGCAGGGCCGCCACGGCGCTCGGGTTTTTCTCAACCATCTGTACATGAGCCACGCCGCGTGAGGCGGCCTCGAAACCCAGGGCGCCTGTGCCGGCGAACAGGTCGAGCACGTGTTTGTCGTTGAACCGGCCCTGCCAGAAGTGCGTCAACCAGTTGAACAGCGTTTCCCGAACGCGGTCGGGTGTGGGGCGCAGGCCCGGGGCATCGATGACCGTGATCGGGGTTTTGCGATAATCACCGCCTACAATACGCACTGTGTGCTTTTTCATGTGCTTGTCCGACCCATTCGGGGTCGTGTGTTGGTTCCATATAACCGGGTAGTGTAAAACGTATGTTCAGCTTTTTTAAACGCAAGAAGAATCTGCCGGCCACCGAGGTCGCGGACCAGCGCTTGCCAGAAACGCCAGAGGCTCAGGCAGCACCGGAAACAGTGCCCCAGGCGGGTGTGCCAGACACCCCGGTGCAGGATGCCGTGGCTCCCGTTGCCTTGTTGCATGAAGGTCTCGAACCCGAGCCCGTCAAGGAAGTCATGCCTGCAGAGCCTGATATCAGTGCTGCTACAGCATCTGCGACTGATGGCCGGTCGCCGGCATCCGGGCCGCAGGCTTCACCCGCTTCCGAACCTGCGCCTGCAACTGAGACCCTGCACGCTGACCCCGCCGTGTCGCAACCGGTGTCAACACCACCCGAGCCCGAGCAAACAGGCCATGTCGCCCAGGAATCACCGCCTCCGAAGCGGTCCTGGCTTGCTCGCCTGAAAGAAGGGCTTTCACGCACCGGCCAGACCTTGGGCAGCTTGTTCGTCGGAGTCAAGGTCGATGAAAACCTGTTCGAGGAACTGGAAACGGCCCTGATCATGGCGGATGCGGGTCTTGAAGCAACCGAAAAGCTCTTGACTGCGTTGCGGGCACGTGTGCGCAAAGAACGGCTCGAAGACCCGGCCAAGGTGAAAGCGGCGCTGCGCGACATTCTTGCCGATCACCTTGCTCCCCTGGAAAAGCAGTTCCCCCTGGGCAGTGCCCGGCCGCTGGTTGTCATGATCGCCGGCGTCAATGGTGCCGGAAAAACAACGTCCATCGGCAAGCTGGCCAATCATTTTCAGGCACAAGGTGCCAAGGTGCTGCTGGCGGCGGGTGATACCTTCCGTGCCGCTGCCCGGGAGCAGCTCATGGAATGGGGGGCGCGTAACAATGTCACCGTCATCGCCCAAGAGGGCGGTGATCCGGCCGCCGTGGCCTTCGATGCGGTCAACGCGGGCCGTGCGCGCGAGGCCGGCGTCGTGATGGTCGATACGGCGGGTCGCCTGCCCACGCAATTGCATCTTATGGAAGAACTCAAGAAAATCAGGCGGGTCATTGGCAAGGCCGACGGCGCCGCACCCCACGAAGTCTTGCTGGTGGTCGATGGCAACACGGGCCAGAATGCCATTGCCCAGATCAAAGCCTTCGATGCCGCCATCAAGCTGACCGGTCTGGTTGTGACCAAGCTCGATGGCACTGCCAAGGGCGGTACGCTGGCGGCGGTGGCGGCCGGCAGTCAAGGCGTGCGTCCGGTGCCCGTGTACTGGATCGGTGTGGGCGAGGGGCTGAATGACTTGCAGCCTTTTGTTGCCCGCGAGTTCGCTACGGCCTTGCTGGGCGATTGAAGTACAGATCCATCCGGTGCAGGGTAAAATCCCTTTCATCTACCTGATTCTCATAACGGGCGTGCCTGCAGCGCGCTGATCCCATGCCTCATACCACTACTTCTGCCATTGCCTCGGTTCCCGAAATTGTCGCTGAACTGCGTGCCGGTCGCCTTGTCATACTGGTTGACGAAGAAGACCGCGAAAACGAGGGCGATCTCGTCATGGCGGCCGAATTCGTCACGCCCGAAGCCATCAACTTCATGGTCACCCATGCGCGTGGTCTGGTCTGTCTCACGCTCACCGAAGAGCGCTGTCGTCAGCTTGATCTGCCTCTCATGGCAAGCCGCAACGGTACACGGTTCGGCACCAATTTCACCATGTCCATTGAAGCCGCTGATGGCGTCGATACAGGCATTTCCGCGGCTGACCGTGCCCGCACCATTCAAGTTGCCGTGGCGCGCGATGCCAGGCCCACCGACCTCGTTCAGCCGGGCCATATTTTTCCGGTTCAGGCTGTGCGGGGCGGGGTGCTGGTGCGCGCCGGGCACACGGAAGCCGGCTGCGACCTCACTGCGCTGGCAGGGTTGACGCCGGCAGCGGTCATTTGCGAAATCCTCAAGCCCGATGGCACCATGGCCCGGCTCCCCGATCTCATCGAGTTTGCCCGCGAGCACGGCCTTAAAATCGGCACTATCGCCGATCTCATTCAATACCGCTCCGAACACGAGTCCATGGTCGAACGGATCGCCGAGCGTACCGTCAATACAGCCTGGGGCCAGTTCAAGGCAATTGCCTACCGTGATCTTGCCTCGCAGGGGGCGGTACATCTGGCGCTCAGCCATGGCGAAATTGCTCCTGACACTGAAACGCTCGTGCGTGTGCACGAGCCCACCACCGTGCTCGATGTCCTGCTCGATGGCGCCACATCGCATAGCTGGAGCGTCTCGAATGCGCTCAAGGCGATTGCAGCCGCGCCCTCGGGGGTGCTCATTTTGCTGAACTGCCAAGGCTCCACTGACCTTTTGTTCAGCCAGTTCGAAGCCTGGAACAAGCCCGTGCCGCCCGGTGCATCCGTGCCCGATCGTGAAAGCCGGTATGGCTTGCGCACCTACGGTATTGGTGCCCAGATCATGCGTGATCTCAACGTGGGCAAAGCCCGGTTGCTTGCGCGTCCGCGAAAAATGCCCAGCATGACCGGGTTCTCACTTACCATTACCGGTTACGATAGCGAACCGCTTTCCCAACCACAGACAGGAACTGAACAATGAAACCCTACAGCGTAGCGCCCGATCTCAATGGCGAAGGCTTGCACATCGGTATTGTGCGTGCCCGTTTCAACGAAGAAATCGGCATGGCTGAACTGGAAGCCTGCCTGGCCGAACTGGCCGAACTCGGTGTCGATGAGCGTGATGTCATGGTGGTCACGGTTCCCGGGGCCCTTGAGCTTGGTGTCACACTCGCACAAATGGCTGAAACCTTCGAATTCGATGCCCTGATCGCGCTGGGTGCCGTCATTCGTGGCGAAACTTATCACTTTGAAGTCGTCAGCAACGAAAGTGCCTCGGCAATCAGCCGCGTCTCGCTGGAAACCGGTATTCCTGTTGCAAACGGTGTGCTCACCACCGAAACCGATGAGCAGGCGCAGGTGCGTGCCGCCCAGAAAGGCCGTGATTGCGCCCAGGCTGCCGTTGAAATGGCCAATCTCATGGCTGCACTCGAACCAGAAGCCGAAGACGACGATTACGACTACGATGATGAAGCCGAGGACGACCTTGACGACCGATAAACCCAGCGAGGCCGCTCCGGCGGCCCGTCCCAACCCCCGCAGTGCCCGTCGCAGGGCCCGTGAATTCGCCTTGCAAGGCGTTTATGCGTGGCTTTTGCGCGGCGATGCTTCCTTGCAGGAGGCCGGCGATATCGATGCCCATGTGCGCGACAACGAAGAGTTCCGCGAAGCCGATGCCACCTGGTACAAAACCTTGTTGTATGGTGTCATGCGTGAAGCTCCGGCTTTACGCGAGCGCTTTATTGTTCACCTCGATCGCCCGCTCACCGAACTGTCGCCTATCGAGCACGGTATTCTGCTCATTGGCAGTTACGAGCTGATCAACCACGTTGAAGTTCCTTACAAGGTGGCGATCAACGAAGCCGTTGAGCTTGCCAAATCATTCGGCGGAACCGACGGCTTCAAGTTCGTGAATGGCGTGCTCGATAAAATGGCCGCCGATGTCCGCGCCCGTGAAGTTCAGGCCGCAGCGCGTCGCTGAACTTTCCCAAGCCCGCGACCATGGCCGCTTCCGGTTCCGAATTTGACCTGATTGCGCGTTACTTCACCCGGCCTGCTCCACCGGGTACGTTGGGTGTCGGCGATGACTGCGCGCTGTTCGCCGTTGATCCGGAGTGTGTGCTGGCCACCAGCACCGATCTTCTGATTGAGGGCGTCCATTTTTTTTCCGATGTCGATCCGGTCGGCCTTGGGCACAAATCCCTGGCGGTCAACCTGTCTGATCTCGCTGCCATGGGGGCCCGGCCCCTGGGGTGTTTGCTGGGTTTGGCTCTGCCGTCTGTTTCCGAATCCTGGCTCAGCGCATTTGCGAAGGGTTTTCATGCGCTGGCCGATACATCCGGTTGTCCTTTGCTGGGGGGCGACACCACCCGCAGCCTGGCCGGGCACACGATCAGCGTGACGGTTTTCGGCCAGGTTCCGGTTGCCACGGCCCTGCGGCGTGCTGCGGCGCGCCCTGGCGATGACATCTGGCTTACGGGTACGCTGGGTGCGCCTGATATCGCATTGCGCATTTTGCAAGGCAGGTTGTCGGCCGACCCCACCGTGTTGCAGGCAACCCGCCCCTTCCTTGATCGGCCACAGCCGCCCCTGGCGTTTGCGGCTGAACTGCCGGGTAAAGCGCATGCCGCGCTCGATATCTCCGATGGTTTGTTGCAGGATCTCGGCCATATCCTGAAGGCCAGCGAGTGCGGTGCGCGCCTGGTTTATCAGTGCTTGCCGGTTCACCCTTCACTGAGTACATTACCTGAACCCGTTGTGCGGCAGGCCGTGCTTTCCGGTGGCGATGTCTATCAGCTGTGTTTTACGGCTGCGCCAGCGCAGGCTGCCTCGTTGCTGGCCCTTGCCCGTCGGTACGGTGTTCAGCTCACGCGTGTTGGCTGCATCACGCCCGAGCCGGGTCTGGTCATTGAATATAACGGGCAGATCATGCCTTGGTCTGGTCCTGGTGGCTTCGATCATTTCAGTGCGTCTGCCACCGGGGCCGTGCCGCTTCCATCCCCATGAGCCCTCCGTCCATTACGCCCTCTCGTTCTGTTGTTCACCCTGACCGCCGCTGGGTGTTCGGCGCCTGGTACCGTATTCTTGCCTTCGGTTTCGGCAGCGGGCTTGTGCGTCCTGCCCCGGGAACGTGGGGTACGTTGCTGGGCTGGTTGATCTGGGTCTTTGTGCTTGGTCATGCGTCTGTTGCTGTGCAGGCTTGCGCCATCGGTATTGGCTTTGCCCTGGGGTGTGTGGCCTGCCAGCGCACTGGAAACGATCTGAATGCGCCTGATCACGGCGGGATGGTCTGGGATGAAATCATCGCGATCTGGCTGGTGCTCTGGCTCACCCCGGCCACATGGCCCATGCAGGCGGTTGCCTTTGTTTTGTTCCGGTTTTTCGATATCCTGAAACCCCCGCCGGTGCGCTGGGCCGACCGCCGTTTTAAAAACGGTTTCGGTGTCATGTTCGACGATCTGGTGGCGGCGCTCTACAGTCTTCTGGCCATGGCCCTGGTCGTTCATTTCTTCGGAATACGCTGATGCTTGACGATGCCCTGCTTCAATCTGCCAACGCGCTTGGCCTGCACTTGCAGCAACGCGGTTTGGTTTTGTCGTGTGCCGAATCCTGTACTGGTGGTCTGTTGGCGGGCAGCGTTACGGCCATAGCCGGGTCCAGTGCCTGGTTTGACCGTGGTTTTGTCACGTATAGCAACGAAGCCAAACACGACCATCTGGGTGTAAGTCTGGCTACATTGCAGCAGTTTGGTGCCGTCAGCCCTGAAACTGCCCGTGAAATGGCACAAGGGGTGCTTGTGGCCAGCCCGGTTTCGCATGTGGCTGTGTCCACAACCGGTATTGCCGGGCCGGGCGGGGCCACGCCGGGCAAGCCGGTTGGTTTGGTGTGCTTTGGTTTCGCACGGCGCACACCCCAGGGTATGGCCGTGCATGTTGAAAGTCGCCAGTTTCCCGGGGATCGCGCCCAGGTGCGCCAGGCGGCTGTTCAGTTTGCACTTGATGAATTGCTGAGGCTGCTTGCCTAGCAGTCGTCGGCTTTTGTTTCTTTGGTAGTCGCCTTTCTTGCCAAGGGTGTGGGTATTCTTTGACGGTTCTGTCGGGGTGTGGATTCGCCTCGGGTGCTTGAGCACGCCGTTGTTGTGGCCCTGACCGGGGATGCAAGGGTCCAGTTGTTTGAGGGCGGTGTTTTCGACCAGCCGGGGGCTGGTCGATCGCC